>NZ_BSWS01000001.1:0-532917 GCF_030270165.1 Helicobacter sp. NHP22-001 | reverse complement strand
ATGCCACACGCACGCAAGCACTGCACCCACTCTACCCACGCGACATCGCTTTGAGAGAAGTAACGCACGCCATTAGAATCGCTTTGCACAAATGGGAATAGCCCTTTATCGTACTAAAAACGGATTTTATGCGAAGGGATGCCCGTTTGCCTTTCGACTTCGATAATCGTGAATGCCATATTGCCTAGTCTTTGGCAGGGGTGATCGCATCTATTGCACTGAGGGCGTTTAATGCTCTAGGGTAGCCCACAACAGGGATCAACGCCGTAACCACGCTAATAAGTTTGTAGCGGTCATTTCCTATGTTTAAATTGCCCCTTATGTGGGCTTTTAATTGTGGGTCCGCCCCACCCAAAGAGAGCAAATAAACAAAGGTCAGCAACTCTCTAAAGCGCAAATCTAGCCCCTCTCTAGCATAATAATCCCCAAAGCAATTTGCCGATAAAAATTGCCGTATGTGTTGCTCGTCTTTGGGGGCTTGGGCGTTGTATTGCTCGATGGCTTGCCCAAAAATCTTTTTTTGGATCGTTAGACCCCTTTGTGCCCTTTGTGCTTGGGGGATGCCCTCTTCTTGGGCTAGGTGAATGCCCTTGGCACTAAAAGCTTTATCTGTCGCCTCTAAAAAGCCCTGCACCCGCGCAAAGCCCACATAGGGGATGGCTTGGTATAAAATCTCTCTAATAGCTTGGGGTTTTAGGTGTTCTAGCACGCTTTCTAGGGCATTGGCATATGGGGGCACAGAGCCTAGAGCCACTAAGGACGCTAATAAAATTTGGCTGTATTCGGGTACGCTTAAGCCTGAAGTTTTGAAAGCCTCTTGCATGGCGAAATGGTTGAAGGTGCGAAACATTTGCGGATCGCTCTTTAAGGGGCTGTTTGCAAAGGGGTTAAAGGCACTTTTGGTGGGCTTGGCGGGCTTTAGGGAGCTTATCGCCTTGTTATACTCTACATCGCTCACCTTTTCGAGCCAATGGACATTTTCGCCGTTTTTATCCCCCGTTAGGGCTAAATGTGCTCCACCCATGCTAGGTCCTGCCCCGTGCCAATGTTTCACCCCCGGCGGGCAAGAGATGACATCGCCCTTGTGAGCTACGCTTACCTTGCCATCGGCGGTGCCCGTGTAAATCTCCCCCTCTGTTACTAAGAGCGTTTGCCCTGCGGGGTGGGTGTGCCAAGCACTCCTAGCTTTGGGGCTAAAATGCACGATACCCCCGCTAAAGTTACGCCATTTGTTTGGGCCAAATAGGATTTGGATATGCACTTTACCGCTGAATTTGTCGCTTGTGCCCTCAAAACTCTTAAAATCTACCTTTGTGTGTATCTCTTGCATGGGTTTTCCTTTATGTGTGGTGTGCGCCCCAAGTAGGGCAAATGAAAACAGTAAAGAAGGGAGAATTTTAGGCATTTTTGACCTCTATAGTCTTGATGATTTTAGCCGGGTTGCCCCCCACGATGACATTAGGGGGGACATCTTTAGTAACCACCGCCCCAGCCGCGACAATGGAGTTTTCTCCGATCGTAACCCCGGGGCAAATGGTGGCGTTGATGCAAATCCACACCCGATCTTTTATGACAATGGGCTTACAAAAGGTCGTGCGCCTATTGTAGGGATTGAAGTCGTGGTTGATTGTGGTTAAACACACTTTGGGAGCGATGAAAACATGATCACCTATCTCAATCCCTCCCCTATCCATAAAACTACAAGCCGAGTTCATAAAAAAATGCTTGCCAAAGTTGATATTGCGCCCAAAATCCACATAGAAAGGGGGTAAAATCGTGTTGGTGGCATCAAAGGGCTTGCCTGTAAGCTCGGTCATTAAAGCCCGTATTTCTTCAGGGCTTAACTCTTGAGTGTTGAGTTTGTGGATAAGCCTTTGGGCGTTTGTGATCACGCTGTAAAGTTTGTGAAACTCGGGGTCGTCCATACTCACCATCTCCCCGCTTAAATCCCGCTCAAAAATGTCTTTCATGCAAGCCCCTTAATCCACTCTTGGTAAGCTTGGGTTTGGGCTTTTAAGGCGGTGTCGCTCAAGTTGCCGGTGTTATAGGTGAGAAAGGGCTTGGCGTACTTAGTGCCGATGAAGTGGCTAATCGCCCTAAAGGGGGTTAGGACACTCTCTAAGCTAAATTTGCCTTGAAAATCCCCCTCGCGTGCGCCCATACTGATGGCTAAACTAAAACCCTTGCCCTCTAGTGCCTTGCCCTTAGAGCCGTAGGCAAAACCATAGGTCAGCACATCATCAAAGTATTTTTTCAAAAGGGACGGACAAGAATACCAAAACATGGGGAATTGCAAAACAATGTGCTTAGCTTTGACTAATTTATCCTGCTCGCACGCCACATTGATTTTAAAATCGGGGTAGAGGGCGTATAGATCATTCACCTCCACGCTTGTAGAGCTTAGAGCTTCTTTTAAGGCTTTATTCACTCGTGATTGGGCTAAGTCGGGGTGGGCTACAACAACTAAAACAGACATGTGTTCTCCTTAAAGTGTTTTTGTGTTTAGATTATAAAACCTAACACCTAGTGTTTGTCAAGGGGTGGAGGGCAAATTTTTAAGACTTACTAGAAGGGTGAAAATCCTTTTTTAAACCAAAGATTAATATAGTAAGGATTTTATCCATAAAAATAGACTAAAATGTGAGCTTTTACAAATTTCAAGGCGGGTTACGATGACAAAAGGGAACAAAGAGGACTTGATGTGGAGCTTAAGCCTCTATGGTACGGCCATTGGGGCTGGGGTGCTGTTTTTGCCCATCAATGCGGGGCTAGGGGGGTTGATCCCCTTGATTGTCATGTTGGTGCTCGCCTTTCCCTTAACTTTTCTAACCCACCGCGCCCTGTGCCGTTTTGTGCTAGAAGGCTCGGACAAGAGCGATGACATCACCGTGGTCGGGCAGAATTATTTTGGTAAATTCGGGGGCGTGTTGCTCACTCTGTTGTATTTCTTTGCGATTTTCCCCATTTTGCTGGTCTATAGCGTGGGGATCACAAACAACATTGAGAGTTTCTTGGTGAATCAATTGGGCTTGGGTGCGCCTAACCGCTTATGGCTCTCTTTTTTGGTGGTGGGGGTTTTAATGTTTGTGGTGAGCTTTGGCGAGGAGGTGGTGATCAAAACCATGTCCGCCATTGTCTTTCCTTTCATCGCCGTGCTGGTTTTTAGCGCCCTGTGGCTCATCCCCAAATGGAACAACGCGCTTTTTGAAAACATCCATTTGAGTGGGGTTGGGGGCGAGAGTTTAGGGGTGGTCATGCTTTTGATCTTGCCCACGATGGTGTTTGCCTTCAACCACTCGCCCATCATCTCCTCACTCGCCGTGCATTGTAAGCAAACCTATGGGCAGGAGGCGGACAAAAAGGCTTCGACCATCATCGCTAGGAGCAATGTTTTGATGATTGTAACGGTGATGTTCTTTGTCTTTTCGTGTGCGATGTGTTTAAGCCCTGCGGAGTTTAAAGAGGCCAAAGCGCAAAACCTACCCATTTTGTCCTATTTGGCTAACCATTTTGAAGACATGAAAACCTTTGCCCTAGTCGCGCCCATCGTTGCCTTTGTGGCGATGGGCAAATCCTTTTTCGGGCATTATTTGGGCGTGCGCGAGGGCTTGAACCGCCTTTTATTTTACGCCACTAAGCAAAAAATCTCCCCCACCAGAGCCAATAAAATCACCGCCCTCATCATCTTCTTAGTGGCGTGGCTTGTGGCGTATGAAAACCCCAGCGTGTTAGAAATCATCGAGAGCATTGGTGGCCCTATTTTAGCCATCATCCTCTACTTAATGCCCCTTTATGCCATCTACAAATTCCCCCAACTACACAAATACAAAAACCCATGGCAAAACCTCTTCATCTTATGCTTTGGCCTCGTCACCATCTCCACCGCCATTTACAGGTTGTTTTAGGGAGTTTGGGGCTGTGGGGTTCTTGCGCTCCATTATTTGTATGTGCTAAAAACTGCCCTTGCCGCAAAAGCTCTAAACTCTACCTTGCGTTTGACATTAGTTGTAATCGGGGGGCGTATAAATCGCTGATCGCTACGCTTGTGGGCTCTAGGGCAGCTTTAAGGGCTTGATTTACCCGTGATTGGGTGCTTAAATTAGGGTGGGCTAAGATGACTAGGACAGACATGATTAATCCTTTACATGGAGATTTTTTTGGAAAAATTGCGTGATTTTGTCAAAGGGGATGAGATTAGCGCGGTCGTATAAATCCACAGCCCGGTCCCCTTGACATAGTAAAGCTCTTTGGGCTGGGCGGCTTTGGCGTAGGCTTTTTGGCTAAACTCCCTAGAGTGTGCCTTACGCCTGTGATGAATTAAAATGGGACGGGGCGAAATGCTGTCTAAGTCCTCAAAAGGGTAGAAGTTGATGAACTTGACATCGCTAGAGAACATAGGCATGGTGTCTAGTTTGGGGTCTTGCCCCTGTGGGGTGTATGCACCCCTCTTTGTGCGGTAAAAGTCGTAAAATTCTTTGGCAATGGGGCTTGAATTTTTATCAATCTTGGTGGGCGTGCCCACCACATAGCGAGTGATTTTATGCGTGCTAAACTCTTTGTAGCGCTCATTAGCCGCCTCTTTTAAAAACGCCTTGAGCTGTGCTTTGCTAGTGGAATTTTGCACCCCATGTCTGGTGGCATCGCCCATGTCGTACATGCTCACCGTGGTGATGGCTTTAATGCGTGGGTCGATTTTTGCGGCCGCCAAAGCAAAGCCCCCACTCGCACACAACCCCACAACCCCGATTTTCTCTCTATCGATAAATTTTCTCGTGCCTAGATAATCTACGGCTGCACTGAAGTCCTCCACATACATGTCGGGCAACACAGCGTGGCGGGGCGTGCCTGCACTCTGCCCCCAAAAACTCAAATCAAAGCTTAGGGTAACAAAGCCCCTCTCGGCTAACTTCGTGGCGTAAAGCTGGCTTGCTTGTTCTTTCAGAGCCCCCATGGGGTGGCCTACAATCAAGGCGGGGTATTTTTTGCCCTGTTGCATTGCCTTGGGGGTGAATAATTTCGCCGCCACTTCTAAGCCGTATTGGTTTTTAAAATGCACCTCTTGGATATGCACCTTGGGACTCACATAAAAATTGTCCCCTTGTATGTGGCTTGGGGCGCGGCTCGTGCTTACAAAGGGCTGGGCTTGCATGCCCAAAGTGAAAGCTGAGACTAGGATCAAAGATCGCAAAAACACACTAACTCCTTAAAATTTTTAGGTGCTACATTATAAAACCCAACACCTAGTGTTTGTCAAGTTTTTAACCGCGCCCCATGCAAACAAAAGGCGTCAAGGGCTAGCACCATTGCTTAAACGCAAAATGGGGGGCGCGGGTTAGTGGGTGCGGGCTTGCTAGCCCTTGAGACAAAATAATTTAAAGCCTTGTAACCCCCCATTTTAAGAGCTAAACGACTTTTTCATGTCAATGACATGGCGAAATTGGGCATTAGAGTGGGTGAGATCGTAATACACTCTGTCAATATCTTTGCCTGTAACCAGCTCAATTTCGGGGTAAATGTTGTGCAAAACAGAAAAGTCTAGCATTTCTTGGGTTTCTTTAATCCCTCCAATGAGTGAGCCATAGACTTTTTTATTGGCATGCCACACAAAGTTAGAGGCGCTGAGGGTGATGGGTTTGTCTCTTGGAGGCAAGCCCACAATGGCAAATTCACCCCCATAGGCGAGCACATTTAAATAATCTGCCATGTTGTAGGGGGTGGGGATGGTGGAGATGATGAGATCTAAATTTGCCCCCTTTGCGTCTTTGACATCGCTGTAATAGTATTTTGCCCCCATTTTCAACGCCATTTCTCTTTTGGCTTCACTGCGCCCGATCACGCTCACTTCAGCCCCCATTGCCAAGGCGTATTTCAAGCCCATATGCCCCAGCCCGCCAAAGCCAGCAATGCCCACTTTTGAGCCTTCTTTAACACTGGAGAATTTTAAAGGGGAGTAGGTGGTGATGCCCGCACAGAGCAGGGGGGCGACTTTTTCTAGGGGCGCATCGTGGGGGACACGGATGATGTAGTCTTCATCCACCACAATACAATTAGAATACCCTCCCATGTGGGGCTCGTCATTGTGAAAATAGTCCTTGCAATCGTAGGTGAACACCGCTTTTTTGCAAAATTGTTCGTGGTGATCACTGCAAGGGACGCACTCTTTACAAGAATTGACAAAACAACCCACACCCACTTTATCCCCCACTTTAAATTTGCGTGCCTGTGCGCCCACTTCCTTAACCACACCCGCAATTTCATGACCGGGGATCATAGGGTAGATGCCGTCATGCCATTCGCTGTAGGCAGAGTGGATGTCGCTGTGGCAAATCCCGCATGTTTGTCAAGGGGTGGTCTTTAGGTATACCTTAGTCAACGGGGCTTTGAGGATTCAAGTAGGGTTTTTGTGAATGGTTATGGGCTTTAAACGGCTTTCACTAGGGCTTCATTGTATTTAGCACCCTAACAAATCCTAGGCAACAGCTCGCCCTCAAGGATGTCTAGGGGGCGTTTGGAGCCCCAAGGGGTTTTTAAAAACACCCCTTTTTGGCTAATAACCCTCCCGATAATGCACGCTTCCTTTGCCCCCCCCTCTTGTAAAAGGGCACAAATTTTAGATGCATCACAAGCCTCCACACTTAGCACACAAACCCCCTCATTTGCCAAGACATAGGGCTCTAGCCCCAAAATTTCACACACCCCCCTAACACCCTCTAAAATGGGGATTTTATCCTCATCCACTTCTATCCCCACCTTAGAACTTTGCGCCCACTCGTGCAACACAGAGGCTAGCCCCCCCCTTGTTGCGTCCCTTAAAGCGTGGATCTTGCACCCACTTTTAAACACGGGCTCGAGCAAAGGGAATAATTGCTGGCAATCGCTAGCCAAAGGCGTGTCTAATTGGATCTCCGCTCTTTTAGAAAAGAGCAAAGCCCCATGCGTGCCAATAGCCCCGCTCACAATAATCACCTGCCCCTCTCTTAAATTTTTGGCACTCAAATTCGGGTAGAGCACAGAGCCCACAGCGGTCGTGTTGATAAAAATTTTATCCGCACAGCCCTTAGGCACAACCTTAGTATCTAATGAGAGCAATTTAAGCCCCCCCAAGCGCAGTTGTTCTTGCATGGAGCTTAGGATTTGTTGCAACAACTCCACTTCCAGTCCCTCTTCTAAAATAAAACCCACGCTCAAATACTTAGGGTGCGCCCCACCCATAGCAACATCGTTTGCGCTCCCACACACGCACAGCTTGCCTATATCGCCCCCCTCAAAAATGAGCGGATCGATCACAAAACTATCCGTGCTAAGAGCCAAAGCCCCCCTAGCCTCAAACACCCCCGCATCCTCGCCTCGTGCGGCTAAAAACTCTTGCAAATAGGGCATAAAAACTTTCTCTATGAGAACTTGTGCCTCCTTGCCCCCATTGCCCCCACTCAAACTAACAACTTGCATGCGACCCCTTTAATGAATTTGCCACAAAATGGACTTGCCCTAAGGCTAAAGCTCCGTCTGTGGGCGGTAAAATTTCAGGCAAGAAAAACACCCTATCTTTAAAAATCTCTTGGATAGTGTCGCCCAACAAGCGGTTTAAAAACACCCCCCCACCCAAGAGCAAAGGTAGATTATAGCGCACGGACAAACCTAGGGCTATGTGGGCTAGGGTGTTGTGGAATTTTTTCGCCGCTAGAGCGTGGTTTTCGCTTAAAATATCGCGCTCCATTGCCTTTAACATGGGGGCGATTAAAATGTCTTCTTGGATTTCAAAGGGGTAGAACTCATCTGTGGGGTGTGTGGTGGCTAGGCTTTCTAATTGCATAGCACTTTGGGCTTCATAGGTGTTGATGGTGCCTACACTACAAAAGCCCGCCACAGCGTCAAAAAGCCGCCCCACAGAGGTGCTGGGGATTGTGGCGATCCGCTTAGAAATGATGGTGGCAAGGTTCTTAGCCATTGTGGATTCGCACAAAAGGGGGGCGAAGGCTAGGTGGTGTTGGTAAGCCAAAGCGTAGCCTAGGCTGTGCGCATCTTTTAATAAACTTGTGGAGCTGGGATAAAAGGTGGTTTCTAGGCTGTGTAAGTGTTCTGTTTTAAAAAAACCCTTTTGGTAGGTGGCTAAAAAGACCTCTCCGCCCCAAATGCTCTTTTCATAAGAGAGCCCTGCCCCATCGCAAATGAAGGCGAGCACAGATTGCCCGTCCTTAAAGGTGTGTGTTAAACCCCACTCGGCAAGCAAGGCGTGTAAGTGGGCGGTGTGGTGTTGCACTTCTTGTGTGGGTGCATTTTGCTCTTTGCCTACTTGGCTAGAGAGATAGCCCGGGTGCAAGTCCAGCCCGACCACTTTAGGCACGCCATAGAGTTTTGTGTAAAAACTTAAATCCTCTTTGTAACGCTCAAGGCTTGCCATGCTCTTAAAACCCCCAAGTTCGGGCGTAACCAAGCACCCCTCTTTCAACCAACATAAATTTGTCTTGTTATGCCCGCCCATACCCAGAATATTTTCAGGTGCGCTTAAAGGCAGGTGCAAAGGCGCAAAGCCCCGTGCCAAGCGCACAAGGCGCATTTTGCCTGCCACAAGGCGCACAACACTATCATCGATGCCATGCATTATGGGGCGGTCGTGGTTTAAAACGCAAATGTGGGGGAATTTGGCTTGCAAGTCTTTTAAATTAGTGATGATAGGCTCGCTCTTTAAGTTTGCGCTGGTAAAGACAATCGCCCCCACTTCTTGCACGATCAAAAAATGTAATGCTGTGTAGGGCAAGAGCACGCCTAAAGTGTTGAGGTTGGGGGCTAGGTGGTCGTATTCTTGCGTCTTTTTAAGGGCAAGCACAATGGGGGCTTCTTTGGAGCTTAGGGCTGTTAGCTCAAGTTGGCTTAAATGCACGCATTTTAACGCCTCTTGGAGGCTAGGCACCATTAAGGCTAAAGGTTTAAAGGGGCGGGCTTTGAGTGTGCGGATTTGTTCTATGGCTTCTTTGTTGGTGGCTAGAGCCGTGAGCGCAAAGCCCCCCACGCCCTTAATTGCCACAACCACGCCCGCTTTTAGGGCATCTATGGCTTCTTGCAAAGCATTTTGGCGCTCTATGCCTTGGGGGCTGAGAAAGTGTAAGGCGATGGGGCACTTGGGGCAACTCATCGTTTGGGCAAAAAAACGGCGGCTCGTGGGGTCGTTGTAATCTTTAGCGCAATCCTCGCAGAGTTGGAAGTCTTTCATAGAAGTGTGGGGGCGATCGTAGGGTAGGCTCTCTAGCAAACTAAAGCGCGGACCACAATGCGCACAAGCGGTAAAAGGGTAGTTGTAAAAACGGCTTGTGGGATCTTGGGTGTCTTTGAGGCAACTTTCACAAATGGCTAAATCTGGGGGCAAGCTGTCCTTAAGGCTTAAATCCACGCCACAGCTTGGGGCGATGTAAAAGGGTGTGTCTAGAGTAGCGGTGGGCTCTTGGGTGATGGCGGTGATTTGGGCTTCTTGGGGTTTATTGTCTAGTTCTTTTAAAAACGCCTCTAAATGCGCTTTCTCTAGCACCACTTCCACCTGCCCGCCCACATTGCAGACATAGCCCTTTGTGCCGAGTTTATGGGCTAGGTTGTAGATGAAGGGACGAAAACCCACACCCTGCACCCGCCCACTAATGCGTAGTTTAACCAAAATGCCCTAGTAAAGTTGCATGGTGGCGCAGTGCAAACTCCCCTTTTGGCGGATGAGCACCGAACAATCCACGCCCACAACCTCTGTCTCTATGTAACTTCTCAAGAGCTTTAAGACTTTGTCATCGGCTGGGTCTTGGTAAGTGGGGACGAACAACACTCTTTGCCCATTGTTATTCACCCACAGAAAATTCGCATAAGTGGCAGGCAGACGCACGCCTTGGTAAAATTTGGGGCTTGGCAGGGGCAGGGGCAAGAGTTTATATCTCTTTCCATCAACATTTCTAAAACGGCGTAATTGCTTATCCATGTTTTTTAAATTGTTGTAGTGGGGATCGCTTCGGTTTTCACAATACACATAAGCGATGGTATTAGGGTCTAAAAAGCGCGCTAGGGTGTCGATGTGTCCGTCTGTATCGTCCCCGGCTAAGGGTTGCACCTCTAGCCATAAAATTTGTTGCGCCCCAAGTTCTCGTTTTAAGACCCCAGCGATTTGGGCTTGGTCTAAATTAGGGTTGCGCTCAGGGTTTAGTAGGCAGGAAGTGGTGGTTAAAATACTCCCCGCTCCATCGCTCTCCACGCTCCCCCCCTCCAGGACAAAATTTACAGAGCGCAAAGAGTGCTTTAACAGCCCCTTTTGCATGAGCTTGGAGGTGATGGTGTTGTCTAGGTTGGCTTGGTATTTGCCCCCCCACGCATTGAAGATAAAATCCAAATAAAGGGCGATGCCATTGGTTTCCACGCACAGCGGACCAAAATCGCGCGTCCAAGTGTCGTTGCTGTCAACCAAGGCGATATGCACTTGGCTAAGTTTGGCTAGGCTATCTTGGCTCTTGGTATCGTTGGGATGCACGCAGACAATCATTTCTTGGTAATGGCTCAAGGCGCGGATAATGTTGTAAAAGCAGTCTTGCGCCTCGTTTAAATATGCCCCCCAATCGGTGGCAGTGTGTGGGTATGCCATTAAAACGGCGCTTTGTTCCTCCCACTCAGCCTTTAATCTCTTCATAGTGTCCCTTTAGTATAATGGCTTGCTATTATAGCGCACAAGGGGGTGTTATGTTGCTTGGCATTGAAAGCAGTTGCGATGACAGCTCGCTAGCACTCATGGATTTACAAACCGCCAAATTGCTTTGGCACTCTAAGATTTCTCAAGAGAGCGCACATAGTCCCTATGGGGGCGTTGTGCCCGAGCTTGCCTCTAGGTTGCACGCTGTCAATCTCCCCCTTTTGGCTAAAAGGGCTAAAGAGTTTCTAGGCGGCTTTAGTGCCCTTAAAGCCATTGCCATCACCACTTGCCCGGGACTAAGTGTTACCCTTTTAGAAGGGTTAATACTCGCAAAAACCTTAGCTTTGGGCTTAAAAATCCCCTTAATTTCCATAGACCACTTACAAGCCCATATTTACTCGCTTTTCATTGACAAGCCCGTTATCCTTCCTTTGAGCGTATTGCTTGTGTCTGGCGGGCATACTTTGATTATAGAAGTGCATGACGCGCAGAACATGCAAATTGTGGCACAAAGCCTAGATGACAGCCTAGGCGAAAGTTTTGACAAGGTGTCTAAAATGCTAGGGCTTGGCTATCCTGGCGGTCCCATAGTAGAAACTCTAGCTAGAGATTGCCCCCCCCAAGAAAAGCTAAACTTCACCTTACCGCTCAAAGACCACAAGGGGCTAGCCTTTAGCTTTTCAGGGCTTAAAAATGCCGTGCGCTTGGCTATTTTAAAAGAGAGAGAAAAGGGGGTTTTAAGCGAGAGTTTTAAAACCCGCTTGTGTGCGGGGTTTCAAGAAACAGCCACCGTCCACTTAGTGCAGAATTTGCGCCGTTACTTTGCAAACAGCCCCATTAAAACTTTGGGTTTAGTGGGGGGAGTGAGCGCAAATGCTTATGTGAGAGAGTGCATCAACGCTCTATGTGGGGAGTTGGGCTTAGATTTGTTATTAGCCCCCCTAGAGTTTTGTAGCGACAATGCGGCGATGGTCGCAAGGGCGGGGGTGGAGTTGTATCGGTGTGAAGACTTTACCCCTTTGCATAGCCTAGACATTAGCCCACACACCCGTTTACCTTTTGTAGGCTAATTTTATTTGCTATGATAGAGATCGCATTACTATTTTATTCGATGCAAGGAGCATAGGTGTTTAAGAGTTTGCAAACCCGGGCTTTAATCTACCTAGTGATTTTGTTGAGTCTTTTTGCACTTTTGGTGTTTATGTTGATCCAAAGAGATTATGCCAACTTAGCAGAAACTCAGGGTAAGTCTGTGGCTAAAAGCATCAACGCTTCGATCATCAACACCATTGTGCAAGCCATCGCAGTGGGAACAACCAAAGCCATTTATAAAGCCATAGACGATAGCAATAAGCTACCGGGTGTTAAAATGAAGTTTTACCCCGGACAAGACGACATTAAGCTATTTGGTTTGAATACAAAGTTTACCAACGATCCGCGTATCCGCAACTACTTTAACAACCCCAAGACCCCGCAAAAGGTCTTGGTAGAGGGGCATGGCAACAATCGGCATGTCTTGGTTCTACAGCCCTTAGTGGGCGATGCCGCTTGTGTGAAATGCCACACCAACAACAAACCCGGGGACATGATCGGGGTGATGGAGGTCAAACTCTCTTTAAAAGAAACCTACAGCAATGCTAATGCTTTTAGTATCAAAACCCTCTCGTGGATGATGGGGATTTCTATCGTGATCATTGCTTTGCTCTTATTTGTGGTGCAAAGAAATGTGATCCGTCCTTTAAGCCGCCTAGAAAACACGGCTAAGGATTTAGTGTCCTCACAAGAGGCAGATTTAACCCGCCGTTTGAACATCACCGGTAGCGATGAAATTGCAGCGGTTTCAGGACATGTAGACCGATTCATCGCCAAAATCGCTGGGATCATTACAATCGGTAAGGGCATTGTGGAGAAAAACAACCAAGTGGGACAAGCTCTAAAAGAATCCACGGATAGACTAAAAGAAGCGGGGCGCAAGGAATTAGACTCGGTCGAAAACCTAAAGCACATTAACCAAGAAGCTGGAGAAAGTTTGCAGTCGGCACAAAACAATCTCAGTGAAACGATCGCTAATTTGGATGCCACCGACACCATTTTAAACGAGTTCATCACAAAAATCCAAAACTCCGTCGATTCGATTTTGCTGTCCGTGCAAATCCAACAAGAGATCGCCACAGATTCGATCGAGCTGGTCAAACACGCCGCCGAAATTAAAAATATCTTGTCTATCATTGACAGCATCGCAAATCAAACGAATTTGCTTGCCCTAAACGCTGCCATTGAAGCAGCTAGGGCGGGTGAACATGGGCGCGGCTTTGCGGTGGTCGCCGATGAAGTGCGCAACCTCGCCGAGAAAACGCAAAAATCTTTGGGTGAGATCACGGCAATGGTGAATATGGTGACCCAAAGCATTGAGAACATGGGCGAGCGGGTGCAAAATGGAGCGACGCAGTCGCAAGAAGTGTCTGAAAAAACCTCTCTGCTCATCACAGATGCGCAAAATGCCAAGGACAATTTGAGCCAAACCAAAGTGAAGTCCCAAAACACCGTGGAGCAGAATAAGGTCGTGGTGGCAAAAATGGAAGAATTAAACCAAGTCATCAACGAGTTCATCCAAATCTTTGCTGGGGTTAAAGAAGTGCGCAATAATTTAGAGAGCCACAGCACCCAAATTGTGGAGAAAAACCAAGAACTAGACATAGAGTTTAAGAAATTCAAGGTCTAGAGTGCGCTGTTTTAGCTGTGGGGCGTTCAGTTTCAAGCTTCTTTGCAAGCGCTGCTACGCCGAGCTAGCCCCACTCCTAGAAAACTATAGACTAGAAAATACCCCCATTTACAGCTTTTACGCCTACGATGAGATAGAGTTTTTACTAAAAAGCAAGTATAGCCTCATAGGCAGCCGTCTTTTGTCCCTCTTGGCATTGAGGGCGCAAAACTTGCTAAAACCTCTCTTACAACAGCCCCTTTATGCCCTGCCCATTGACGATCACATCAAGCGGGGTTACTCCCACACCGCTGCCATCACCCACGCACTTTGCAAAAACAGCTCCTGCAAACCTGTTTATAATAAATTATGCGCCACAAAAAACATCACCTACGCCGGGCAGAGTTTGGAATTTCGGCAAAAAAACCCTAAGGGCTTTGTCTTTAAGGGCGATCCTAATTTAGCTTACTTTTTGGTGGACGATGTGCTCACCACAGGCACAACCCTACGCCAAGCAATCCAAACCCTACGCCAAGTGGGGGCAAAGGTGGCGTTCGCCCTTGTGCTCGCAAAGGCTTAGGCTTCTACTTGGGGCTTTCTAGGCAAGTTGTAGCGGCGGCGTTTCTCCCAAAGGGATTTGCGGCTGATGCCTAGGCGTTTGGCTAGCTCGGTGTCGGTGTAAGACGCACTGAATTGCTGGATGGCACTTTTCTCGTAGTCTTGGATGGAGAGCAAATTGAAGGACAAGGTAGGCTGGCTGCTCTCTAAAGAGAGCAAATTCGCGTAGTCTAAACTCTCTTGCCCCACAAAGCTCACAATGGCGTTGTGGGCTTCAAGAGTGCTTAAAAACCTCTCTCTCTCCTTTAAACTCAACACTTCCAAATGCGTGAAGTAGGCGATGCAAGAGCGCTCGGAGTGTTTAGAACACTTGGGCTGCTTTGGCAGATCCTCTAGGTTTTTTAAGGAGAAAAACTCCAAGTAAAAGTCGTGCAAGCGGGCGTAGTTTAACACGAACATGTCCGCCCCAATCTGTGCATGGCTTTGTAAGATCAAGGGGAAACTGTGATCGGCGTGCACATCCACCTCGCAATTTTGGGCACTAAAATCTAAATATTTTTCATACATGCTCGCCCGCTCGATCGCCTTTTGGTAAGAGCGGTGGTAGGTGATTTTCCTTAAGAGTTCCTCCATTTTAAAGGGCTTTAAAATGTAGTCTTTGGCCCCCGCTTTTAGGGGGCGATTGACCCCATCCTCGCTCACAAAAGAGGACATGATGATGATGATCGCTCTAGCGTTCTTGCGCACAAAGAGTTCACACCGATCCACGCACGCCTTAGAAGAGAGCAAGATCACATCGTAATCCTCTTTAAAGTGATGGAAAATGCTCGTGGCGCTTTGGCATTGATAGCCCGCACTGCTCAAGGTGGAGTAAATGCTTTGGGCTAAATGGACCTCATCCTCAATGATTAAAACACTGCCGACTTTATTCATGGATCACCCATAGGGCACGGGTCTGCACCAACGCCTGCACGCCCACGCCCTCCTTTCTGCCGATAAAGCCCAGCCCCTCAAAGGTGGTGGCTTTTAAATTAATATTTTCTACTCGCATGCCTAGCAATTCTGCCAAATTTCGTTTAATCAACGCCCTATAGGGAGCGATTTTAGGCATGTCGGCAAAAAGGGTCAAATCTACCCTTTCTACAAAATGCCCCACACTTTGCACGAGTTGATGGATTTCTTGTAACATCTGTGCCGAATCCTTATTTTTGAAACTAGGGTCTTTGTCGCTGTAATACATCCCAATGTCTCCCCCATTAATCGCCCCAAGCAGGGCATCTATGAGCGCATGCAAGAGCACATCTCCATCGCTGTGCGCCTTAAACCCACAATCCACACAATCACTAGGCGCAATCACAATCCCGCCCAGCTTCATGATCTTGCCCCCCTCAAAGCCGTGCACATCAAAGCCTAGTCCGGTGTGGGTGGTGGTGCTGGTGTGGTGAGCGGGCAGGTCGTGGGCGTGGGTGAGCTTGTCTAGTGTGGGGCTGCCCTCAATGTAGGTGACATGCGCACCTAGACTTAAAATGGCACTGCTCTCATCGGTAAATTCCCCCGCCTTGTAGGCTTGTTTTAACACAGAAGTGCGGCAAATTTGGGGGGTCTGCACCCTTAAAGCGCGCTTGCGATCCAAGGCTTGGTAGGGGGGGGTGGCGGTGGGGTTGTAATAAACCATCGTATCCGTGCAGCTTAACGCCGGGGCGACACAATCTAGTCCGCCTTGCATGCGCTCTAAGAGCCGCTCTAGCACCTCAAAGTCCACTTGGTAGCGGGCAATGTCGCTTATCACCACCAAGGGGGTTTGCACGCGCTCTAGGGCGATTTGCACCGACTCTTGGCGGCTCGCCCCGCCCACGAGCACGCGTAAATTTGTGCCGCATAAAAGCTGTTCTAAATAGACCTGCTCCAAGCGGTTAGACACCAAGATAAAAATCTGCGCAAATAGCCCTAAATGGTTAAAATCTTCATAGACCTTTTGCACTAGAGGCACGCCGTTTAAACGCCAAAATTGCTTTTTAATGTGGGGGAAATTGGGCAAATGGGGAGTAAAGCGACTGCTAGCCCCTGCGGCAGCTAAAACGAGCGAAAGATCCTGGCGTGGCTGCAAATAGCCCCTTTAGGTGAATTTTACCCCCACCCACTGACTCCAAGCTAAACCAAAAAACGAAAAGCGGATCTTAGTATTTTCTAGCTTAAAGGGGTGTTAGGGCAGATTTTAAGCCTACATTTACACGCTTGTGTTAGTGTGGTACTTTTAGCAAAGGAGAAGTATGCCAAGAGATTACCTAGACAAGCGCACAGATCGCATTAAGACCCAACTGCATTACGCCAAAAAAGGCATCATCACCGAAGAGATGGCCTACATTGCAAATATTGAAGAAATCAGCCCTGAGCTGGTGCGTAAAGAAGTGGCTAGGGGGCGGCTCATCATCCCCGCCAACATACAACATAGGAATTTAGAGCCCATGGGCATTGGCATTGCGCTCAAGACCAAAATTAATGCCAACATTGGCAGTTCGGCAATCGTCCACTCCGCCCAAGGGGAAGTGGAAAAACTGCAAATTGCCATTAAATACGGGGCGGACACGGTGATGGATTTGTCCACGGGTGGGGATTTGGATATGATTAGAAAGGAAATCATCGCCGCCTCAAGCGTGCCTATTGGCACCGTGCCCATGTACCAAATCTTGCACGATGTGAATAACGATGTGATGAAACTAGATATTGACACCATGCTAGCCGTGCTAGAAAAACAAGCCAAACAAGGGGTGAGTTACTTCACCATCCACTGCGGGTTTTTGCTCGAGCATATGCCCTTTGTGAGCCGCCGTAAAATGGGGATTGTAAGCCGTGGAGGGAGTTTGATGGCCTCTTGGATGATGCATTATCACAAACAAAACCCCTTTTATACAGCCTTTGACGACATTTTGGCGATTTGCCAAGAATACGATGTGAGTTTAAGTTTAGGCGATTCACTGCGTCCGGGCTGTTTAGCCGATGCCAGCGACACGGCGCAATTTGCCGAGCTAAAAGTTTTGGGCGAGTTAGCCCAAAGAGCCTATGAAAAAGATGTACAGGTGATGATTGAGGGTCCAGGTCATGTGCCCCTAAATCAAATCGAGCGCAATGTCAAACTGCAAAAAGAATTGTGTAACGAGGCCCCCTTTTATGTGCTAGGACCCTTGGTTACCGACATTGCGGCCGGCTACGATCACATCGCCAGTGCGATCGGGGCGTGTTTGGCAGCCTACAAGGGCGTGGCGATGCTCTGCTATGTAACGCCTAAAGAGCACTTAGGGCTACCTAATGCTAAAGATGTAAGAGAGGGGATACTCGCCTATAAAATCGCCGCACATGCCGCTGACATTGCTAGGGGGCGGATCAATGCTAGAGTTAGGGATGACTTGATGAGCGATGCGCGGTATGCCTTTGAGTGGAACAAACAATTCGAATTAGCCCTTGATCCCGATCGGGCTAGAGAATACCACGATGAAGCCCTGCCCCAAGAGGTCTTTAAAGAAGCGGAGTTTTGCTCCATGTGCGGGCCTAAGTTTTGCAGCTACAAGGTGAGCCAAGACATTTTCAAAAATTACAAGGGGGCTTAGGGCTGTTTGTCCTTAGTGGAGCGGAGGTAGTAGTAAATCGCTTTGATCTCATCGGGGGTGAGATTGTAGCGGGGCATGATGGATTTAGCCCGCTCTAGGGCGTTTGCAAAGTCCACGACACTGGCAAAGTTGTTGATGGGGGGGGCTTTAAAAATGCGCTCTTGGTTGGTGGCGGTGTAGCGGGTGATGACCTTCCCCTGCCCGCTGATCCCGTGGCACTTCACACAGCTGATGTTTCTAGGGTTGTTGTAAAGTTCCTTGCCGTACTCTAAAATGGTGATGAAACTGCCGTCTTTGGGCTTGTCTGCACCAAAAAGACCCACGAGCAAAACGCCGATCAAAAGCACACTTTGTTTAAGCAAGCCGTTTCTTTCAATAATTTTTGATTATAATAGCGTAAAAATTCAAGTAAGTTAGGTGATGGTTTTACTAGATGGCTACGCACTAGCACGTTTAAAGGAAGAGGCTTTGCGCCATGAGGTGCGGACTCTGCAAGAAACCCGGCATATTTGCCCTAAGCTCGTGGTGGTGTTGGTCGGCACAGACGACGCCAGCGTGCTGTATGTCCATATGAAAGCCAAAGCCTGCGCACGGGTGGGGATAGATTGCGTACTAGAAACCCTGCCCGAGCAAACCCCCCAAGCAGAATTATTAAACTTGTTAGAGCGTTACAACCACGATACTAGCGTGCATGGGATTTTGGTGCAACTGCCTCTACCTAAACATGTAGACACGAGGCGGGTGATCGAGGCGATCGCCCCGCATAAGGATGTGGATGGCTTCCACCCGCTCAATGTGGGACGGGTTTACTCCAACAGCCTATACACGGGCTTTTTACCTGCCACCGCGATGGGGGTGATGCAGCTTTTAGAGCATTACAAAATCGAAGTCAAGGGTAAAGATGTGGCGATTGTGGGGGCGAGCAACATCATCGGCAAGCCCTTAGCATCCTTAATGCTAAATGCCGGGGCGACGATTAGTTTATGCCACATTTTGACGAAAGACATTAGCCTTTACACCAAAAACGCCGACATTGTGTGTATTGGCGTGGGACAGCCCAAGCTCTTAAAAGCGCACATGGTCAAAGAGGGAGCGGTGGTCGTAGATATAGGCATTAATAAAGTAAAGGGCAAGGTCATAGGCGATGCGGACTTTGAGGGGCTTAAAAGCAAAGTGAGTTTTATCACCCCTGTGCCTAAAGGTGTAGGACCGATGACAATTGTTTGTTTGTTGCAAAACACTTTGTACGCCGCTAAGGGCTGTGCTTAAACTTTAAATAAGGGGTTTTATGGGTTTCTTTCAAGCGTTGCGCCGTTTTGTGATGAGCTGGACGGGGACAATCATTTTAGTGCTGTTAGCGATTTTCTTTGTGGCGCAAGCCTTCATCATCCCCTCGCGCTCCATGGTCGGCACACTCTACGAGGGGGATATGCTCTTTGTAAAAAAATTCAGTTACGGCATCCCCATTCCAAGATTGCCATGGCTTGACATTCCTTTGGTGCCCGATTTTAAGCACAACGGGCATTTAATCGAGGGCAAACGCCCGCAAAGGGGCGAGGTGGTGGTGTTCATCCCTCCCACAAATAAGGGCTACTATGTTAAACGGCTTTTTGCCACCGGGGGCGATGAGGTCATTTTTAAACAAGATGGCTTTTACTTGCACCCTAAAGAAAGCAACACCGATCCTAATTACATTTCTAAGCACTTTGCCAAGCATAAGGTGCAACAATTCTTGGGTAAGGACTTTGTCTTTGCGCCCTATGAGGACAAGCATTTAGGCATTTTTTACAGCAAACACAACCAAACCTACCCCATCATGCTCGCCCTTGCCAGCCACCAGCTGCAAAGCCAAATGGGCGTGAGCATGGAGCTCATAGACCTAGATGGCGAAAACGCCTTTTACTCTAAAATCGCTCCCGATCATTACTTTATGATAGGCGATAACCGCGATGATAGCAGCGACTCGCGCTTTTGGGGGAGTGTGCCCTACAGCCACATTGTGGGCACGCCGTGGTTCATTTACTTTAGTTTAAATTTATCTAATAGCATAGAGGCGGGGCAAAAACCTAAAGACAAATTCACCGTGCGCTGGCAACGGATGTTTAAAAGCGTGGAGGGGCTAGAGGCACAAATGACAGAAAGACACCATTTACCCACACGGGAGGACTGAATGCATGTGATCTTGGGTTGCGACCATGCGGGGTTAAACTTGTGCGCCTTTTTAGAGCAGCGGCTCAAAAGCAGCCACAGCCTAGAGATATATCAGCCAAAGGCAGGCGAGCGGGTGGATTACCCCGATTACGCCCATTTAGTGGTGCAAGTTCTGCTAGACAAGAAAGACGCCAGGGGCATTTTGGTGTGTGGGAGCGGGATTGGCATGAACATTGCGGCCAATCGCTTTAAGGGCATCCGTGCGGCTCTATGTAGCGATGCCTACATGGCTAAAATGGCGCGGTTGCATAACGACGCCAATGTTTTATGTCTAGGGCAAAATGTCGTGGGCTTTGGGGTGGCGTTAGATATAGTGGAGGTTTTTTTAAAGACGGAATTTGAAGGCGGGCGGCACAGCACCCGCTTAGAAAAAATCGAGGGTTTAAAGTGTTAGCGCAATGGATGGTCATCACCCTTGTGGTGTTGTTTGTGGCCTACATGGCGGTACGGACTTTCTTTTACCGCTCGGTGGCTAAACGCCAAGAAAAATACTCGGCTTCTATGAAACTCACCTTGCAAGAGGCGGAGGTGCTGATCCAAAAGCACCAATTGCAGCTCCAGCGCTCTTTGGGCAACATTGACATTTTAACCCATGAAATGAATGCCCTAAAAGATGAAGTTAAGGTTTTAAAACAGCGCAACGCCCAATACCGCCTAGAAACCGACAAATACAAAGCCCGCATCCGCGAATTAGAACAAAAAATCGAAGCCCTATTGTGAGGAACTATGTTTAGCCAAAAATTAAAAGCCCAATTAAAGGAAGCCATAAGGGAGGTGCCAAACCACCCCAAGCCCGGGGTGCTCTTTAAAGACATCACCCCCTTAATCAACCACCCCATGCTCTTTGGCACGCTCATAGATGCACTTAAGGATCGCTATAAATTGCATGGCGTGGATTTTGTTGTGGGGATTGAGGCAAGGGGGTTTATTTTGGGCGCAGCTTTAGCTTACGCTTTGCAAGCGGGCTTTGTGCCTATCCGCAAACAGGGCAAACTGCCCTACCAAACCCTAAGCGCATCCTACGAGCTGGAGTATGGCACGGACACCATAGAAATCCACGCCGATGCCTTTAGGGAACTCAACGATGCGCATGTTGTGCTGATCGACGATTTGATCGCCACGGGGGGCACGGCTTTAGCGAGCTTAGAGCTTTTGGAGCAAATGCAAGCGCATTGCGTGGAGGCGTGTTTTTTGATCTCGTTAAATGAGTTTGGGGGCTTGGAGAAAGTCGCTGAGAGAGTGAGTACCTTTAGTGTGTTGGAGTACGACAAATAGGCATGGAAGCCTATATTTTAGAGCTGTGGAACAACTACGCCGCCAGTTGGGGCTATGTGATCCTCTTTTTTTGGAGCATTTTAGAGGGGGAGATCGGGCTGATTTTAGCGGGCATGGCATGTTATGAGGGGCACATGAATGTCTTTTTGGCGATCAGCGTGGCGGCTCTTGGGGGCTTTAGTGGGGATCAAATGTATTTTCACATTGGACGCACGAGCAAAACCTATTTAAACAAAAAGCTAGAAAAGCAACGCCGTAAACTCGCTCTAGCACATTTGCTCTTACAAAAATACGGCTGGTTTGTGATTTTTATCCAGCGCTACATGTATGGCATGCGCACGATCATCCCCATTAGCATTGGGCTCACCCGTTACAACGCCCTTAAATTCGCCGCCATTAATCTTTTAAGCGCCTTTGTGTGGGCTTCGATCACGATCGTTTTGGCGTGGTATTTTGGTGCACAGCTCTTTGATTTGCTAGAGTTGATTAAGCGTTATCCTTATGTATTTATACTAATATTATTGGTGTTTTTGGGGTTTGTGGCGTGGTATTTCCAAACCCACACCAAAAAAATGGATCAAAAAATCCAAAAAATCCAATAGCATAGAAAGGATACGGATGTTTTCTGTCAAACTAGAGAAGGCTTCTTTTGAGGCGGCTAAGGCGGATATTGCGATTGTTTTTCTCATAGAAAAGGATTTAAGCAAAGCCCTAGATCCGCATTTGTTGCAAACCCACAACTACGAGGGCGAGGGCGTGTTTTGGGATCAAAAAAACGAGGCTCTGTATGTGGGCGTGGCGCAAAGCGATGTGCATTTATTTAGAGAAGCGGCGTTTAACGCTGTGCGTGCGCTCAAAAAATGCGTGAAAAGCGCAAAAATCGGGCTTTACACCGCCAAACACAGCGTGCATAAACACGCCCTAGAAGAGACAATGGAGGCGATTTTCACCGGTCTGCAATTTGGCATGTATGAATTTGAAACCTACAAAGAAAAGAAAAGCAAAGCCCATTTGCAAGAAGTGGTGGTGGCTTTAGGCGGAGAGCAACATTTAAAATCCTTGCAAAAAGTCCTAGACAAATCAAAAATCATGGTTGAGCATGTGAATCTCGCGCGTGATTTGGTGAACACCCCCCCCAATGTCGCCAATGCCCCCTATGTCGCTAAGAAAGCCAAAGACTTGGCCGAAAAGAACGGGCTAGAGTGCTTCATACATGGGGAGGATTATTTAAAAGAAAAGGGCATGAACGCTTATTTAGCCGTGAATGCCGCTTCAGCTAACCCCCCACAACTCGTGCATTTGGTCTATAAGCCCAAAAACGCCAAGAAAAAGATCGTTTTAGTGGGTAAGGGCTTGACCTATGATTGTGGCGGTCTTAGCATTAAAACCGCTGAGTTTATGCTCACCATGAAAGCCGATAAAGGCGGGGCGTGTGCGGTGCTTGCCACCATCAACGCCCTAGCCCACTTGCACGCAGAGGCAGAGGTGCATGCCGTGTTGGGCTTGGCAGAAAACATGATCTCTGGCAACTCTTACCGCCCCGATGACATTTTGATCTCCAAAGAGGGCAAGAGCATAGAGGTGCGTAACACAGACGCAGAGGGGCGTTTGGTGTTGGTTGATTGCTTGAGTTTTGCCCAAGATTTAGAGCCCGATTTGATCGTGGATTTTGCTACACTCACGGGGGCGTGCGTGGTGGGGCTTGGCTCTTACACCAGCGGAATCATGGGCAATAATGAGGCACTCAAAACCCAGTTTGAAGAATCCGCCCTTAAAAGTGGGGAGTTGGTGGCTAAACTGCCCTTTAACCGCCACTTACGCAAACTCCTAGACTCCAAAATGGCAGACATTGCCAATATCACCCCCGTGCGCTATGGGGGGGCGGTTACCGCTGGGCTTTTCTTAAACGAGTTTATCCGTGAAACCTACAAAGACAAATGGCTACACATTGACATTGCCGGACCTGCTTACATTGAGAAAGATTGGGATGTGAATACGGCGGGGGCAAGCGGTGTGGGCGTGCGTATGTGCACTCAATTTGTCTTGGATATTTTGGGCTAAATGGGGCTATCTGTCGGCATTGTGGGCTTGCCCAATGTGGGCAAGTCTAGCTTATTCAACGCCCTAACCAAGAGTGCCAGTGCCCAAAGTGCCAATTACCCCTTTTGCACCATCGATCCCAATAAGGCGATCGTGGATGTCCCCGATGCCCGCTTAAAGGCGTTGGCGGATATTGTCAAGCCCGAGAGAATCCAACACTCTAGCGTAGAGTTTGTGGATATTGCGGGCTTAATTAAGGGGGCGAGTGCGGGCGAGGGCTTGGGCAATCAGTTTTTAGCCCATGTGAAAGAGTGCGCGGTGATTTTACATGTGGTGCGCTGTTTTGAGGACGATGACATCACGCATGTGAGCGGAGAGGTTAATCCCTTAAGCGACATTGAAACGATCGAGGTGGAGTTGATCTTAGCCGACATACAAACCTTGCAAAAACGCCTAGAAAGGCTTGTTAAGCTTGCCAAAAGCAATAAAGAAGCCCAAGCGAGTTTAGAGATCGCCAACGCCCTTTTAGCCCATTTAAACGAGCTCAAACCCGCTAGCAGTTTTAAAGACAGAGAGCACCCCGTGTTTCTTGCCTTAAATCAAGAATTGCGTTTTTTGAGTGCCAAAGAGGTTATTTTTGTCGCCAATGTGGATGAAGCCCATGTGAGCGGATTAAACGGCCACGCTTTAAAGGTACAAGAATTAGCCCAAACTAGGGGGGCGGGCTTTGTGGCTCTGTGTGCCAAATTAGAAGAAGAGTTAGTGGGCATGGAAGAAGGCGAGGCTTTGGAGTTTTTGCAAAGTTTGGGCGTGCAAGCGAGCGGACTAGATCAAGTCATTAGTCTAGGCTTTAAGGCTTTGGGCTTGATGAGTTACTTCACGGCTGGGGTGAAAGAAGTTAGGGCTTGGACAATTGTCAAAGGCTCTAGTGCGCCCACAGCGGCCGGGGTGATCCATAAGGACTTTGAAAAGGGCTTTATCAAGGCGGAGACGATCGCTTATGAGGATTTCATCGCCTATGGGGGTGAGGCGGGGGCAAAAGCCAAAGGTGCTTTACGTGTCGAGGGCAAGGACTACATTGTGCAAGATGGCGATGTGATGCATTTTAGGTTCAATGTTTAGTCATGTCTTGTTATAATAGACCATTTGTTGCACGCTAAAGGATAAAAATGCCTAACAACTTAGCCCACATCGATCAAGTCACAAGCCTGCATAAAAACAATGAATTGCAATTACTTTGCTTCCGCCTAGGCAAGAACAAGGATTTATACGCCGTCAATGTCTTTAAAATCCGTGAAGTGGTGAAGTACAATGGGAGCTTAACCATCATCAGCCATGAGCCTAACTCTTTGGTGGAAGGGCTCATCATCATAAGAGAGCTCACCATCCCGCTCATCGATATGAAAAAGTGGTTTTACTACGACAGCAATAACAAGCAAAAGGACTTGCGCCCCTACCGCATTGAAAAAGACGAAAACGGGGATGAGATCGTGATGATTTGCGAGTTTTCGCGTTGGACCATTGGGGTGCGCATCTACGAGGCGGATCGCATTCTCAATAAAAAATGGACAGAGATCGAGCAGAGTGCGGGCGTAGGGGGCAACACGGGCAATTCTAAATTAGTGAGCCGTACCCGCTACTTCGATGGGCGGTTGGTGCAGGTGGTGGACATTGAAAAAATGTTGGTGGATGTCTTCCCTTGGATTGAGCAAGAAAGCCACGAGGAATTAGACCAACTCAGCCAACTTTACAGCGATAAAATGGTGCTCTTGGCAGACGACTCGCCCAGTGTGCTCAAAACCATGCAAGTGATTTTAGACAAACTAGGGATCAAGCATTTAGACTTTATCAATGGCAAACAGCTTTTAGATTATCTCTTTGATCCCCAAACCCCCGTTGAGGAAGTGGGGCTCATCATCACTGACCTAGAAATGCCCGAGGCGAGCGGGTTTGAGGTGATTAGACGGGCGAAATTAGACCAACGCACCATCAATATCCCCATCGTGGTCAATTCCTCCATGAGCGGGAGCAGCAATGAAGAAATGGCGCGCTCTTTGCATGCCGATGACTTCATCTCCAAGTCCAACCCCCTAGATGTGGAGCGCATCGTTAAGCAATTCATGCAGGTTGGGCTTGCCTAATGGATTACAACGCCATCCCCTCCCCTTGCTATGTTTTGGATTTAAGCAAACTCAAGGCGAATTTAGCCCTATTGGAGCGGGTGCAACAAGAGGCGCAGGTGAAAATTTTACTTGCCCTGAAGGGCTTTGCCTTTTGGCGTTGCTTTGAGTGGGTGCGGGCGAGCTTGCACGGGTGCTGTGTGAGTGGGGTGTATGAGGCGGTTTTGGCTTATGAGGAATTTGGCTCTAGGGAAAGTGGCAAAGAAATTTGCGTCTTTAGCCCCGGGTATAAAGAGAGCGACATGCAACAAATTTTGCCCATCGCCACGCACATCATTTTTAACTCTTTTGCCCAATACCAACGCTATAAAAGCACCATCTTACTTAAAAACCAAAAACTCGACAAACTCGGGCTATCCCCCATTAAAATGGGTCTTAGAGTCAACCCCCTTTATAGTGAGGTGAGCCCCGCCATTTACGACCCCTGCGCACCCTACAGCCGTCTAGGGATCACACCTGTCGCCTTTGCTGAGGGTACGCAAGCATACGGGCTAGAGGGCATTAGCGGCTTGCACTTCCACACGCATTGCGAGCAAGATGCGCCCGCCTTGCAAGAAACCCTAAGGCATGTCGAAAAGCACTTTGGTGCAGCGATTGAGAAAATGGAGTGGATGAACTTTGGGGGTGGGCAACACATCAGCAAAGAGGGCTACAACTTGGGGGTGCTTAAAAGCACGATTTACGACTTTAGGGCCAAATACCCACACATCCAAGATATTTTTTTAGAGCCGGGAGAGGCGGTGGGCTGGCAGACGGGCTTTTTGCTCGCCAGTGTCATAGACATTGTGCACAATGACAAGGACATCGCCATTTTGGATATCAGCGTGGCTAATCACATGCCAGACTGCCTAGAAATGCCCTACACCCCACAAGTCTTACACTTAAATGCAGAGGGGATGGAGAGGGCTGAAATTGATCCACAGGGGGAGGTTATGCTGGGCGGTTCTAGTTGTTTGGCGGGCGATTTTATCGGGCCTTATCACTTTAAAAGTCCCTTGCAAGTGGGGGATAAACTCTTGTTTGAGGACATGTTGCACTACACCATTGTGAAAAACAACACCTTCAACGGCATCGCCTTGCCCTCTTTGGGGCTGCTGGATGGAGAAAACTTTAAGCTTTTAAAGCGTTTTGGATACGAGGATTATAAAGAGCGCAACTAGGCTTGCCTAATGGCGACAAAGCCCCGATCCAGCCCGGCGTAGTCGGTGTAAAAGCTGGGGCGGTATTTTTGTAGCCCCAAATGCTCGCTTAACGAAGCCTTGTGGTCGTGGCCCATTTCACAAGCTAGATACTTCACCCGTTTGTTAGCGGCTTCCTCGATCAGCACTTTTAAAATCTCATCGCCATGCTCACCCCCATACAGCGCAATCTCTGGCTCGTAACGCACGGAGTCATCCAGAGGGTAATCTAGGGGGACATAGGGCGGGTTACTCACCACCAAGGTGCGGGCTTTAATGTCCACGCCCTCGAGTAAAGAGGTTTGGAACAACTCAATGCGCTCTTGCAAATTAAAGGTGCTGATGTTCATGCCCGCCACTTCTAGGGCATCCATAGAAATGTCTGTGGCTAAAATGGAGATTTTAGGATTTGCCATCGCCAAACTTACAGCAATCACCCCACTGCCGATCCCCACTTCCACCACGCTTTTAATGCCATAATCTTGGATCAGTTTTGAGGCTTGGCTCACCAAAATCTCGGTTTCAGGCCGTGGGATAAGTACTCTTTCATCCACAAAAAAGATCCGCCCGTAAAAGCTCACTTCGTGGGTAATGTACTCAATGGGTTTGCCCTTGGCGCGGGTTTTCACCATATGCATGAAATGCTCGAAGGCAAAGGGGTCTAACTCTTCTTGGGCATGGATGTGTAAATACACCCGATCTACACCCAACACATGGGCTAAGAGCAACTCGGACTCCAAAGCGTTGCGCACGCCCTTATCTCTCAAGACCTTCTTAGCCTCGTGAAGGGCTTTTGAGATATTCACACTTGTTGAACTTGCTTCCTGAGTGGTTTCTATGGATGCCACACACCCCCCCTAAAGCCCACAAAAGCACCAAGAGGACCTAATTTTTGTTGCAAAGACACCCCATTACCTACTTAAAATAGATCTAGCCTGCCATTGTATCCTAAACAACCTTATATCTGTTTAAGGGGCTTATTTTTATGAGATTTGGGTATAATGGGGCTTTTCTAGGTCATTATTGCAAGGATGATTTAAGTGGAATATGGGCTGTTATTTGGCGGTCAAAGTTTTGAGCATGAGATCAGCATTGTGAGCGCAATCGCGCTTAAGGAAGTGCTGGGCGCATCCATCAAGGCTTTTATCTTTTTAGATGGGATGCATAAATTCTATTTGATCGAGCCAAAGGACATGCGCGCGCAATTCTTTTCTAGAGGGCAATATAAAAAATGCCCCGAGATCACCTTAAAAATGCATGGCTTTTACACGCAAGGTTTATTAGGTTCTAAGAAAGTTGCCTTCGCTACGCTCATTAACCTCATCCACGGGGCGGATGGCGAGGATGGCAAACTCGCTTCTTTACTGGATTTTTTTGGCGTGAAATTCATAGGCCCTAGAGTGGAGGCAAGCGTGCTTAGTTTTAACAAACACTTCACAAAAATGCTCGCTAAAGAAAAGGGCATCGCTACCCTGCCCTATGTGTTTTTAGACCACCACAACAAAAACGCCCTAAAATCCATGGATTATCCCTTGATTGTCAAGCCCAACCGCTTAGGCAGCTCCATAGGCATCGGGGTGATCAAAGAGGAGCGCGAAGTTGCTTTTGTGCTAGATGAAGTGTTTGAATTTGATAACCAAGTGTTGGTTGAGCCTTTTAAGAAGGGGGTTAAGGAATACAATCTAGCCGGGTGCAAAATCCAAGAGGAGGGCGAGAGCGTCTTTGTGTTCTCTACCATTGAAGAGCCCCAAAAGAAGGACTTTTTAAGCTTTGAGGAGAAGTATTTGGATTTTGGACGCACGGCTAAGGTGGCAAAAGCAGATCTTAGCCCCGCTTTGGAGGAAAAAATGCACGCCGTGTTTAAAACCCTTTACGATCCGCTATTTGTGGGGGCGATCATCCGTTGCGACTTCTTTGTGATCGACAATGAGGTGTATTTAAACGAGATCAACCCCATCCCGGGCAGCCTTGCGCATTATCTCTTTGAAGACTTTGCCCACATCCTAGGGTGTGTAGAGCTCCCCAAGCCCCCCCACATCCCCATCACCTACAACTACATCAACCAAATCCGAAAAGCCAAATAATGGCCAAACGCACCATCTCTTACAAGGGGGTAGATTTTGAAGTTGCCTACGATTTTTGCGACCATAAAGCCCCCCGAAACCTCCTCATCTTGCATGGTTGGGGCAGCTCTAAGGAACTCATGCAACTAGCCTTTAAGCCCTATTTTCAAGCCTTTAACCATTTCTACCTAGACTTGCCCGGCTTTGGCAAAAGCCCTAACCACACCTTTTTAACCCCCCTAGATTACGCCAAGATTGTGGACGCGTTTTGCCACTCTTTGCAAGTGAAGATCAACACCGCCATGGGGCACAGCTTTGGGGGCAAGGTCGCCCTATTGTGTGAGAGTTTGTATCTCATCCTTCTTAGCAGTGCAGGGATTTTAATGCCAAAATCCTTTCACACCCGCTTGAAAATCAAATGCGCCAAAGTCTTAAAATCCATCGGGCTTAAAAAGGCACTGAGCCTGCTTAAAAGCAAGGACGCGGATAACCTCAACCCTGCCATGTATGAAACCTTTAAACACACAGTGCAAGAGGACTTTGCCCCCAAGTTTCAAGCCTGCACAAAAAAGACCCTGATTGTGTGGGGGCAAGAGGACATGGCTACGCCGCTAGAAGCCGGGCAAAAGATCGCCTCTTTAATGCCGACCAACCGCTTTGTAGTGCTTAAGGGGGATCATTACTTTTTCCTCAGGCAGGGGGCGCAAGTGGAGGGGGAATTTTTACAATGTTTAAAAGAGTGGGGTGAAGCATACTAGACACATTAAAATGGATGGCCCTTTGGGGTTTTATTTTGGGCTTAAATTATTACTTAATCACTTTGTTGCAGTGGTATAACTACAGCTTTGCCAGAGTGCTCACCAAGCACCACAAGCGGCGTTGGCACCTGTTGCACGCCTTGCTGCCCCTAGTGGTTTTTGTGCTTACGCAGCTTAAGGGGTGGGACTTGGTGTTCATGGTCTTTGTGGGGGGGGTGCAGTTGCCCACTCTGCTCATTTGGCGTGGTCGCCTAGACAAGCCTCTAGTTTTTACCCCCCGCGTGGGGCGCTTTTTCGCACTGTTATTGCTCTTTTTATCCACGGATGCGCTTTTGGTCTACGCCTACAACCAAAGCTTTTTTGGGCTGTATCTCTTGCTGATCGTGCTCGTGCACACCGCCTACAAGGCTATGGAGAGTTTGATCTCTAATGGTTATGTCCACCTTGCCGAAGACAAACTAAGGCGCATGGAGGATTTACAAATCATCGCCATCACGGGCAGCTTTGGCAAAACCAGCGTGAAGAACTACCTTTACCAAATACTGCAAAGCCGCTATAAAATCTACAGCTCTCTAGGCAGCGTCAACACGCTTTTAGGTCTAAGTCAAGACATCAACAACAACCTAGAAGAGAGCGCAACCATCTACATCGCTGAAGCTGGGGCGCGCCAAAAGGGCGATATCAAGGCGATTTCTAAACTCCTAGCCCACCACTACGCCATCATCACCGAGATCGGCAACCAACACATTGAGTACTTTAAAAACATGGACAACATCTACCAAACCAAGGCCGAGATTTTGCAATCCTCTCGCCTCATCCGTGCTTTCTGCCACGAAAACAACCCCCTAGAGCCCTTTTATGGTGGGATTGAAAATAAAATCCAGCCCTACCCTGGGCAGGTGCGCTCCGTGGTTGCCAATTTAGAGGGGACCAGCTTTGAGCTCTTTTTAGACAATGCGTGGGTGCCTTTTGAAACCAAAATCCTTGGGGCGTTTAATGTGGACAACATCGCTTTAGCGGTGCTGGTGGGGCGTTACTTTGAACTTACCATAGAGCAGCTACAAAGGCTCGTGTCTAAGCTTAAACCCGTGCCCCACCGCCTGCACCCCTTGCATGTCAATGACAAATTCATCATCGATGATGGTTTCAATGGCAATTTAAGGGGTATGCTAGAAAGTGTGCGGCTTGCTAGCCTTTATCCCGGGCGTAAGGTGATTGTAACGCCCGGACTCGTGGAGAGCGACACTGAGTCTAACATTGCCCTAGCCCAAGCCATTGAAGAGGTGTTTGACATCGTGGTGGTTACCGGGGAGCTCAACGCCGATCTTTTTACCCAGCAAATAAAGCGCCCACAAAAGGTATTTTTGCAGGATAAAAGCCAACTCGAGCAGGTGTTGCAAACCATCACCTTTGCCAAGGACTTGATCTTATTTGCCAACGATGCCCCCAACTACATTTAAGGAAGTGTGATGGACCACCTATACGCCCCGTGGCGCAGCCCCTACCTCGTGGGGGAAAATGCGCCTGAATGTGTGTTTTGCGCCATTAGCCAAAATCCTAAAGATGACCTTAAAAACCATGTGCTCTTTAGAGATTCTTTGTGCTTTGTGGTGATGAACCGCTACCCCTACACCCCCGGGCATTTCATGGTGATCCCGCACACCCACCAAGACAGCCCAGAAAGCTTAGGGCTGGAGCTGTGGCTGCATCTACAAAAACGCCTGTATGAGGGGGTGCAGCTCTTGTATGCCTTTGGGGCCCAGGGGGTGAATTTGGGCTTTAATATCAAGGACGCAGGGGGGGCGGGCATTGCGCCGCATTTGCACGGGCACTTGGTCCCCCGTTTTGCCAAGGACACGAATTTTATGACAAGCATCGCCCAAACCCGTGTTTATGGAGTGGACTTTGAAGAGATTTACACCACGCTGAAAGCCAAAGCAGTGGATCACTTTGTAGGAGTTTAAATGAGAACGCGCAGTTTTAAAATCTTTAGCGGGAGCGCACACCCGAGTTTTAGCAAGGAAGTGGCGCGGCATTTAAATGTGGGCTTGTCTAAGGCGATCTTGGGGCATTTTAGCGATGGGGAGATCAATGTGCAGATCAGCGAGTCGGTGAGGGGGCGCGATGTGTGTATCATCCAGCCCACTTGCGCCCCGGTGAACGACAACCTAATGGAACTTTTGATCATGGTAGACGCGCTCAAGCGCAGCAGCGCGAGTTCGATCACCGCCGTGATTCCCTACTTTGGCTACGCTAGGCAGGATCGTAAAGCCGCGCCCAGGGTGCCCATCAGCGCTAAACTTGTGGCGGATTTAATGCAAAGTGTGCAGATCGATCGCATCATCACCATGGACTTACACGCCGGGCAAATCCAGGGCTTTTTTAACATCCCGGTGGATAATCTTTACGGCTCGATCGTCTTTAGGGATTACATTTTGTCGCGGGCGTTTAAAAACCCCATTGTGGCGAGCCCGGATATTGGCGGGGTGTCAAGGGCTAGGTATTTTGCTAGCCAAATGGGGTTGGATTTAGTCATTGTGGATAAACGCCGCGAGCGCGCCAACGAGGCGGAGGTGATGAACATCATCGGCGATGTCAATAAACGCGATGTGATTTTGATCGACGACATGGTCGATACTGCAGGCACCATTTGCAAGGCGGCAGCGATGTTAAAGGCTAGGGGGGCGCACTCGGTGATGGCGATCGGCACGCATGCGGTGCTGAGTGGCAACGCCATTAAACGGATTCAAGAGAGTGCGCTGGATGAGGTGGTGGTGAGCAACTCGATCCCGCACAAGGGCAAGCACGCCAAAATCACGGTGCTAAGTGTTGCTCCCTTGTTTGCTGAGGTGATCCGCAGGATTTACCACAACGAGAGCGTGCATTCGCTCTTTATGTGAAAGGAAGTGAAATGGCTGATGTAGTTGTGGGGGTGCAGTGGGGCGATGAGGGCAAGGGCAAGTTAGTCGATCGGCTGGCCCCTAATTACGATTTTGTGGTGCGCTTTCAAGGCGGACACAACGCGGGACACACGATCGTGGCTAAGGGCAAGACCCACGCCCTGCACTTGATCCCCTCGGGCGTGCTTTACCCGCAGTGTAAAAATGTGATTGGTAATGGTGTGGTGGTGGCTTTGGACGCTTTGGTGGAGGAAATGCAGCCCTTTGGAGATTTAAAGGGGCGGCTGTTTGTGAGCGATCGGGCGCATTTGATCTTGCCCCACCACCCCATGCAAGATGTCCGCACCGAGGGCACCCAAAGCGCGATCGGCACGACCAAGAAGGGCATTGGGCCGGCTTATCAAGACAAGATCGGACGGGTGGGGCTTAGAGTGGGGGATTTAAGAGAGCCCAAACTCTTAAAAGACAAGCTCGCCTACCACCTAAGCGCACACGCCAACACCCCAGACCTGCCCACGCTCGCAGCCCTTGAAGATTATTTAATGGCTTATGCGCCTCAGGTGTTGCCCTACACCACAGACACCACTGCGCTTTTATGGGAGGCGGTGGATCAAAACCAAAAGATTTTACTAGAGGGCGCGCAGGGGAGCATGCTCGATGTGGATTTTGGCACTTACCCTTTTGTAACTAGCTCCACTACCATAGCAGCGGGGGCGTGCAGTGGGAGCGGGCTGAGTGTTAAAGACATTGATAAAATCATTGGCGTGGCTAAGGCGTATTGCACCCGTGTGGGCTTAGGGCCCTTTCCCACCGAGGACTTAGGGCAGGTGGGGGCGCATTTAAGAGAAAAGGGGCATGAGTATGGCACAACCACAAATAGGGCTAGACGGTGCGGGTATTTTGACGCGGTGGCGGTCAAATACGCTTGCCGACTCAATGGGTGCAGCGAACTTGCCTTGATGAAGCTTGATGTTTTGGATGGCCTAGAGGAAATTTTGGTGGGCGTTGGCTATGAGGACGCACACCCCAGTTTAGAGGGGGTAAAGCCCCTTTACAAGCGCTTTAAGGGATGGGAGCGCAGCGCAGGCGTGAGCGATTTTAACGCCCTGCCTAAAGAAGCGCAAGACTATATCCTCGCCTTGCAAGAACTCATTGGGGTGAAAATCGGGGTGGTGTCTACCAGCCCGCAGCGCGAAAACATGGTGTTGTTGCCATGAACTTAAAAATCTTTAAAGCCCTCGTGCAGGTGAAAAAACAAGCCATGCAACGCTGTGAAGCCGACATTGCTGCTAACCTTGCCAAAATCCACGCCAAACAAAGAGAGCAAGAGCACTTGATCGCCGAGCTCAACACCTTAAGCGTGCCGATGCAAGCAAACATCGCAGCCTTTAGCCAGTGCAACAGCCTTAAAAAAAATTATCTTTATGCCATAGACCAAGTGGGCACAGATATCAGCGAGTTAAAGCAAATAGACGCTCACTTAAAAGAGCTCTACAAAAACGCTTGCATCGAATATGAAAAGTTGCACTATTTATACACTTTAGAGTTGCGTAAAATGGCGCAAAAACTTGAAAAAGAAGAAGCAAAACAAATGGACGCGATCGGGGCTGAGGTCTTTTACCAAAAACACAAGGCGCGCCGTGCGTAGGCTCGCCCTTTGCGCCGTTTTTGTGGGCCTGCTCTTAGGCGACACCGACCAGATTCCAAGCAATGGAGCAAATCCGCCCAAGCCCTTCCCCAGTCTAAGCACCCCAAAGGGTGCAAACCCCTCATCTCAGCAGTTTTTGCAGTGCAACGCGATTTTTGAATCCCGTAAGGCGGAGCTAAGTAACCAACTACAGCTCTTGCAAGAGCGGGCCCTGACCTTGCAGAATTTGCAAGAGCAGACTCAAAGCCTGCTCGATCAGCGCAACGCCAAAGTGGCCGAAAGGGAAAAAGCTTTAGACACCCGCTTAAAAGAATTTGAGGCCAAAGAAAAGGCGTTTAAGGACTTGCAGGCGCAAAAGGAAAAAGAGCTAAAAAAACTGGTGGCGCAAAATGAGGAGCTTTTAAAAGAGATCAAGGAGGCGAGTAGCTCTAAAGTCGCCACGACCTACGCCAAAATGAAGGACTCCAAAGCTGCGCCCATTTTGCAAGACATGCCCGTCGATCAGGCTGCCACGATTTTATCTAAATTAGAGGCAAAAGACATGGGCAAAATCTTAGCCAAGATGGACCCAGCCAAGGCAGCGAGTTTGACCGAAATGCTGCAAAAAGGACCCCCTTTTAAAGCCCCACCCCCACCCCCCCCACCGCCTAAACCCAAAGATGAGGATGAATGATGAAAATCGCTGTTTTGATGAGCGGAGGGGTGGATAGCTCTTATAGCGCGTATTTGTTGAAACAAGCCGGACACGACCTATTAGGGGTGTATTTGAAATTGCATAGCAAGGAGGAAAAACACGCCCACTACATTAAAAATTGCGAGGCGGTGGCCAAGTTTTTGAAGATCCCCTTTGAGGTGGTGGATTTAAAGGAGGCATTTAAAGAGAAGGTGTATCAAGCCTTCATAGACACCTACAAAATGGGGCAAACCCCAAACCCCTGCGCTCTGTGTAACCCCTTGATGAAATTTGGGCTAGGGTTGGACTTTGCCCTAAGTAAGGGCTATGAGAAGATCGCCACAGGACATTACGCCCGCTTAGAGCAGGTGCAGGGGATGCTAAGGATTAGAGAAGCCGCTGATTTAAGCAAGGATCAGAGCTATTTTTTATACGCCCTACCTCAAAGGGCGATAGACGCGCTGCTCTTCCCCCTAGGCGATTTGCTTAAAAGCGAAATCAAACCCAAAGCCCTAGCGGTGATGCCCTTTTTGGGGGATTTACAGAGTTATAAAGAGTCGCAAGAGATTTGTTTTGTGGAGAAATCCTATATCGACACGCTTAAAGAACATATAGAAGTGGATTGTGAGGGGGTGGTTAGAGATTTAAGCGGACAGGTAGTGGGCACACACAAGGGCTACATGCACTACACCATCGGCAAGCGTAAGGGCTTTAGCGTGAAGGGCGCACACACGCCGCACTTTGTGGTGGGCATTGACGCAACTAAAAACGAGATCATTGTGGGCGAAAAGCAAGATTTGGCGGTTTTCAACCTAGAGGCTGAGAACAAATCCCTACCTGAAAGCTTTAAAGAAGGGGAGTATCTAGTGAAAGTGCGCTATAGAAGCACACCCACCAAAGCCCAAGTGCACCTAGAGGGCGACACCATCAAAGCCCACTTTAACGAACCCGTCTATGGCGTGGCTCTAGGGCAAGCTCTTGTGGTCTACGAAAAAGATTGCGTGCTAGGCGGAGGGATCATTACCAAGAGCGCCTAAAAGCGCCAATGGAAACTGACATGGTAATCACTCTGCAACTCCGTGGAGGCGTTACTGATGGGAAAGTAAACATTGACATGCTTTTGGCATTTGCCCACAAACCCATCGTACTGATCTGAGCGTATATCTAAAGCCCTATAAGTGGCTAGACGCTTAAGGACACGCTCGGTCGCCAAAATCGCCTCTTGCACTATCCGCTTCTCTAAAAGCTGCTGCTTTTGTTTGGCACTTGCTAGAGCCTGCACACTCAGCACGGTTAACTTCATAGGGCGCAAAGGCACTTGCTTACCTTCAGCATACCCCACAGCCACATACGCAGACAGACGGCTCACTAGAGCCGCCAAAATCAATGGCTTAAATACCCCATCGAACAACTCCTTACATTTTCCTAAAAACCGCACGCATTCTAGCATGCCAAATCTTAGATTCTTATGAAAATGGTTGTTTATCTCAAGGCAAAACCAAAATAATTTTATTATATAATCCGTATTTTACACAATCTCATAGATTTAGGGCCTTGTTTGATACAAAAAGTCCTCACCTTCTGCACCTTGTCTTTCTCTACTTTTGCTACTCAACTGCACGCCCTAAATTATAAAATCTCAGGGCAGGCGGGCTCGTTTTCGCGCATCGGTTTTAACAACAGCCCCATCAACACAGCCAAAGGCATTTACCCCACAGGCAGCTATGTCACTTTGGTGGCTTCCTTGCAGCTGGGTGTCAATCTCTTGCCTAAATCTGTCAGCAACCATAAACTCAAAGCCGCCATAGGCGCAGAATTAGGGGATTTGGCCTACGACTCCACACAGACGCTCACAGACACCAGCGGGCTAGAAAAAGGGTTTTTGCCTGCCAACTACTACTACATGGGGCGTTGGGAAGGCTATTTTATGGACGCTCCTTGGAAACACTCCCGCTACGAAACCGCCATGCATGTGCGCGACTTTGTGCTCCACACTTTGTATTTGGATTACAGCTATAAAGATCATTTTGGTTTTAAGCTCGGGCGTTACCGCAGCCGTGCCCTGTTTTTGAGCGGCTACAACCAAGGCATACAACTTTTCTTGCACTTTGGCACTTGGAGCTTGCAGTGGTTTAGCTCCTATGGGCGGGCCCGTTCGAATCTGCAGTTTATCCGCGACTTTTACGCCCCCATTAGCTACAAATTCTCCGATGGCCAGCACATCAACTACGGCCTACATTCTTTAAGTTTTGTCTATAGAGGCGACTACAAACGTAGCCACATCACGGTGATGCCCTTTGTGTGGTTTTACCCCAAGCTTTACACGGCCCCGGGGTTGCAGCTTGACTTTAAATTAGCCCGTGTCAATTGGAGAGTCCACACCCATTTTTATGCGTGGTTTCCCATTTATGACTCCTATATGGCACACAGATATTTTAGGAGCGCATTGGTGGGGACAGACACGGCTAGCCTACTCATCTACCAGCATTTTGACATCGCCAACCATTACAACTTTGGTTGGGGGGTGTATAAAAACTTTGGCAACGCCAGCGCGTGTATTGGTTGGACTGGTTTGCCCGTCCCCTTTGGCACCAAAGACAACACCCCCTATGCCAAAGCTTATTCTAATCTATATAACGCCAACTCTCTCACGGCTTTTGCCTATGTGGGCTTTAAGTACCAAAACTTTTCGTGGCAACTTCTAGGCAAAATCATCCAATCACCCAGAGCCAACTCTAAAAGCCTCATGCTGACCTTAAGATATGACCTCAGTAAGCACATCCATCTCATGTTTAAAATCAATGGCTACGAGGTTACCATACACAAGGGCTATAAAGTGGGCTATTTTTCAGGAGGGTATAACCCTAAGTTTCAAGCCAACACGCAAGATCGCAGCTATGTGATGACCTCGATGGGTTATGATTTTTAAGCGCTTTTATTATACAATAGCGGGTTTTTTTCACAACCACGACAAAAGGAGCTGAGTTGAAAGGAAAAAGCCTCGTTCTTTTTCTCTCTCTTTTTAGCACACACTTACAAGCCTTTAACTACAAAATCTCAGGGCGTGTCGGCTCATTCTCGCGCATCGGCTTTAACAATGCTCCCATCAATACAGACAAAGGACTTTACCCCACAGGCAGCTATGTAACCACCATCGGGGCACTAGAAGTGAATGCCAATTTATTGCCAAAATCTGTGGAGAATCAAAAACTAGAAGTGGGGCTTGGGGGAGAGATCGGCGGGCTGGCTTACGACTCCACTAGGGGTCTTAGAGATCAAAACGGGGCACTCCAGCCAGCCAACTGGTATTACATGGGGCGTTGGGAGGGCTATTTAATGAACGCCCCTTGGAGGCATACACGCGAAGAAGACGAGTCCCACGCCAAAAACTACATTTTATACAACGCCTATTTAAGCTACACCTACAAAGACATGTTTGGGATCAAGGCGGGGCGTTACTTAAGCCCTGAAGCGTTGTTTTTGCGCGGTTACAATCAGGGCTTTACCCTCTTTTTGCATTTAGGCAAATTCAAACTTAGATGGTTTAGCACCTATGGCAGGGGTTTGGCGAATATCCAGTTTATCCGCGACTTCTACGCCCCCGTGAGCTATGCGTTTAGCGATGGCAGACGGGTCAATTATGGTATGCATGCTGTGAGTTTAGCTTATAACACCAAGCACTTCACTCTCATGCCTTTCTTTTGGTTTTACCCTAAGAACTTCAATGCCCCGGGCGTGCAGTTAAGTGCCGTGTTTAACCCCGGGCAGTTTAAAATCCAAAGTGATATTTATGCATGGTTTCCCATTTACAGCCGCGCTCTAGCCAAGACTTACTATCGGGGTAATTTAATCGGCACAGACACCGCTACTTTGCTCGTGCGCCAAAGACTGTATTACAAAAACTACTACATCGGTTGGGGTGTGTATAAAAACTTTGGCAACTCTAATGCCCAGCTGGGCTGGAATGGCTCGCCTGTGTCCTTTGACACGACCGATGACACCCCCTATGAGGATGCTTACACCAACCTTTACGATGCCAACGCCCTTACTTTGCACGCTAGAGTGGGGGGCAAGTTTAACAATTTCTCTTGGTATTTGCTAGGTAAACTCACCTTTTCTCCAAGAGCCAATGCCCAAAGTCTAGGGCTTACTTGTGAATATAAATGGGGTAAGCACATACACCTCATGCTACGCCTCAATGGCTATGAAGTGATGATGCACAGAGGCTATAAAGTCGCTTACTTTAAAGCCCCTAATCCCGATTTTGCCCCCACTACACAAGATCGTAGTTATGTGATGACTTCGATCAGCTATGATTTGCAGATTTAAGTTGTGCCCTCTTATTTCAAGTCCTAAGCGCGTCGCCTTGCACCGCCAGCCGCCCGTATGGATGGAATGGAGATTTGGCGATTAAAGAACTTTTAGGGTTTTAGCTAATTGCTCTAAAAGCCCCTTGTCGCCGCTAGCAAAGAGTTCTAGTTTTGTGTCTGTGTGTGGGCGTAAGCCATAGACTTGCTCTAGACGCGCCACGATCGCCTCGCCTGAATGCACCAAGCGCACGGGGGTATTGAAGCGGGTTTTAAAATAGGTTTGCAAGGGGGTAGAAATCCAAGGAAAGTGCGTGCAACCTAACACCACCACAGCCGGCGCGCTTGTTAGGGGGGTGAAGTAATGCTGCATGCACGCCTCTAGCAGTGCGCCCTCTAGCACCCCCTCTTCAATCAAGGGCACGAATAAGCCCGTGGCTAGACTCTGCACGAAGTCATAGCCCTGCTCTTTAAGCTCTCTTGCATAACGCCCGGAGTTAATGGTCGCTTTAGTGCCAAGCACTAGAATGGGCGCGTTTTTGGGCGTGCTCTGTGTGATCGCTAACACCCCCGCCTCAATCACGCCCACAATGGGGATTTTTGTTTTAGCCCTCATTGCCGGTAAAGCCCACGCACTCACGCTATTGCACGCCACGATCAACATGTCAATGTCAAAGGGCAAAAAGAAATCCAACGCCTCTAGGGAGAATTTGGCGATCGTGGCGGGGTCTTTAGGGCCATAGGGCACGCGGGCGGTGTCGCCATAATAGATAATATGCTCGAACAAGCGGGCTTTAAGCAGGCTTTCTAAAACGCTTAAGCCCCCCACCCCGCTGTCAAACACCCCGACTTTCAAGAACCCTCTTGCATAAGTTTTAAGAACTCTTGGTTGTCCTTCGTGGTTTGCATTTTGGAGTAAATGAAGTTTAACGCCTCCACATCGTCCATTTGTTGCATCACATTTCTAAGCACCCACACTTTGGTTAGGGTGTCTTTGCCTAGCAAGATATTGTCCTTACGGGTGCCCGATTTGAGCACATCAAAGGCGGGGTAAATGCGCCGATCGGAAATGCTACGGGCTAACACGATCTCGCTATTGCCCGTGCCTTTAAACTCTTCAAAAATCACCTCATCCATGCGTGAGCCCGTTTCGATCAAGGCGGTGGCAATGATCGTTAAACTCCCCCCCTCTTCAATGTTGCGCGCCGCGCCAAAAAAGCGTTTGGGCTTATGCAAGGCGTTGGCATCCACGCCCCCGCTTAACACCTTCCCGCTTGAGGGCGTGATCGCATTGTAAGCCCGCGCTAAACGGGTGATTGAATCTAATAAAATCACCACATCTTTACCCATTTCCACCCGCCTCTTTGCCCGCTCTAGGACTAATTCAGCGATGCGTATGTGGTTGGTGGAGGGCAGATCAAAGGTGGAGCTAAAGACTTGCCCATTGACACTTCTTTGCATGTCCGTAACCTCTTCGGGGCGCTCATCGACTAATAAGATAATGAGCTCCACTTCGGGGTGGTTGTAGGTGATCCCGTGGGCTAGCTCTTTCATCAGCTCGGTTTTACCCGTGCGCGGCGGAGCGACAATGAGTGCCCTTTGCCCCTTACCCATTGGGCTAAACAAGTCCAGCATACGCCCGGTAACTTTCGTGGGCTCGTATTCTAATTTAAGCTGTTGGGTGGGGAATAGGGGGGTTAGGTTGTCAAATAGGGGGCGGTGGCGGATTTCATCTAGAGGTAGGTAATTCACTGCCTCAATTTTTAACAAAGCGTAATACTTCTCTTGATCTTTGGGCGCGCGCACTTGCCCGGTGACAATGTCGCCATTACGCAGGGCAAAGCGTTTGATCTGCGAGTGGCTCACATAGGTGTCGTTTTGGTTGTCTGAAAAGCTGCCATCCAGCCCACGCAAAAACCCATACCCATCCCCGGCGGTTTCTAAAATCCCCGTAAAAAGGATATACCCCCCTTGGCTGACTTGATTTTTAAGGATTTCAAACATTAAATCTTGGCGTTTAAACTCTTGGGGGTTTTCGACTTTCAGCTCATTAGCGATCTCTAAAAGTTTTTCTGTGGGCTGAGCGCGCAATTCTTCAATGCGGTATCCGCTCACAGGGGTGTGGGTTTTTTGTTTATGGTGGTCGGCCATATCAATCCTTATGTGGGTATACAACTAGAAGCCTCATTTTAGGGAAGCTAAACATTAAAAAAGTAGTGAGTAAAACCTAGATTCTAGTGTAAAACTCTCTAAAAGTCAAGGCTTTACACCTTTGCCATTGGCAATTTACGCTTCAAGCCGGCGACAAAGACTAAAATAAAAGTGCTCGCCACTAGGGGGTAGAGAAATGTGGGGATAGGCAGTGGGTCACCGGCGGCGTAGCTGTGCATGCCAGAGAGGTAATAATTCACCCCAAAATAGGTCATTAAAATGGAGTAAAAGCCCACCACACTCGCACTCGCAAACACATAGGGCATGAACTCAAAGCGTAAAAAGCGTAGGTGCAAAATGATCGCATACACGGCGATGGAAATTAAAGCCCAAGTTTCTTTAGGATCCCAGCCCCAATAACGCCCCCAAGACTCGTTCGCCCACACTCCGCCAAGGAAGTTACCCACCGCAAGCAGCAATAGCCCCATGATCATCCCCATTTCATTGAGCGCGCTTAGGGCTAAAATGCTGGTGTCAATGTGTGGGCGCTTGGGGCTTCTTAGTAAGAACAATAGCAGGGTGAGTAGCCCCAAAATAAAGCACAGCCCTAAAAAGCCATAGCTTGCCGTGATGATAGACACATGGATATTGAGCCAGTAGGACTTTAGCACGGGGACTAAGTTACTGATTTGCGGGTCCATAAAGCCCAAATGCGCCACGAATAGGGCAATGCCGGCTAAAAAGCTCGAAGCACATAGGGCTAAGTTAGAGCGCAAAATGAGCCCAGAGAGCATGGCTGCCCAAGAGATGTAGAGCATGGACTCGTAGGCATTGCTCCAAGGCGCATGTCCGCTCACATACCAACGCAACACAAGCCCCGCGCTGTGCGCCAGCCAGCAAAGCAGCAAAATGCCATAAAAGCTAAAGTGCAGCCACTTAGGCACCGCTCTATTTTTAAAGATCGCCACCAGCACCACGCCTAAAAGCACCACACCTAGGAGCAAATAGGGGAGCATGAGCGTGTGGAAAAAGTTGCTATGGTTTAGAAGTATCTCAGAATCCACACGCCCCGGGCTTAGGGCGAGTTTGCTATGCGTGCGTTGGTAGGCGAGCAGGTCGTTTAGGGTTTTATGCACGCTCTCCCATTGGTTGCTATCCACGCCCATATCAAAGCCCTTAAATAAATCCTTTAAAAAGTGCGTAGCCTCTGTGGAGATTTTAATGTTCTCGTTTTTGAGCGCATCGGCAGGACTTAGCCATGTGTTGCCGCTTTTATCGGGGAAAATCTTTAAAATATTCCCGCTGAAAATCAAATACACGAGATTGACCCGCTCATCTAGCTTTAAAATGTCCTTGTCAAATTCATCCCTATCCTTGGGGGCTTTTTGATTGACTTCCTCCACGAAGTTTTGCAGCTTGTAGCCATGTGGCCCGAAGACATCCAAAAACGCAATGCGCCGCTGGTTCGTGGGGGTGCCAAGCAGCGCGCGCAACTTGGGCGTGGAGGTGTAAATCATTTTAATGCTTTTGTAATCATCCGGGTAAAGCATCATGCCCAGCATCACCTGCAAGTTGTCCATGCCCTTAAAGCCGTCTTCTTTGGTGATTTTGTGGATGAGCTCCATACTCAAGGTGTCTAAAGGTTTAATGCGCCCTTCAAAGCCCTGCACCTGCAGACGGGCAAGGGGGGTGAGCTGCCCTTTGGAGTGCGCCCTTAAATCCTTAAAGCGTTGCAAGATTTTGGCGTGCATTTGGGCGGTGGTGGGCTGCACCTTTGCCATTTTATCGATGGGCGGAGCGATGGGGGTGCTTTTGCCCCCGTGCATGTCGATCTTGCCCTCATCAGCGTGCGCCACTGCGCCAAGAGAGAGGGCACATAAGAGGGCGACTATGTGTTGCGCCTTTAAAAATCTTGAGAGCCTTTGAAAGCGTCCTTGGCGGCTAAAGAGCAGGAACAACGCCCCAGACATGAGCATGGCGTAGCCAAAGTAGGTTAAATTCTTGCCAGGATCACGATTAACCGATAAAATCGTGCCCTGTTCGTCCGTATCATAGGAGGATTGGAAGAAGCGATAGCCCCCATAATCCAATACATGGTTCATAAAAATTCGAAAGGGCATGACAAGCTGCCCCTTGGCATTTAACACCTCTACCTGTGAGGCGTAAGAGGAGGGGCTCATCGAGCCGGGGTAGCGGGTCAGCTCAAATTGTTTTAAATGCAGCTTAAAAGGCAAGGTGCGCTCAGTAACGCCCCAATTGAGCGCGATATGCACGCCCTCAAGGGTGGTCTTTTCATCTTGGCTAACAATGCCATGCCCGCCTAGGATATGCAGGGTGTGGCTCGCCCCACCATAGCTTAGTTTCATGGTGAGTAGCGCGCGGTTGTCCTTTTTATTCGGGGTCATTTTATGCACGCCAAGAGGCTCTAAGAGCAAAGGTTTGCCATAGACCATCACTTCTGCGGTGGGTAAATAGCGCGAATAGGGCGAGAGGGTGGTTTTTAAAGAAAAGTGCAGGGGTTTGGCGCTGTCCTTGCTGAGGGTGAGGTTTAAATAGCTGTCGGTGGTGGTGATTTTGTCGCTGGTTTGGTTGGTGCGTAGGTGCATGGTCGCCTCAAAGCCAAAGAACCTTGTAACCCCCGCCCCCAAAATGATAAACACCAAGGCACTATGGAAAAACAAGCTGGCGTAGCGTTGCCGCTGCCACGCTTTAGAGGCGATTAAAGTCCCCACAATCACCAAGAGCAAATACACATGCAAGGCGCTAAACCACCATGTGTTATAGACGAGCGCGCGGCTGGCGGGTGTGCCATAATCGTTTTCAAGGAAGGTTGCTAGAGCGCAGGCGGTCGCATACACCATCAATAAAGGGATTGCCACCCAAAACGAGCCGAAGAAAAATCCAAAAATCTTTTTAACTTGCATGGCGGGCTTCTTGTGTTTTTTTAAGGATATACGCGCGCAATTTCTCAATGAATTGTTTGTCGTTCAAATCTTTATATAGTCCCTGACCCACAAATTCCAGCACCGCTAAAAGCTGCACATGGGGCATGTAGCCGGGCAGTTCGTAAATGGTCTTGCCCGTGGGGTCGGCGAGCACGAGCGTGGGCGTGGAATTGACATCGTAAATGGAGGAGAGGTCTTGGGTGTTTAGCATGGTTTCTTTGGGTTTTTGGGCCGGGCCAATGACAAAATGGTGCATTTTGGAGTAGCTGATATTGATGTAGTAGGCACTGAAGTGCTCTTTAATGTAGGTGCGCAAACTGGCGTAGTGCTTTAGGTCTTGCTTTAGCATTTCGCAGTAAGAACAGCCATTTTTGCCAAAGACAAGCAACATATACTTACCTTTGGTGCGGATGTCTTGCGTGTCTTGGAAAATGTCCTCTAGACCGGCGTAGCTTTGTTTGTCAAAGTTGTTACTCTCTTTAAAAGTGCTTTGGGGGGAGGTGGCTCCTGAACTTAGCATGCTCTCATCCACCTTGTCATCGGCAAGGGCAAAATGACAAAAGAGAGCCAACAGGGGAAGTAGAAGAAATGAGCGCATAAAAAACCTTTTTAAGAAAATAGGGGCATTTTAACTTTTTTTATATAAATCATGGGCTTAGGGGCTTTCTAGGGGCGTTGTGGACCAAATCTAAAATCGCCTGTGCGAAGTGCAAATTGTCGTTTAAACAGGGGCAGACAAGAAACTTAGGCACCGCAAGGCGCTTGGCTTCTAGGCGGTATTGCATTTGTAATTCGTAAGTGGTTTCCGAGTTGTCAATGCTAAAGGCTAGGGGGTAAATGAGGATTTTATCTTTGCGGTGCGCTTCTATGGACTCTTGGGTGCTAGGTTCTAGCCATTTCATGGGCCCCACCTTAGATTGGTAACTCAAAGTGATTTTTTTAAAGCACAGGGGCAAGAGTTGCTGGGTGAGCAGGCTCACATGGTGTAAACACTCGGCTTGGTAGGGGTCGCCTTGTTGCACCACGCTCTCAGGCAAGCCATGCACGGAGAAAATGAGCACAAACTCTTTAGGGTTATGCCCTTTAATCGTGTCTTTAATGCTTTGGACGATGGCTTGGTTGTAAAGCGTGTGGGTGTAAAAGCGATCGATACAACTTAGGGTGGGAGCGAAGTTTAGGGCTTTTAGAGCCTTTAAAGCGTCTTCAATGGAGGATAGGGTCGTGGTGGTGGAGTATTGCGGATACATAGAAAAAAGCAAACATGAGTCAAAGCCTTGTTGTTGCAGCTCGGCAAAGACCATGGGCGCAAAAGGTGGGGTGTAGCGCATGGCGTAGGTGTAGTGGCGGGTGGGGTCTAGCGTGTTTAAGCGTTGGGTGAGTTTGGCACTCAAATCATTAATGGGGGATTTTTGCCCGATTTTTTCATAAATGGCTTTGGATTTTTCTTTACGCATTTTGACGATGAAAGAGGCTAAGAGTTTGCGCCAAAAGGGGCTTTTGATCGCTAAAATGTAGGGGTCGTTGAACATGTTTGTTAAAAACACTTCTACTTCGTAAAGATTGTTCGGGCCGCCCATATTCAATAAAACAACGGCTTCTCTAGGCTCTAAAATTGACATAAGCTTCTATTATGCCATGATTTGCCATTTTTGCATGGTAGAATGCGCTTTTATGCTAGAAGTAAGGATTGCCATGTTTGAAACGATCATCGGGCTAGAAGTGCATGCCCAACTCAACACCCAAACCAAGATTTTTTGCTCTTGCGCCACGAGTTTTAAAGATGCGCCCAACACCAACACCTGCCCCGTGTGCTTAGGCTTGCCCGGGGCTTTGCCCGTGCTAAACGCCGAAGCGGTGAAAAAGGCAATTGCCTTTGGCACGGCGATCAACGCCACCATTAACCAAGACAGCGTGTTCGCCCGCAAGAATTACTTTTACCCAGACCTGCCCAAGGCTTACCAAATCTCGCAATTTGATCGCCCCATTGTCGCGCACGGGTATTTAGACATTGAAACGCCAGAGGGCGTAAAACGCATTAACATTGAAAGGGCACATTTAGAAGAGGATGCGGGCAAGAACATACACGCCACCAACCACTCGCAAGTGGATTTAAACCGCGCTGGCACACCCCTTTTAGAGATCGTGAGTTGCCCAGACATGCGCAGCAGTGCAGAGGCGATCAGTTATTTAAAGAAATTGCACGCCATTGTGTGCTTTTTAGACATTTGCGATGGCAACATGCAAGAGGGCAATTTTAGATGCGATGCCAATGTGTCTATCCGCCCTAAAGGCGAGAGCAAGCTCCTTACAAGGGTGGAGATTAAAAACTTGAATAGCTTTAAATTTATCCAAAAGGCAATTGAGTATGAGGTGGAGCGCCAAGTGGAGGCGTTTGAGAGGGGCACTTATGCGAGCGAAGTTGTGCAAGAAACCCGCTTGTTTGACACGGCTAAAGGGATCACGCAGTCCATGCGCAATAAAGAAGAATCCGCCGATTACCGCTACTTTCCCGACCCCGACTTGCTCCCCGTGCATATCCCCGACTCTCTTTTAAAAGAGGGTAGGGACATTAAAGAATTGCCCGAAGCTAAGAAAGAACGCTACATGAGCAGTTTAGGCTTGAAAGCCGAAGAGGCGGGCACTTTAGTGGGGAGTTTGGAACTAGCAACTTATTTTGAGAAAATGCTAGAGCTTGGCGCAGGTGCGAAGGGGGCTTGTTCGTGGCTGTGTGTGGAGCTTTTGGGGCGTTTAGAGGGCGAGCAGACTTTGCAAGAGTGTACAATCAAGCCGGACACCCTAGCTAAAATCGTGCTAGACATTGAAAGCAAACGCATTTCAGGCAAGGCGGGCAAGGAGATTTTAGACGCATTAATGAAACAAACTAGCGTAAGTCCCAAAGACATAGACACCCTCATAGAGAAGCTCGGGTTGGCGCAGGTGGGCGATGAGGGCATGATTTTAAAAGCCATTGCTGAAGTGCTTCAGGGCAACGCCGATAAAGTCGCCGAGTATAAAGGCGGGAAGGATAAACTCTTTGGCTTCTTTGTAGGGCAGGTGCTAAAAAGGCTTAAAAACGCCAATCCGGGGGTTGTCAATCAGTTGCTCAAACAAGAGCTGTCTAAGTAGCCAAAAGTGGGAGTAGGGTCATTAAAACCCAGTGGGGCTTAGGGCTTTAGAGCCTTGAGATTTTGCATTTCGGTAACGCTGTAGCGGGTAACCTGAAAACCCGTGGGGTTTTTAGGCATCATGGCGGTGTCAAAGGCAGGTAGGGGCTTGAAGGCAAAACTCAACACAATGTTGTAGCGTTTCTCGCTTAAGGGGTTGCCCGCTCTAAAGAGTTTTGCCACGATTTGCACTTGGGCGATGTTTTGCTCTTTGCTCTGCTTGAGCAGCGAAATGTTAATGATGTGGATGTCCCTTGTGAGCTGTTGGGCGGTGTAAATGCTGTTTTTAGAGGCCACCAAGTTTTCAAAAATCTGCCACACCTGCGCCTCGCTTTGTAGGCGCACCACCTCATAGCGTTCTTTATCATCAATGCGATTAATGGATTCTCTATCCAGCACATACTGCCCCACCAGCGAGCGCACCAAAGCCTCATTGCTTGCCAAATTGCCGTCCGCCTTTTGGATGATGGCGTAGTGCTTGTCTTGGTTGGCAAAGTCTATGAAGTGGTGTTCGGTTTTCTTTAGGGGCAAGAGAATAATCAACGCCACCACCAACGCTAAACTGATGAAGCTAAGCAAGACCACCAAGCGGTAGGCGATGGTGGCATTGCGCCTTTGCACCTGAAAGACGCTGTTTAAGTCCAAATTCTGCACCGCCAAGCTTTCGATCTTGCTTGTCAAGTCCTTTTCAAACTTAGCCTGCTCGGCCTGCAGTTTCGCCCACAATTCGGCGATAATCTCATCTTTTAAGGGATCGTTGCTATTCTCCATGCCCGGCTCGAAGTGTGCCAAATTTGCCCGCTTTCAAGTCGGCTTGGGCTTGTTCGATCTCTTCTTTGCTGTTCATCACAAAGGGACCACATCCAACGATAGGATCGCTTAAGGGCAAGCCCGTTAAGACCAATACGCTAGATGGTCTTAAAGCCTGAAAATGCACCCCCTCTCCGCCTTTTTGAAAAGTGATGAGCTGTGCAGGCCCCGCCCTCCACATCTCTAGAGCCACTAGCCCATCACGCACAAAAATCAAAACATTGTGGTCTTCTGGCGTGGGTAAATGTAAAGAATCCTTAAGATTTAAATCCCACACACTAATGGGGCTAAAGGTCTTAACCGGACCCACCACCCTCTCTAAATCGCCGGCGATGATGCGCACTTGGCTTTTTCCTATTGTGACGGTGGGGATTTGCTCGGCACTAATGGCTTGGTATTTGGGCGGAGTCATTTTATAGACTTTGGGTAAATTCAGCCAAAGTTGCACCATTTCAAGCACCCCACCTTTTTGGCAAAATTTTTTAGAAAGCAATTCTTGGTGTAAAACTCCAGAACCCGCTGTCATCCACTGCACGCCTCCCGGGGCAACCAAATTCCTTGTGCCTTGTGAATCGCTGTGTTCCACCTGTCCTTGATAGACAATGCTCGCTGCCTCAAGACCCCTATGTGGGTGTGGACCGACCCCTAAACAATCTGCACTCGCCTTAAAATGATGCGGACCGATATAGTCGATCAACAAAAAAGGATCGCCATTTTTGTGGACTTCTTTGTAAGTAAACATTGTAGATACATAAAAACCATTGCCCACCCAATGTCTGGGCGGAGCTTTATAGACTTGCGCCACTCTTTTCACAGTTCTCCTTCCTTAAAAAAGATAGCGTATTATATCTATACAAATGATAACAAATCGCAAAGGCAGTTAAAATCCATGTCCTCTAAACGTTCTTGGTCGTTTAAAAGGGTTTCGATTTGCCTCACCTTTTTGGGTGGATAGACTTCTTTTAGGGCGTTTTGGCATTTTTGTTGCAAGGCACTTAAGCCTTCTTCGCGTCTAAAGCGGTGTCCTAGGGGGTATTTCACTTCTACTTTTTGTGTGCTTGAGCCGTCTTTAAAAAAGACTTGCAAGGCGTTGGGGATCGCCCTTTTGTGTGGTTCTTTGGCTTCTTTGGTGTAAAGGGGGCTTATTTGCACTTCTACTAGACCCATGAGTTGCTGCAAAAACGGGTTCTTGGCGTTTGTGTCGCTGTAAGAGTCCGCCCTTAAGTGCCCCCTTAATAAGGCGTAGGCGATGGGATAAGCTAGGCTATACTCACGATCCAGGCGTTGGTAAGCCTGCCCCCCACCTGCCATGATTTTCTCCACGCCCTCTTGGGTGGTGAGTACGATTTTAGAAATTTCGTCCAAACGGGGCGCAATTTGTTTATGCAAAATCAGGGCACACTCCACGGCGGTTTGGATAGGGAAAAGCACAGGGTAAGAGATTTTATACAAGATATTTTCAATGACATGTGAACCTAAGTTATTTAGCACTAATCCGCCTTTGGTGTGGGGCATACACACGGCTTCAAACCCCCATTTAGGCGCGCTTAAAACCTTCACACAACCCATTTCACCACTCATCGCCCTAAGTGCTAGCTGTGCCCCCCGACTCGTGGCATCTGCGCCTGCCCACGCCTGCCTAGTCGCACTAAAAGGGGCGTGGCGAAACACCCGAAGCACCCCCCCATCCACAAAGGCGTGTGAGAGTGCGCTTAAAATCTCTTCTAATCTACCGCCTAGCATTTTTGCCCCTACGCCCGCGCTGGCGACACGCACCAATAAAGTGTGGTCTAAGCCCTCATCGTAAAAGGAGTTGTCCATCGCCAACACCCCTTGTATCTCATAGGCCTGCACCATGGCGTGTAAAATGTCTTTGACTTTTAGGGGCTGTTCTTGTTTGGACAAGCGCAAGCGACTCACATAATCGCCCAACGCCCAAATCGCCCCCAAATTGTCGCTAGGATGGCACCACTCTTTAGCCAGCCAAGTGTCGTTAAAGTCTAGCCAGCGCACCATACAAGACACATTAAACGCCGCGCTTACAGGCTCAAGCTGATAAGCCGTGCCTAGCACCTTCGCCCCTAAAGGCCTAAAGTCCGCCCCGGGCACACTGGGACCTAATAACTTTGTGCATTCAGGGTCTTTTAACGCCATTAAAGCGCAGGCAATGGAGTCTATGAGGCTGAGTGTTGCGCTTTGGGTGGCGTGTTTGGAAATGGTGCCGTCTAAAATGTAGTGGGCTAGGGCTGTGAGAGCCGAATCGTAACTTAACATAAAAACTTCCTTTAAAATCCTTAATAAACCTTAGTGAAAAAGTGCGCTGCCTACACGCACTAAATTTGCCCCGTAGGCGATGGCAAGCTCAAAATCCCCGCTCATGCCCATAGAGAGGGTTTTGGCGTTGGGGAGTTTGTCAAACAAGTCCCTAGCTTGGCTAAAGACTTGTTCGCTCTGTATTTGAGTGCCATTAAGAGGCCCCATCACCATTAAACCTTGCAAATGGATTTTTTTACAGGTTTGGCTAATTTGGGCGTAGGTGTCTAGGGCTTGCTCTAAACTTATCCCGCTTTTTTGCGCTTCGTTTGCGATATTCACCTGCAACAAAGCATTTAAAGGCTCTTTAGCCCTAGTGTCTATGGCTTTAGCGAGCTCTAAAGAGTGCAGGCTATGCAGCAACACAGGCTTTAGCTCTAGTAGTTTGTTGATTTTATTGTGTTGCAAAGGACCTAGCATGTGCCACTCTAGGGGCAAGTCTTTGAGTGCGCTGACTTTGCGCCCAAATTCTTGAATATAGTTCTCCCCAAAGGCACGCTGTCCACAGGCATAAAGCTCTTGCACCTGCTCTAGGCTGGCGTATTTAGACACCGCCACTAATTGCACGACATGGTGTGGGCTGTAGGCGAGGCGGGCTTTTTCAATGCGCTCGATTAGGCTTGCGAGGCGTTGCTGCATGTTAGCCTTTCGAGGAGTGGTAAATGTGGTATTTCTCATAAAGTGGGTCGCTTAAGGGCGGGATAAGCCCCTTACTAGCTAGGCTTTCAAGCACACTTAGGGTGCAATCAGTCTCTTTAGGCCACTCCCTAGTATGCCCCTCTAGTGCGCCCTTGTCGGTCGCATCTATGCAGATTAGGGGCGGCTTTAGCCAAATGTCGCGCTTGGCGTCTATGTTATTCACCACTCGCCAAAGGAGCATGTAGGGGTTGTTTAAGTCGTTCTTATGGCTATCCACAAAGATGAGCGCGCTCACATGGGGGGCTAAGGGTTCTAAGTTTTTAAAAAGGGGCACTAGGGGGGTGGTCTTTGCCACGCTAACGACAGCGATAGGGTTTTTGCTCTCTAACCCGTATTGCTTTAAATTTTGCACTTGGGGGAGGAGTTCCTTTAGACGGGCTAAGAGCTCAGGCTCTTCTAGGGGGGTTTTGGGGTGCGGGGTGGGCTCTAAAGCCACTAGCCCTAACTTGCCCCCAAAGGCGTAAGTGGGGCTGGCGTGATCGAGGGCATCGCACACACCACAAGAAAGTAGGCTTTGGTGTAAATCAAGGTGGTCTAAAATGTGGGCAAAGAGGGCGGGGTAGTTTGTGAGTTTGGGCGCGTCTTTACCGACAAAAATAGCGTGTTTAACAAAGCTCATTTGCCCCGCGCCCCAAAAGTGGTGCATGATTTGGTGGGCGTGGCCGGAGTAGCTGGGCGCAATTTGGGCTAGGATGAGATTATGAAACACCCCATTTTCGGGCATGTGATAATCTATTAGCCCTTGTGCGCTTTTTTTAAGCAGAGGCAAAAACAGCCTTTCGGTGAAATAGCCCATGTATTTATCCTCTAGGGGGGGCTTGCCCACCACGCTGGCTAGATAAACGGGCTTGTCTTTAAGGTGCATGGCTTGCACTTCGAGCACGGGGTAGGGCTCTTTGGGGGTGTAAAAACCCGTGTGATCGCCAAAAGGTCCCTCCATTTCTAAGCGGCTTGTATCTACCCACCCCTCAAGCACAATATCTGCGTCTAGGGGCACAGCAAGGGGGTTTGTGAGGCAGGGCATGAGTTGAGCGCATTTGCCCCGAATCAAGCCATACAAGGCAAGCTCAAAGACTCCATAGGGCAGGGGGGCTTGCCCGCACCACGCATACAATGCGTCCCCACCGATCGCCACGCTCACGGGCATTTTCATCCCCGTCTCTTTGTAGGCGTGGAAGAAGTGGTTCGAGTCTTTATGGATTTGCCAGTGCAGGCCGAGGCGGTTTTTGCCCTGCACCTGCAGGCGGTAAAGCCCTAAATTGTGGTGTTTCTTGTCTAGGCTTTGGGTGTAAATCTGCCCCATAGTGATGAAGGGGGCGGCATCGTGCTCCCAAGTGGTGAGGATAGGCAGCTTATTTAAATCCACTTGTGCGCCCTCAAAAACTTGCCTTTTTGGGGGGGTTTTAGAGATTTTAGGCAGGCTAAAGCGCAGGCTGTAGAGGTTTTTAGCCAGCCCTAAGAAGTCTTTAAAACTTTTAGGTTTTTGTAAATTTAGTAGGCTTTCTAGTTGCGCTTGGCAGTCCTCAATGGAGCGGTTGAGGATGAACTCTAGACGCTCTTTTGCACCAAAGACATTCATTAAAACGGGGATTTCTAAGGGCGTGTCGCCCCTTTTTGGCTGTGTGAATAACAACGCCTGCCCGCCCTTGGGCTTTTTAACCTCAATGTAGGCGATGTGCGGGATTTCTAGGCAAATGTCTAGGGGTGTGTCAAACACCCGCAAATCCCCCCGCTCTTTAAGTTTAGCGATGAGCTCTTGCAACTAGATAGAAACCACAGACACGCCTAGGCAGTGGGGGACTTCCTGCAGGTCGTGTAGGATATTAGGGCCAATGGGCGCGTCCACGAGGATCGCCGCTAGAGCCTCAGCCTTGGCGTTGCGCCCCAGCCTAAAGTCGGCGATGTTGATGTTGTGCTTGGCTAGGGTGTGCCCCACATTGCCGATCACCCCGGGCTTGTCGGTGTTTTTAAATAAAATCATCGTGCCTTGCGGCTTAACATCCATTTCAAAGCCGTCTATGTTGGTGATTTTTAAAATGTCGTCGCTAAAGGCGGTGGCGCTGATTTGGGTGCTATAACCCGGCGCACTTAATTGCAAAGTGATGAGGTTTGTATACGGGGTTGCGTCTTCTAGGGTCTTGGTGGTTAAGTGGATGTTGCGCTCACTGGCGACATGGGGGGCGTTGACATAGTTGATTTTATCGCCTAGGCTGGGCTTTAATAGCCCCATTAGGGCGAAGGTGAGTAAGGAATTGCCATATTCACAGATGGAGCCGGCTAGGGTGAGTTCTAGCGCGCTCCACGCCCCCTTATGCACCTGGGCGCAGAAGAAACCGAGCTTTTGGGCGAGCTGTAAATAGGGCTTGGCGTAAGGAGCGATGTTGTCTTGGATGGGGATGTTTAGGGCGTTGGGGTAGCTGCTCCCCCTTAAGGCTTCGATCACCGCTTGGGCAGCTTCTTTGGCGATCTGCTCTTGCGACTCGTAGGTGTTTGCCCCGATGTGCGGCGTTACATAGACATTGTCTAGCTCTAAAAGGGGGTTCTTTGTGCCTGGCTCTTTGCTAAAAACATCCATGCCAAGCCAGCGCACTTTTTTAGACTTTAAGGCTGCATATAGGGCTTCTTCATTGTAAAGCCCACCTCTAGCGCAGTTGATTAAAATCACGCCCTCTTTCATTTGGGCGATCTGCTCTTGGCCGATGATGTTGATCGTTTCCTTGTTCTTGGGGGTGTGGATGGTGATGATGTCGCACGCTAAAATGTCTTTAAAATCCTTCGTGTAAAGCACGCCTAAGTCGGCGGCTTTGGACTTGGGGATGTAGGGGTCGTAGGTGATAACCTCCATGCCAAAAGCCAAAGCCCTAACCCCCACCCTTGAACCGATGTTGCCAAAGCCGATGATGCCTAGTTTCTTGCCATAAAGCTCTGTTCCATACCAATCCTCTCGCTTCCATAGGTGTTCGTGTTTGAGTTGTGTGTTTGCCCCGGGCAAGCGGCGCACGGCGTTTAACATGTGCGCCATGGTGAGCTCTACGGCGGCGATCGTGTTGGCGGTGGGGACATTCATCACCACAATGCCCTTTTGCGAGCACAGGTCAATGTCCACATTGTCCACGCCTACACCCGCGCGCACAATGGCTTTTAACTTCGTGGCGTGGGCGAGTAAATTAGCGTTGATAGCGGTCATGCTTCTTGTGATGAGCGCGTCGATGTCTTTAATCGCTTCGGGTAAGGAGGGCTTTTCAAGCGTGGAAAGGTCTTGTATCTCTAAATCCGTCTGTTCGTATAAGAGGGCTAACCCTCTTTCATGGATAGGGTCGCAAATGGCAATTTTTGGCATGGCACTTCCTTAGTCAAGTTGATAGGGGATTTGGTAATACTTCAAGTCTTTTAAAAATTGTGTCGTGGCGTTGGGTAAATAAATGATTAATGTCGTTCTGGCTTTCTTTTTATCCAAGGCAAAGTCAATGTGCTCGGTCTTTAAAATCTCGCGCAAACAAAAGAGTTTATAGCTGTCTAAATTTTTCACTAGGATTTTACGAGTTGGGGTGCTTTCTAAAAACTCAATATCAACTTTCTTTTCCAAAGAAGGGTAGAGAAAAAGGCTGTCCTTTTCTGAGGTTGTGTGGTGTTGTGTTTCGTGTAAGGACTGGATAAACATCCCCTTGAGCTCTTGCCCTTGATCTAGATCTAGGGTTTGGGCGTGGGCATCCGCTGTGTGCTCTTTGCTGATTTTATGTTCCTCACGTTCTGTGTGATGTTCTTCGTGGTGTTTAGACAGATACATTTTATAGCCCAAAAAGCCTGCCACACATAGGGCCACCGCCACCACAAACCACAGCACAAACGCACGAAATTTGGCAATTCTCATCGCTTAAATTAGAACTTGCCGCTGAGTTTGTCCCCTAGCGTCATTTTGGTGTCGCCGGCGTTGAAGGTGTGGAGCCGATCTTGCTCTCTCTTACGCTCTAGGCGGCGCACACTCGCACGCACCCGATTATTGCTCTTTTCAATCGCTACAACCGCGCTTGCCACCATGTCCCCCATTTTGAGTTCCTCTTTTTTCAAGGGGTAGAGATCCTCGGCTTTGATGAAAACATCGACGCCCTCTACATTCACAAAAATCCCAAAATCCTTCATCCCCACGATTTTGCCCTCGATCACATCACCCACGCGGTGCTTTTGGCTAAAGGTTTCTGTGGGAGAGGGCTGAGAATATTTCATTTCTAAAGAGATTTTTTCGCTGTCTTTGTCAATTTTTAAGATTTTGGTTTTCACCACATCCCCAACTTTAAAATGGTCTTTGCATTTTTGATCCTGCTCCCAAAACGCATCTTTGTTGTGCAACAAGCCATCCACGCCTCCCAAGTTCACAAACGCCCCAAAATCTGTGAGTGTCGCAACCTTACCCTCGATCACTTCGCCGACTCGGTGTTTAGACACAAATTCGTTAAAGGGTTTGTCGGAGAGCTGTTTTAAAGACACCCTTAAGCGGCGGTTTTTACTGTCAATTTCTATAATTTTGACATCAATTTCTTGGTTGAGTTCTAAATAGTCGCTAGGGTGCTTGACATCTTTGTTCCAAGAGATCTCTGAGATGTGTAAAAAGCCCTCTATGTCGTTGCCAATATCCACGAACACGCCGTAGTTTTCAATGTTGCTCACCACGACTTTAATGGCGTAACCGACTTTTAATTTTGTTTGGATCTCTTCCCAAGGGTCTTCCGTTGCGGCTTTGATGGAGAGAAGCAGGCGTTTTTTCTTTTCATCGTAAGACAAGGCTTTCACCTGCACCACATCGCCCTCTTTAAAGTGTCTGGCGGGGTTTGTAGAACCTCTGTGCGTGATCTCGGTGTAATGCACCAAGCCTTCCACCCCCTCCACTTCCACAAACACGCCAAAACTCGTCACACTTTTGACCACGCCGGTGTAGATCGCACCCGATTCCACGAGTTTTTGGGATTGCTCGTGTTGGTATTTGCTGTAAACATCAAAGAAGCGTTTGCGTGAGATGGAGATCGAAGCGTTTTCGGGGTCAATGGCGGTGATACAAGCTTTAATGTGCTTGCCTATGTGCTTGGCATCTCGCTTTAAAGAAGATTGCGTCTTAGAGAGAAAATACTCCACGCCCTCATTGTCTACGACAATGTAACCGCCCTTATTCTCCCTAGTAACCCTGCCATCCACGACTTTATCTTTAAAATCCGCCCCCAAAGCTTGGATTTTTTCTTGGTTTTTGACAAACGCCAACGCCCGCTTGTAAGACACGCTGGGGCGCTCCCCTTTTTGGGACACATAGACTTGGATCGTGTCGTTCATCCCAAAGAGTAGCCCCCCTTGAGCATCCCCAATCTCACTCAAAGGCAAACGCCCCTCTGTTTTGCCCCCCACGCTCACCATCGCATAGCCCTCTTGCCCGTTGATTGAAACGATCACACCCTCCCTAAGCGCGCCTTTTTGCTCCACCTCTTCGGTTTGCATATACTCTTGCATATAGTCCTGAAACTCTTTGGACTCGCTTTGGCTACCTAGAAACTCTAATTCCTGATTCATAACAAACACCCTTTTTACAACAAAATTAGCTATAATTATAGCTTTAATTCCCTTATAATTGACGAAAAAATAAACATGAGTGGTTGCATTGCACTTTTTTAGAAATATCCACTTTAAGAGTGTATCCTTAATCATCACCACTTATAATCAAGAACAACACCTCAAAATGGTGTTAGATTCGGTGTTGAATCTCGCTTGTTTGCCTAACGAAGTGCTGATTGCTGATGATGGGGGGGACACTCAAGCCCTCATTGAAAGCTACCGCCCTCTTTTTGCCCAAAAGAATCTACTCTTAAAGCATGTGTGGCAAGAGGACTTGGGTTTTAGGGCTACCAAGAACCGCAACAACGCTATTAAAGAAGCGTGCGGAGAGTATATTATTATCATCGATACGGACACCATCTTATCCCCCATGTTCATCGCCGATCACATGCACTTTGCCCGACCTAATGTTTTACTACAAGGGGGGTGCTTGCTTTTAAACCCCAAAGAGAGCTAGAGAGTCTTAGATACACAAGTGTGGCAGGCGTGCGTAGTTGCAACATGAGTTTTAGTAAACAAGATTGTTTAGCGATTGAGGGCTTTAATGAAAAATTTGAAAGCTGGGGGCGCGAGGATAGCGAGTTTGTCGCCCGTTTTCTCTTTAACCACGGCACGCTAAAACCTCTTAAGTTTTGCGCCCTAGCTTACCACCTACACCACGAGAAAAACGCCCACAACCTACTGCTTGAAAACCACGCCCTCTACCTACAATTCTTGAAAAGCGGCTCATTAATTGGAGAGCTACCCCCTAAAACTCTATGTTGTCCGAATTGACATCGGCTGTGCCTGCACCCGTGCCGCTTTGGTAGTTTTTGAGCTGTTTAAAGACTTGGGCTTTAATGCGCTCGATGGCAAACCCACGGCTATGCTGATCGGCATTTAGATGCTTGGAGTAGATGATGTCCCCTTGGCAATTTTTAATGTTGATGTCTAAGCCGATGTGAAACAACCCATTACCCTCGCTGGTGAAAATTTTATTGTCTATGCTGTAAAAGCCCGGGGCAGTGGTTTGGCGCACAAAACGGGCATATTGCCCCATAAGCACATCGGCGATTTCCCCATCCGCTCCATTAGCAAAAACAATCTGCGCCTTGGGTTTAGGGCTATTGGCCTTGATGAGCTCCTTATAAGAAGTGAGGGGGGCTGAAGAACGCCCATAGGCGTTTAAAATCTCTTGCAAGGGAGTCATTTTGTCTAAGAGGGTTTGGATTTGCTGTTTTTCACGGATAAAAATCCCATGGCAGCCTTGCGTGGGTTTAAAGGGGCTTAAAGTGTTGTAAAGGTCGGCGTAGCGTTTTGAGAGCAAGTTTAAAAACATGTTTTTGTCCATGACCACCCTAGTGTAACACACGCCTTTTTGGCACTCTTGTTTATCTGTGTCAACATGGACCAATTTGAGCGAATCGACCACTAACTTAATGTGTTGGCTGGCTTTTTTATCTAGTTTATTGTTGTTTCTAGTGGTGGTGCTGGTGGTTTGCGAAGACACATGCACAGAGATATTGCTAGCTAAATCGTTTAGGGCCTTTTCTTTGGCGGCTTCCCTAGTGTTGCCCGAACCACTGCCATAGAAAAACTGAGGCTTGTTGGGGGTGTTCTCATACCAATGGGGCACAGCTTGTAAGAACAAGGGCAAACCCAATAAGATCCACGGCTTTTTTAACATGCAAACTCCTTATAAAAGCTCTATTCTAGCACATTTTACCACAAAGCCCGCACAAGGCTAAGATTAGAGAAACTCCGGATGTAAAAGACATGGTCTCGGTTAGTGCAGTAAGTATTGGGCTGTAAGAGGATATTAGGACTACACACAACGAGTCTAAAATTATAAATATCTTGTCCATCGGCTAAAATGTGGATTGTGTGTTTGTGGGTGTTCCTTAGGCGCACAATGTAAAACTTGTGGGGAAAAACTGCAGAAGAGCGGATGTCAGCTGAGGTGCTCGCCGCCGCATAAATGGAAGAAAACAGCCCTCCTAACACGCCTAAGTATTGGTTAGAAACCGCTTCAAGCCCCACTTTAAGGGCGGTTGAGGTGATTGCCCTTGTGAGGATGTAGGGCAATTGTTTTTTAAATTCGCTGGCAATGAGTGCATCCAAGAGTAGCAGCGGTTCAAAGTTGCGCTGTTTTTGTCCCACCCGCAGAGCAAAAGTGCTGTGGAAATCTACGCCTTCTTTGAGTTGTGGTAGAGCTAAACTCGCATCGTAAATCCCATTAGGCAAGGGCAAGGGGATATTGATCTTAAATTCTTTTTTTGTCGCTTGCTGTCCGTCTTCTATGAAAACCCATGTGAAGTGGGCAGAGGTGGGGTGATTAAAAAAGATCAAATCCTCGCCTATGGTGGTGGAGTGGCTGATGCCGTAGGCTTCTTTTAGGTAGTCTAGCCCCTTGCTTAAATCGTTGTTCTCCACAAAAAACAGCCCAGAGAGATAGGACACCACGGGGTTAATCAAGTCGTTGTAGGCGTAAAAATCATCCAAATTAGAATATTCATTGTTTAAGATTTCTTGCACTTGGTTATTGGATTGTTCAGCACTTAGGCGGTTTGAGCCTCGCTGTTGCATTTTCTCAACCGCCTTGCGGATCTCTTTATTGTAAAACTCTTTAGCCCGTCGTTGGCGGTCGTTGGCGCGGTTAAACTCCACCCGTGCATCTTTTGGGTCTTGCAATAAAAGATAATCGATAGCCTTGTAGTAATTGAGTAACACGCTCTCATAGACATTGCCCGTATAAGCCCTAACATTGTCGTTCACCAACACTGCCCCCACATTACCCAAAGATCGGCCAAAGAGATTACGGTGGCGGTCGTAGCGCAACTCAGCGACATTAAAGGCTTTTATCGAGTTGGTGTATTGTCCTGCCATTAAAGCACTCATGCCCTGTTGCAAATCCCATAACAAAGCGTTACTATGGTCCTTTTTAGCCATTTTTTTGGAAAACAAGTAAGCATTGGAGAATTGTGCGCCGTTGTAATAAATCTGATCAAAGCGTTGTAATTGCTCCCGATTGCCTGTGCAGCCTGCCAAAAAGCCCAACACCACAACCACAAACACCCACATGTAAAGTCTTTTCATCAACGCCCTTAAAACCTTTTAGCCATTTTATCAAAATGTAAGCAAACATATAAGACAATCCCACTCGCCTTTTCTTAGACCTATGCAATGAGGTTTTTAGACAACGCTTCAGGGTGGGAACACAGCAGAGCAGCTAAATATCTTGTGTGCCTTAGCCATCTGAGAAAGGGCATTAGATCACTTTACACTTTAAGTTTAGAAGATGCGTGTTTTGTTCATGGGAGTGCCAGTGTTCGCCCGCGTGGTGTTGCAACAGCTCATCTTAGAGGGCGTTGAGATTGTCGGGCTTGTTACGCAGCCTAGTAAACCCTTTGGCCGCCACCACACCCCCAAGGACAGCGCAACCAAGACCTTTATTTTAGAAAACCACCCCCATATCCCCATTTTAGAGCCAAACAAACTTGATGAAGAAGCTTTGCAAGCCATTGCTGCTTTAAAACCCGACAAAATCGTGGTTGTGGCGTATGGCAAGATTTTGCCCCAAGCTTTGCTAGACTTAGCCCCATGTTTGAATTTGCACGGCTCGATCTTGCCCCAATTTCGAGGGGCAAGCCCCCTACAAGAAATGATTTTGCACGACTTAAAAACCTTTGGCGTGAGCGTGATTTTAATGGACGCACACATGGATACGGGAGATATTTTGGGCGTGGCTTCGTTTGAAAAGGACAGGGATCACAACTTGCAAGATTTGGGCGCAAGGCTAGCCCTCTTGGGGGCCAAGCTTATGGCGAGCGTGCTTAAAAACTTTAAAAATATCACCCCCACGCCCCAAGATCACAGCCAAGCCAGCTATTGCAAGAAAATCAGTAAAGCCGATGGCTTGGTGGATTTTAGCAATGCCCGCCAAGTCTATTTAAAATACCTTGCCTACTACCCATGGCCGGGGGTGTTTTTAAACAGCGGTTTAAAACTCTTTGGCATTGAACTTTTAAGCACGGCAGAACAACACAAGGAAGGCAAAATTTTAACCATAGATGACGAGGGGGTATCGGTGGGGTGCGCTAAAGGCGCGCTAAAGATCGCACAGCTACAAGCCCCCGGCAAGCAAAAAGTCGGGGCTAAGGCATATTTGAGCGGTAAACGCCTTAAAGTCGGGGACATTTTAGCCTAGTGCAAGTTTTAGAGTTTGAGAGTCTACCATCCACGCAAATTTATTTAGTCGAGCAGATCAGAGCCAAGAGTCTAACCCCCCCCATTTGTGTGTGGGCAAAACAACAAAGCGCAGGCATAGGTAGCCGCGGGCAAGTGTGGGAGAGCGTTGAGGAGGCGTTGACCTTCTCTTTTGCTTGCACGATAGACACGAGTACCCCTAAGCAAAGTTTGAGTCTATACTTTGGCTATCTGTTTAAACAAACCTTGCACGGCTTAGGGCATAAAGAAGTGTGGCTCAAATGGCCTAACGACTTGTATGTGGGGGAGGCAAAAGTGGGTGGGGTGATGAGCCAAATCCATAAGGACATCGTCATTTGTGGGATCGGGCTAAATATTTGTACGGACAAATACGCCGCTCTAGCTGTATGCGCCAAAGAAGTGTTGCAAGCATTTTTAAAGGGTTTAGAACACCCCCCCACTTGGGCAAAGATTTTTAAAGCCTACAAAATCGACTTTGAGCGCACCCACTCTAAGCAATTCTTTAAGCATGAAAGCGGATTAATCCCCCTGTCTCAAGCCACAATGCGCCCCGATGGTGGGCTAGAGATAGAGGGGCAAGTTTATTACTCCCAACGCTAAAGCCACCTAAAAGCTTAAGTGTGCTAGAATGGAGGCTTTTTACAACCAAAGGATTTGGCGCATGAGCATTTCGATCAATGTCTACCTAATGGCTGTGGTGTTTATCACTTTCCTTGCCTTATTGGTCTTGCTTAATTCGTGGGTGTACCAACCCTTGTTGGCATATATGGATGAGCGCCAGGAGTCCATGGCAAAAGACAAACGCAATATAGATCAGCTCCACAGCGAGACAGCCATGCACCATCAAGAAGCCCAAAATATTTTAAAAGAGGCACGGGTGCAAGCGGATAAAATCGTGCAGGACGCACTCTACGATGCACGAGCGAATTATGAGTCGGTCGTGGCGCAAAAAGAGAAAGAGCTAGAAAAACAAGCCGAAGAAGCCAACAATGCATTAAAGGAAAGTAAAAGTAACTTGAAATTACAATTAGCCCATGATTTGCCCACTTTAGAGGCTTTGTTGAAACTGAAAATATCTCAAATTTAAGGTTGACTTTGTTACAGCGCGTTTTGCTCGGGGTTTTAGTTTTTGGGAGCGTGGCGGGGGCTACGCCTTTGGGGCATACGGACATTGTGATGCGGATCCTCAATTTCCTTTTGTTCATGGGGATTTTGTGGTATCTCACGGGCAACACCTTTAAAAACATTTTAGCCGCAAGGTGCGCAAGAATCTCTAAAAACCTAGAGCAACTCCAAGAGGAACGCCAAGCTGCCAAAGAACAAAAGGAACAAGCGCTAAAAGCCCTAGAGGAAGCCAAGCAACAAGCCACCCAAATCCTCTCCAACGCCAAACAAGAGGCGTATTTGCTCACCCAAAAGTTCGACCAGCAGTCTAAAGTCACGATTGAAAAGTTGATTAAAAACCACCAAGCCATGCAAGAGAAAGAAAACGAGCGCATGCAAGCCGAAGCGATCGCCGAGGTCTTAAACGAACTCTTTGAGGGGGCTAAAGCTGAGTTTGACGCCCCCACTTACATGCACTTAATCCACAATAAAGTCGCCCCATGTTAGAGCTCATCGCCGCCAAATACACCCAAGCCCTGCGCCAAGCCCTAAGCCCTGAGGAGTTCACCCAAGCCATGGAGGTGCTAGAAGCCCTATGCGCCCTATATAGCCACCCCGATTTTTTAGAGCTCATCAACTCCCCCCACTACCCCGATAGCCTCAAACAAGAGGTGTTAGAACGCTTTTTAGAGGATAAAGAGGGCAAGTTGCACAACTTGATCTGCTTATTGGTTTTGCATAAACGGCTCAACCTCCTCCCCCTTATTTATAATTCTTTGCGCTCCCAGGCCCAAAGGGCACAGAACATCTACCAAGGCTACCTTTACAGCGATAAAGATTTAGCCCCAGAGGAAGTGCAAGAGCTTTCTAAGCATGTATCCGCCCACTTCAACATCTCTTTAAGGCTCAAAACCCTACACCAAGATAGAGAGGGTGTGCGCTTGGTGATCCCCGATTTGGAAACCGAGATCGCCTTCTACAAAGAAAACTACTTCAACCAGCTTAGACAGCACATCTTACAAGCCGTTTAACACAAAGGAGAGAAAATGTTAAAACTAAAAGCCGAAGAAATCAGCGCGATCATCAAAGAGCGGATCGAAAACTTCACCCCCGACATCAACATCACCCAAGTAGGGCGGGTCATCGCCTACGCCGATGGCGTGGCAAAAGTCTATGGGCTTAAAGATGTGATGTCTTACGAGGTCGTGGAGTTTGACACGGGCGATAAGGGGCTTGCCTCTAACCTTGAAGAGGGCTGTATCGGGGTGATTGTGCTAGGTGGGGGCAGAAACATCAAAGAGGGCACTTCCGTTAAGCGCACCAAACAACTCATGAAAGTCCCCGTGGGCGATGCCGTGGTGGGGCGGGTCATCAACACTTTGGGCGAGCCCATTGACGGGCGGGGAGCGATTGAGGCAGACACCTTTAGATTCGTGGAGCAGAAAGCCCCGGGGATCATGGATCGTAAATCTGTGCATGAGCCCCTACAAACAGGCATTAAAGCCATCGATGCCTTAGTGCCCATCGGGCGGGGGCAAAGAGAGCTGATCATCGGGGACAAGCAAACCGGCAAAACCACGGTTGCCATAGACACGATCATCAACCAAAAAGACCAAAATGTGATCTGTATCTATGTGGCGATCGGGCAGAAAGAATCCACGGTCGCGCAGGTGGTGCGTAAATTAGAGGAATATGGGGCGATGGAGTATAGCGTGGTGGTCAATGCCCCCGCCTCCGATTCGCCAGCCATGCAATACCTCGCCCCTTACGCCGGTGTTACTATTGGGGAGTATTTTAGGGATCAAGGGCGACACGCTTTAATTATCTATGATGACTTGAGTAAGCACGCCGTGGCTTACCGCGAAATCTCTTTGATCTTACGCCGCCCCCCCGGGCGTGAGGCCTTCCCCGGGGATGTGTTCTACATCCACTCCCGCCTTTTAGAGCGCGCCGCTAAAATGAGCGATGATCGGGGTGCGGGCTCGCTCACGGCTCTGCCCATCATTGAAACCCAAGCGGGCGATGTGTCGGCGTATATCCCTACAAATGTAATTTCTATCACAGACGGGCAGATTTTCTTAGAAACCGATCTTTTCTACTCTGGTATCCGCCCCGCGATCAATGTGGGCTTGTCTGTGTCGCGTGTGGGCGGGGCAGCCCAAATCAAAGGCACAAAGCAAGTTGCCGGCACCTTGCGCCTAGATTTGGCACAATACAGAGAATTGCAAGCCTTCTCGCAGTTTGCCAGCGACTTGGATGAGGCCAGCCGCAAACAGCTAGAGAGGGGACAGCGCATGGTGGAGGTGTTGAAACAACCCCCCTATTCGCCCCTGCCCATTGAAAAGCAAATTGTGATGATTTATGCGGGGGTCAAGGGCTTTTTAGACGACATTCCGGCTAAAAAAGTCGTGGATTTTGAATCTAGCCTCTATCCCTTCTTGGAGTCCAAATACCCCAATATCCTCGAGGACATCCGCACCAAAAAGGCTTTAGACAAAGACTTAGAGGCGATGCTTAAAGTCGCCATTGAAGAATTTAAGCTAGGCTTTTCTCTCTAGGGGTAGGGCATGGGCGGTAATTTAAAGGACATTAGAAAGAAAATCGCTAGCGTCAAGAACACGCAAAAGACTACGAGGGCTATGAAGCTCGTCTCCACTTCTAAGCTCAAAAAAACCGAGGAAGTGGCGCGCCGCTCAAAGGTGTTTGCCAATAAATTGAACGAAGTCTTTGCCGACATTTGCGCCAAGATCAAAACAAGGGGGCTTAAGAGCATTGAGAGCCAATATTTCTTAAAGCTTGAACAGCCCGAGGTGCAAAAGATCGATATTATCTTTGTTACCGCCGACAAGGGGCTTTGTGGAGGTTTTAATGCCGCCACGATCAAAGAAGTGGTGCGCCTCATCAACCGCTACAAAGCCCAAAATGTCAAGGTGCGCTTAAGAGGCATTGGCAAAAAGGGCATCGCTTTCTTCACCTACAATGGGATCGACCTACTAGACAAAGCAGCGGATTTGAGCTCCTCGCCCGATGCCGACAGGGCGGCGGCCTTTGTGGATAGTGCCGTGCAAGACTATTTAAATGGGCTCACCGACAGCGTCATCATTGTGCATAATGGCTTTAAAAACATGATCTCTCAAGAAATGAAGGTGCAAACGATTTTGCCCCTAGATTTTAGCACCCAGATCGAGCAGGCTAAGAGCGAGAGCGAGGGGATTGTGGTTGAACCCGATGATGAAGAGGGCGTGATTTTAGACTCTTTGGCTAGAAAGTTCATCCACTTCAACATGTATTACGCCCTGCTAGACTCGCTAGCTGCCGAGCACAGCGCGCGCATGCAGGCGATGGACACCGCCACGAACAACGCGGCAGATTTGGTGCGCAGTCTCACCATTTCTTACAACAAAGCCCGCCAAGAGGCGATCACCACCGAGCTTGTGGAGATCAACGCTGGCGTGGAAGCGATCAAATAAAGGAGAACTATGGAAGGTAAAATCATTCAGGTCATGGGGCCTGTGGTGGATGTGGATTTTAAAGACTACTTGCCCGCCATTTACGAAGCCCTAGATGTGCATTACGACTTTGACGGGGAGGCAAAACACCTTGTGTTGGAAGTCGCTGCCCACTTAGGCGACAACCGAGTCCGCACCATTGCGATGGACATGACAGAGGGCTTGACACGGGGACAAAAGGTCGTGGCACGGGGCAGTATGATCGAAGTGCCCGTGGGCGAGGGGGTTTTGGGGCGCATTTTTAATGTGATCGGCGAGCCCATCGACAACCAGCCCCCCCTAGAAGAAACAACACAAAAATGGCCCATCCATCGCCATGCCCCCGCCTTTGAGCAACAAAGCACCAAGACCGAAATGTTTGAAACGGGGATTAAAGTTGTGGACTTGCTGGCACCCTACTCTAAGGGCGGTAAAGTCGGGCTCTTTGGGGGTGCTGGCGTGGGTAAGACTGTCATCATCATGGAGCTCATCCACAATGTGGCTTACAAGCACAGCGGTTACTCTGTCTTTGCCGGTGTGGGCGAGCGCACTAGAGAGGGTAATGACCTTTATCACGAAATGAAAGAGGGGGGCGTTTTGGATAAAGTCGCCCTGTGCTACGGGCAAATGAACGAGCCCCCGGGGGCAAGAAACCGCATTGCCTTTACGGGTTTAACCATGGCAGAGTATTTTAGAGATGAGAAGGGCTTGGATATTCTCATGTTTATTGACAATATCTTTAGATACGCCCAGTCGGGGGCGGAAATGTCTGCACTTTTAGGGCGTATCCCCTCAGCCGTGGGTTACCAGCCCACGCTGGCTAGCGAAATGGGCAAGTTGCAAGAGCGTATCACCTCCACCAAAAACGGCTCGATCACCTCCGTGCAAGCCGTGTATGTGCCCGCAGATGACCTTACTGACCCCGCCCCCGCTTCTGTGTTCGCCCACTTGGATGCGACCACAGTGTTGAACCGCAAAATCGCTGAAAAGGGGATTTACCCCGCAGTCGATCCGCTCGACTCCACTTCGCGCATTCTAGACCCACAAGTGATCGGGGACGAGCATTACCGCGTGGCGACCGGGATTCAACAGATCTTACAAAAATATAAAGACTTGCAAGACATCATTGCGATTTTGGGGATGGACGAACTCTCTGAGGAAGATAAAAAAATCGTGGAACGCGCCCGTAAAGTAGAAAAGTTCCTATCCCAACCCTTCTTTGTGGCAGAAGTCTTTACCGGTAGTCCGGGCAAGTATGTTACCCTTAAAGAAACTTTAGAGGGCTTTGCTGGGATTTTAGAGGGCAAGTATGACGAAATCCCCGAAAACGCCTTTTACATGGTCGGCAATATCCAAGAGGTCGTGGAAAAATACGAAAAAATGAAGGCAGAAGGCAAAAAGAACGCTTCTTAAGGATTGCAAATGGATTTAGCTGTGAGTATTGTTGTCCCGCAGGGCTTGATTTTCTCAGGGCAGGTGGATCGGGTAACCTTGCCCGGAGCCCAGGGCGAATTTGGGGTACTCAAAGGGCATAGCAACATGGTGTCCTTGCTCAAAAGTGGGGTGATTGAGATCATGAGGGAGGGGCAGGAGAGTTTGATCGCCATTAGCTGGGGCTATGTGGAGGTGCGCAGTGGTAGCGTGGATATTTTGGCAGACGGGGCGGTCTTCATTAAGGGCGATGATGCCGTGTATGCCGCCAAAAAACTCTTAGAGGACGCCAGCTCAGATCGGCTGGCGATCTCTAGCGTGATCGCACGCATCGAGGCGCATGGTTTGAGGTAGCCGTGGCAACGATCCAAAACTTCTTAGCCACAAGCGGGTTCATCCCCCTATTTGTACTCGGTTTGCTCTCTTTTTATCTAATTTTGACCCTTTGGGTGTTTTTTTATAAATATATCTCCATTAAGAGCAATGCTTTCAGAGAACAACAAGCCTTAGAGGCGATCATGGCGGGCGCACGCAAGGACTTGCGCCTAAGAGGCATGCTCTTTAGTGGCGCACCCGAAAAGCCCACCAAAGAGTGGCTGGCGGTGTGGAAAAACCAGCTTTTAAAAGAGAACACTACGGGGCTCGTGGTTTTAAGCATCATCGCCAGCACCGCCCCCTTTGTGGGGCTCTTTGGCACGGTGGTGGAGATTTTAGAAGCCTTTGGGCGTTTGAGTGGGCAGGTGAGCTTTGATGTGATCGCCCCTGTGATCTCTAAGGCTTTGGTTGCCACAGCCGCGGGGATTTTAACCGCCATCCCCGCCTACTCGTTCTTTTTGATCTTAAAGCGCAAGGTTTACGATCTGTCCGTATATGCTCAAATGCAGATCGATTTTCTCATGGCAAAAGAACATGATGGATTTTGAAGTTTGGGACAACGATAGGCCCGAACTCAACATCACCCCCTTAGTGGACATCATGCTCGTGCTCTTAGCCATTTTGATGACCGCCACCCCCACGATCACCTATAAAGAAAACATCCAACTCCCGCATGGCTCTAAGAGCGCCAAAGCTCCAAAAACCCAATTTTTAGAGGTGCGTATGGACTTGGCGGGCAAGATTTATGTCAATGAGCACACCTATTCGCTCGCCAATTTTGCCGACTCGTTTCATCTGTGGGCCAAGCACCTAGACAAGAGCATGGCCGTGCATGTGCGGGCAGACAAACGCCTCACTTACGATAAGATCATTTATCTTCTCAAGAGCCTTAGAGAAGCGGGGTTTTACAAGGTTTCTCTAGTTACAAGTGCCTGATGCGTGCGTTTTTGTTTGTGGGCTGTGGCTTGTTGGCCCTATTGTGTTATGGGTTGCTTTTAAGTTTACTGCTTTTAAAACCCACTGAGAGCGTCCCTCCCTTGGTTCTGCCCCCCATTCAGGTGGATTTGATCGATAGCCCACCCCCTAGCCCTAGCCCTACCCAAGCTGATAGCGGCCTGGGTGTGAAAGACATGTTTAGCGCAATCCCGGATAAACAAGCCGCTGAAACCAACTCCCAAGAGGCTAAGGACTTGCAAAGAGCCCAAGACTTGCTAAGAAACATCCAATTTGGCAAGCCGGGCACGAGCGTATTTAAGGATCTGCAAGAGAGCCTAGCCAAGCTTGAGGACATCAAAACCCTACAAGCCAAAAAAATGGAAGTGCAAGTCCCCAAAGAGGAGGAAAGCACCCTCAAAGAGGACAAGGCGTGGTTTACTGCCATTTATAAAATTTTATACTCCCAGTGGAAGTTGAGCTTTGATCAAAAAACTTCCGTGGGGGCGCTCATCACCATTTACCCCAGCGGGCAAATGCATTTTAGCCTTGTGGATTTTTCGCCCTTTAGGGAGTATAACCAGCAAATTGAAAATTTGCTCGCGCATTTACAACAACAACGCTTCCCCCCTTACCCACAGGGGCGCGCGATCACTTTAAAAGTGAACTTCAAAACAAAGGACAAATGATGCGGATTGTGTGGCTAATATGTCTGATCTTAGGATTTTCAAGGGCGGCGGACGCGACCCTAGACATTGTCAAAACCATTGAAAGCTTGCCTAAAGTCCTTGTTACGACCACTGGCAACAACCCCTATTTGCGAAAGATTGCGGATTTGTTGGTGGCAGATCTTAAAGTGAGTGGGCACTTCAACGCTCTAGGGCTCAACGCCCCCGCCAATGAGGCGCAGGGGGTGCAACTCGTGGTGCAGCTGCAAGCAAGCCAGCCCAATGCCATCAACGCCAAGCTTTACAACGCCAACACAAAAGAGGTGCAGAGCAATAAAAACTACCAATTCAACACCAAAGAGCTCTACCCTTTCATTGCCCATAAAATCGCCATAGACGCAAACAACCTAGTCAAAGCCGCCCCCATTGATTGGATGGCGCGCATGGTGGTGTTCTCTAAGTTCTTAAGCCCCGGGGTTACTAGCATTGTGCTCGCCGATTACACGCTGACCTACCAACAAGAGATCATCAAAAATAACCTACTCAATGTCTTCCCCAAATGGGCGAATGCCGATCAAAGTGCAATTTACTACACCCAGTATCTGCGCCAGCCCACGATCATTAAATATAATATCCACACGGGGACTAGCAAAGTGATTACCCAAAGTCAAGGCATGGCAGCCGTGTCTAGCGTGAGTGCGGATGGGCGTAAGTTACTGCTCTCTCTAGCTCCTAGAGGGCAAACAGACATTTACCTTTACGACACAAAGAACAAAGAATTAAAACGCCTAACTTCTTACAGCGGGATCGATGTTTTAGGAAATTTTGTTGAAAATGAGAAGGCGATGGTTTTTGTGTCGGACCGCTCGGGTTATCCTAACATCTACCTTAAAAAACTGCGTCTTAATGCACCTGTAGAGCAAGTGGTCTTTTCCTCTAAAAACAATGACTCAGTCGCCTCTTTTGGAGATTATATTGTCTATGTGAGCCGAGAAGAAAGGGACGCTAATGGACAAAGCCCCTTTAATTTACACTTAATCAGCCTTAAAGGCGACTATGTCCGCCATTTAACTGCCAGTGGGGTGAACCAAATGCCTCGATTTTCTAAAGACGGCAAGGTGGTGATGTTTATCAAAAAAGCAGCGGCACAAAACGCTTTGGGTGTGATTTTATTAGAAAACAACCAAAGTTACTTATTTCCGCTAGAAAATACCAATGTCCAGTCCTTCGATTGGTAGTTGTTTAAGTCCCATTAAAAAAGCAGGGTGTATAATCGAGTTTTGTTTTGTCTATTAAACAAATACGAAGGAGTTTTATGAAGAAGTGGTTTTTAGCCAGTGTAGCTTTAGCGTGCGCATTAATGACGGGGTGTGCTAGCAATCACAAAAGTGAAGTGGCACCTACACCAAAACCCGCCCCACAAGCCCAACAAGCAGCTCCAAAGCCTACTCCCCCATCTGAAGAGCACACCGTGCCTAAAGAAGAAGTCCAATCCAATCCCATAGAAAAACCCGAACCCCCCAAACCCCATGTAGAGAGTGGCACAATTGTTGGGCAAGTGTACTTTGACTTTGACAAATACAATGTGCGCGAAGACATGCAAAGCGCGATCGACGAAGCCGTGAAAAAAATCCAAGAATATGGCATGAAAGTGCTCTTAGAGGGCAACACTGATGAGTTTGGCACGGGCGAATATAATTTTGCTCTGGGCAATAAACGGGGCTTGAGCGTAAAAGAAGTCCTCACAATCAAGGGCATTAGCGCAGACGATATTAAAGTGGTGAGCTTTGGGGAAACCAAGCCTATTTGCCAAGAAAAAACAAAAGCGTGCTACCGCAAAAACCGCCGTGTGGACATTAAGGTCGTGGATTAGTGCGTTTTTCGCTTTTGTTGGTGGGGGGGCTTTTATGCGCCGAGCCTTCCGCCTTTGAGTTGCAAAGCGGGGCGACTAAGCAGGAGCTAAAAACCTTACAAAGTAGCAACAAAAACCTAGGCGACATTTTAGCCACGCTCAAAGGGCAGACTTCTAGTCTACTACAAGGGCAGGAGGGCTTAAAAAGCCTTGTAGAGGGACAAGGGCTAAGGCTTAAAAAGGCCACGAGCACCCTAGCTACCCACAGCGACAACCTAAAAGCCTTAAAAAACACCCAAGATGCACAAGCGGATTTAATCAAGCAACAAGCCCAACTCATCGACACTTTAAAAACCCAAATCCAAGCCAACCAAGAAGCTTTAGCCAATTTTGAGAAAAAAAACGCCGATACCCAAAAATTATTAGAGAACATGCGCACTGACTTTGCCACTAAATTACAAAACCTCCAAAAATCCATAGATATCCAAGCCAACGCTAACAACAAGAAGCTTAGAGAATTAGCATCTTTACAAGTCCAAATGTTAAAAGCTAAAAAAGAGTCGGCCTTTAACAAAGACCCAACACAGAAAGAAAAGATTGCTAAAGAGGCACGCGAACTCTTTAAGCAAAAACGCTACAAAGAGGCAGAGGAACGCTTTGCGTGGCTGGCTAGTCTGCCCTTTAAGCCCGCTTACCACGAATACATGGCAGGCGAGTCGGCCTATTTTAATAAAGCTTACCAATCCGCCATTGCCTTTTACAAAAAAAGCGCAATGCTTGACGACAAAGTCAGCTACATGCCTATTTTACTCTACCACACTGCTTGGGCGTTTAAAAACCTCAAAGATCACGCCAACTATAAAAAATTCTTGCAATCAGTCGCCAAACTCTACCCTAAGAGCGATCAGGGCAAAGAGGCGCAAAATCTTTTAGACGAAAAGTCTAAAAAACGCTAAAATAACTCCCCAGTTTATAAGAAAGGACAAACATGCAAAACCAAGTTGCGATCATTGAATACGAAGTGCGCGACCACGCCACCCAAGAAGTGCTCGACTCCAACATAGGCAAAAAGCCCTTAGAGTTTTTAATGGGGGCTGGGCAAGTGATTGTGGGGCTTGAAAAGGCAGTGCAGCAAGCACAGGTGGGGCAAACCTTGAATATTGTTATCCCACCTCACGATGCCTATGGCGAATACCGCACCGACTATCTGCAAGAAGTGCCCAGAGATCAATTTGAAGGCATTGAACTGCAAAGGGGCATGACCTTGTTCGGGCAGGGCGAAAACCAAGAGAGTGTGCAAGTGAGCGTGAAAGACTTTAGCGATCATATGGTGATGATCGACTACAACCACCCTTTAGCCGGCAAAGAGCTAAGTTTTCAATTTACGCTCTTAGGGCTAAGAGAAGCCACAGAGCAAGAAGTGCTCAAGGGCCAGCCCTCTAGCAAACAATGTTGCGGGGGCGGGTGTGGCTGCTCGCACTAGGGCAGGATACGCCAAGACTAGCCACACTCCTAAAAGCTTGCAAGGCTGGAAATAGCCATTAGTCCGGTTGGTCTAAGTGGCTTAGGAGTGCCTTTTCATCTAAGGTCTGCACCCCTAGGCTTTGTGCCTTTGTGAGTTTCGAGCCGGGGTTTGCGCCACAAATGAGGTAGTCGGTGTTCTTAGTAACGCCCGTTTGGATGTGTGCGCCTTGGCGCTCGAGTTCTTGGCAAATTTGAGCCCTTGGGCGGCTTAAAGTACCTGTCAGCACCACATTTTTACCCGCAAAAACCCCACCCACGCTTGGGGCGTTTGGGCGGGTGTGGGGCGGGGTGGGGGCGATGTGGCTTAAAAGCACCTCAACCAAGGCTTTATTTTTGTGCATCCACTCCACAAAAGAGTGGGCGATTTTGCTCCTATCATTTTTGCTTGAGTGTTTACCAAACCCTTTTAGCTCTTTGATCTCTTCATAGGTCTTGCTAAAGATCTCTAGCCCAAAGGCGTTGGCTAACATTTGGCTCGCCCCCTTACCAACATGCTCAATGCCCAAAGCGCAGAGAAAGCGCCACAGTGGGGCGTGCTTGGTGTTGTTGATTGCCTTGATGAGATTGTCCGCCCTTTTTTCTTGCCAGCCCTCAAGTTTTAATAAATCCTGCTTTTGCAAGGTGTATAAATCTGCCACGCCTTGAATGAGCCCCACTTGCAAGAGTTGCCGCGCGACCTTAACGCCTAGCCCCTTGATCTCTAGTCCCTGCTTGGAGGCAAAATAAACGATGCTCTCTTGCACCCTCGCAGGGCACGCACCATTGGGGCACATAAGCCCCCTAGCCCGCTTACTTAAATCCAAATCACAGCGGGTGCAATATTCCTTGTAAATCAAATCCTCCCCGCAATCTAGGCAGTTTATGGGCATGCCGACCTTGTGGGCGCATTTGGGGCATTTTTGCTGCTGCGCACTTAAGGGTGCGTGGCAGGCGGGGCAGTGGGTGGGTTTTTTAAAAAACTTGGCGCATTTGGGGCAGAAATTAGGCTTGTTTTTTAGCAGTAAAGCGTTGTTGCAAGTTGGACAGACATTGAGGGCTTGTAGGCTTAGGGTTGTGTGGCAGGCGGGGCAGTGGGTGGGGGGGGTGATTTTTACTTGGCTGTGATCTCTTAGCTCTTTTAGGGGGCGTAAGATTTTAGGGATGACCTCGCCGCTACGCACTACTACCACAATGTCGTTTAGCTGTAAATCTTGTTGCTCTATTTGGGTGTAATTGTCTAGGGTGGCACGGGAGACCAACGCCCCTTGCACTAACACGGGCTCAAGCACGCCCACGGGGGTTATGGCCCCACTGCGCCCCACCTGGTTAATGACTTGTAAAAGTTTGGTGCATTTTTGGGCGGTGGGGAATTTGTAGGCGATGGCAAAGCGGGGGGCTTTGATGGTGAAACCTAGAGTGCGTTGTAACTTGAGATCGTCTAGCATGGCGACCATGCCATCAGCTTCGTAAGGCAGATTAGGGCGTTTGGCAGAAAAGGTGTCGAAGGCGTTTTGTATCTCCTTAGCATTTTTGCACGCCACAAAATCCAAGCCCAAAAAGCCCCACTCACGCACGGCTTGCATGGCTTGTTGAAAGCTTGTAAACTCTTCATCGCAAAGCCCTAGCCCCCATGGGTAAAAGGTGAGTTTTCTTTGCGCGCTGATGCTGGAATTTAATTGGCGCAAGCTGCCCACGCTGGCGTTTCTGGCATTGGCAAAGGGGGCGAGGTTTTGCGCAAGTCTATCGGCATTCAGGGCGTTAAAGTCTTTTTTAAGTAAGAGGACTTCGCCTCGAATTTCAATGGGCTTAGTGTAGGGGATTTTAAGCGGAATAGAGCGGATAGTCTTGGCGTTGTGGGTTACCAACTCGCCTATAACCCCATTGCCCCGCATGCTTGCACTCACTAAATGGCCCCCCTCGTAGTAGAGATTGAGCGAGGCACCGTCTAGTTTGGGCGAGCAAATGAACGACTCTAGGGAGGTTTTGGCAAAGTCGCCAAGGCGTTTAAGCCACTCTTGCAGCTCTTGGAGGTTAAACACATTGTCTAAGCTCCACATGCGGACTTTATGCTCTTGTTTGGACAAAAAGGGCATCACTTCACCCCCCACGCGCTGGGTGGGCGAGTGGGGCAAAATATCCTCTGGGTGCGCCTCTTCATACGCCAAAACTTCGCGGTAGAGTTGGTCGTAAACCTCATCGCTCACGAGGGGGCTAGCCAACACATAGTAGTGGTGGGCTAGGGTGCAAAGCTTTTCTACGAGGTTGTGGTAGTCTTGCCTAGTTTGTATCATTAGCCAGTCTTTGCTACAATAAGAATTTATGCGGATTTTAGAGTAAATGAGCTTAAGATAAGGGGCGTGATTTGATTAGCGACATTGACAGCACCATTTCCTTACACCTCAACAACGAGGCGCAGTTTTTGTGTTTCACCTTGAGTAGCGATAAGAACGGCGATGCCGAGCTGTATGGGATCAACATCTTTAAAATCCGCGAGATCATCCACTACGAGGGCGATGTTACCGAAACCGTGGGAGGCAATGACAGCATGGTATTAGGCTTTCTCACCATTAGGGGGGAGTCTGTGCCCCTGATCGATGTGAAGCGTTGGCTCTACTTTGACCCTAATAACCCCGACAAGGATTTAAGCGAAGCGTCCGTTAAAAGTGATCAAAATTTAGTCATTGTGTGCGAGTTTTCTAGCTGTGTCGTGGGGTTTAAAATTTTTTCCATTAAGCGGATCGTGCATAAAAATTGGAGCGAAATCAGCGTGGGCGACAAACAGGGTTTTAGCGCAGGGGGTAAGGTCAATGCGATCACAAGGTTTGAGCAGAATCGGGTGATCCAAATCTTAGATGTGGAGAAAATGTTGGTGGATACTTTCCCCACAATACAAGAGTTAGACCAGCTCAAAGAACAATTTGTAGACGCAATTAGAAGTGATAAATTGATATTCATTGCTGAAGATTCCCAGGTGGCGATGCATAATTTAGAGCGCATTATAGACGACTTGAAGCTCAAATACGAAGCTTTCCCCAATGGGGGTGCTTTGTTAAAGCGGTTGTTTAATGAGAACATGATCGACAAGGTCGGGGCGGTGATCACGGATTTAGAAATGCCCGTAGTGTCTGGCTTTGAAGTGCTCAAACGCATTAAAACAGACGCAAGGACCAAGCATTTACCCGTGATCGTCAATTCGTCCATGAGCAGCGAGTCGAACAAGCAACTTGCCGACTCGTTGCACGCCGATGGGTTTGTGATCAAATCACACCCCAATGAGATCCAAGAACTGCTGCAAGAATATTTAAAAAATTAAGGGCGAAACATGTTAAGAACACAATTATGTGCCGAGGTCGGGCTGTGCGATGTGCAAAAGAGGGTGAAACTCTGTGGGTGGTGTCATAACTACAGGGATCACGGGGGCGTGATTTTCATTGATTTACGCGATAAAAGCGGACTGGTGCAGCTTGTGTGCGACCCCACTTCTAAAGCCTACGAGCAGGCAAGCCTTGTAAGACACGAGGATGTGCTGATCGTGGAGGGCATCGTGCGCCCCAGAGGCGAGGGCTTAGAAAACCCCAAACTTGCCACAGGGGCGATCGAGGTGGTGCTCGAGGACTTGCGTCTTGAGAATAAGAGTCTAACCCCGCCCATTGCGATCGGCGATCCAAGTGTCAATGAGGATTTGCGTTTGCAATACCGCTTTTTAGACTTGCGCTCTGCTAAATCCTACAACATTTTTAAAATGCGTAGCAAAGTGGCTAAGGCGGTGCGTGATTGTTTGGATAGTTTAGACTTCTTAGAGATTGAAACCCCCATGCTCTCTAAAACCACGCCCGAGGGCGCAAGGGACTTTTTAATCCCCAGCCGTATCCACGACGGGCAGTTTTTCGCCCTGCCCCAAAGCCCCCAACTCTTTAAACAAATTTTAATGGTGGCAGGGATGGATCGCTATTACCAAATTGTCAAATGCTTTAGAGATGAGGATTTAAGAGCCGACCGCCAGCCCGAATTTACCCAGATTGATGTGGAGATGAGCTTTTGCAGCCAAGAGGACATTATGGAGGTTGCCGAAACCTTGCTAAAAGCTGTCTTTAAAGTGGCGGGCATTGACATTAACCCCCCCTTTAGACACATGACCTACAAGGAAGCCACCGAGAGCTATGGCAGCGATAAGCCGGATTTGCGTTTTGGCATGCCCTTGGTGGAGGTGGGGGATTTATTTGTGAGTTCCAGCAATGAGATTTTTAAAACAATCGCCAGCGACCCTAAACACAACCGCTTTAAAGCCCTAAAAGTCGAAAAAGGCGACACGCTTTTAAGCCGTAAAGATTTAGCTGAACTCGAGGCGTTTGTGCGCCAATTTGGGGCAAAAGGGCTTGCTTATATCCAAATGAAGGCGGAGGGACCTAAAGGACCTTTAGTGAAATTCTTAGAAGCCAAAGCCCTAGATGAGCTATTAGCACGCACAGAGGCAAAAGAGGGGGATTTGCTCTTTTTTGGAGCGGGCGAAAAGGTAGTTATTTTAGATTACATGGGGCGTTTGCGTTTGAAACTCGGGCAGGATTTAAACTTGATCGATCCTGATGCCTTTAACTTTTTATGGGTGGTGGATTTTCCCATGTTTGAGAGAGTGGAGGGAAAACTCAGTGCCATGCACCACCCCTTCACCATGCCAAAGGACATTGACAACCCCGAGCCAGAGGACATGCAATCCATTGCTTACGACATTGTTTTAAATGGCGTGGAGCTAGGCGGAGGGAGTTTGCGTATGCACCAAGAAGCCTTGCAGAAAAAAGTCTTTGCCCTACTAGGCATAAGCGAGCAAGAAGCCAATGAAAAATTTGGCTTTTTGCTAGAGGCTTTGCGTTATGGAGCACCCCCCCATGGCGGGTTTGCAATCGGCTTTGACCGGCTCATCATGCTCTTAGCCAAAGCCCCCAGTATCCGCGATGTGATTGCCTTTCCAAAAACCCAAAAGGCGACTTGTTTGTTGAGCAAAGCCCCCAGCCCGGCTAGCGAAGACCAACTAAGGGAATTGCATATCCGTTTAAGAAACTCCAAACACTAACTAAACCATTAAAGGATAAGAAACATGAAGGCATTATTTTTGATCATCGGGGCACCGGGCAGTGGCAAGACCACGGACGCACAGCTGATTGCTGAACGCAACAGCGACTCTATGGTGCATTACTCCACAGGGGATTTACTAAGGGCCGAGATTGCTAAGCAAAGTGAGCGGGGGCAACTCATTGCCAGTTTCACCAGCAAGGGCGAGTTAGTGCCCTTAGAAATTGTCATCGACACGATCATCACGGCGATTAAAAACGCCCCTAGGGAGGTGATCATTATTGATGGCTACCCCCGCAGTGTGGAGCAAATGAACGCTCTAGACAGAGTGTTAAAAGCCCAAGAAGAGGTGAAACTTAGGGGCGTTGTAGAGGTGAGCGTGAGCGAAGCGGTGGCTAGAGAGAGGGTGCTAGGCCGCTCAAGGGGCGATGATGACAATATCGAGGTGTTTAACAACCGCATGCAAGTGTATTTAAAACCCCTAGAAAGCATTGTCGAGTTTTACAAAGCCCTAGAGGTGCACCAGTCCATTAATGGCGAAAGAAGCATTGAAGCCATTGTTGGCGACATTGAAAACTACATTAAAACCCACATTAAAGGATAAAAATGGACTTGTCAAAAATCAAAGCAGGCGAGGCAAATGCCCTAAACGCCGTGATCGAAATCCCCTACCAGTCTAAGGTGAAATACGAGGTGGATAAGGACAGCGGAGCGGTGGTGGTCGATCGCATCATGTACCCTTCTATGGTGTACCCGGCTAATTATGGCTTTGTCCCCCACACTTTAAGCGAGGATGGCGACCCTGCGGACATTTTGGTGTTAAATGAAGACCCCCTCATGCCGGGCAGTGTGGTCAAATGCCGTTTGATTGGGGTATTGGTGATGGAGGATGAAAGCGGGCTTGATGAAAAGCTTTTAGCCGTGCCCCTTAGCAAAATTGATCCTAGGTATGAGAACATTAAAGACTTGCACGACCTGCCCCCCATTGTGCTACAAAAAATCAAACACTTCTTTGAAACCTACAAAGATTTAGAGCCAGAAAAATGGGTGAAGGTGAAAGACTTTGGCGATAAAGCACACGCTGAAGAAATCTTTAAAAAAGCTTTGGCGAAGTTCAACAGCAAGGCATGTTAAGCCTACACCAACAAGCCCCCTACACCCCCCACCCCCTAGCCCTTTACGCCCACTTAAGGGGGGCCAACATGCTTTTATTAGAGAGTGCCCAAGTAGAAAATAAAAAGCACACCAAATCCATTATCCTAGCCAAGGCGTGTTTAAAGCTTGTGTGCCAAGACGCTAAGGTACGCCTAGAGGCTTTGAATGCCAACGGGCAAGCCTTGCTAGAGAAAATGGCAAAGGTGCTCGAGCTAGAGCCTAAAAATGGGGTGTTAGAAAAGCAATACGCCAAAGACACGAGCCTAAAGGATGAGTTTAGCAAGTTAAAGAGTGCCAGCCCCCTAGACACTCTAAGGGCGGTGTTTAAAAGCGTGGATACTTCTAGTGTGCCTGCCTTTGGGCTATTTTGTGGGGGGTATTTTGGTTTTGAGTTTGTCGGGGCGTTTGAGGACTTGCCCCCTTTAAAAGCGACAGACAACACCGCTCCCGATTTTATCTTTCTTGTGGCACAGAACTTAATTTTAATCGACCACCAAGCCCAAAGTACGCAAATTTTCGGGGCGTGTTTTGAGCCCACTTTAAAAGCCCAAATCCAAGCCGAGATAGATAGCCTAGCCCGCCTAAACCCCCCCCCATTTACCCCCCAAGCAAGCCCCCAAAACAGCAACTTAGACACAAATTGCAGTGATGAGGGCTTTGCTAAAATCGTGCTTGCCACCAAAGAGCAAATCCAACAAGGCGAGATTTTCCAAGCCGTGCCTTCACGAAGCTTTTACATAGAGTGCAAAGAGCCCTTAAGTGCCTACCACCATCTAAAAACACAAAACCCCAGCCCCTATATGTTTTACATGCAAACCGCCGATTTTACACTCTTTGGGGCAAGCCCTGAGAGTGCCCTAAAGTATGACGCCAGCACGAATTTAGCCCAAATTTACCCCATTGCTGGCACCCGCCCACGAGGCAAAAACCCCGATGGCTCTATTAACCTAGACTTAGACAACCGCCTAGAGCTAGACTTGCAAAACGACCCCAAAGAGCGGGCAGAGCATGTCATGTTGGTGGATTTAGCCCGCAACGACATAGCTAGGGTGGCTAAACCCTTCAGCCGTGTGGTGTCTAAACTTCTTAAAGTCGAAAAATACGCCCATGTGATGCATTTGACTTCTGCCGTGCAAGGCGCACTTAAAGAGGGGCTAGATGCATTGCACGCTTACCAAAGCTTTATGAATGCGGGGACTTTAAGCGGTGCACCTAAAATCGCCGCCTTAAAGCTCATTGCCACACTAGAGGGCAAGAGGCGGGGCTCTTATGGGGGCTCTATGGGCTATTTATGTGCCGATGGCTCGATGGATAGCTGTATCATCATCCGCTCAGCCTTCGTGCAAAAGGGGCAGGCGGTGGTGCAAACGGGAGCAGGGATTGTGCTAGATAGTGTGGTTGAAGCCGAGATTGCCGAAACCAAGGCAAAATCTAAGGCTGTGATCTCTGCCATTTTAAAGACGCATGCATGAAAATTTATTTTATTGATAATTTCGACTCCTTCACTTACAACCTTGTTTATGATTTAGAGGGGCTAGGGCATTCTGTGTTAGTGCTACGCAACACCACTCCCGCCCCCCTGCTTTTAGAGCGCATGCAAGCCGAGAGTGAAAGACCCTTGTTGTTTATCTCCCCGGGACCGGGCGATCCCGCACACTCAGGGCAACTTTTGGCAATGCTAGAAATTATCAAGGGTAAATATCCCATTTTGGGGGTGTGTTTGGGTTTGCAAGCACTAGCCCAAAGCTATGGGGCTAGCATTGTGAGAAGTCCTAGCATTGTGCATGGCAAAAGCTCCACTATCACCCTAGAGCCTTTTGAGGCGTTTAGAGGTTTGGGGTACTCTTTACAAGTGGGGCGTTACCACTCTTTAATGGCGACTAATTTGCCTAAGTGTTTGCAAGTGATCGCCCATTGTGGCGGGCTTGTGATGGGGATTTACCACGCAAAAGATAAAGCCCTAGCCTACCAGTTCCACCCTGAAAGCATTTTAACGCTCAAAGGGGCGCAACTCTTACAGCAGAGCCTAGAAATGATTAACACAATGTGTTAATCATCTTATCCAAAGCTAAAATAAGTAAGCATAAGACACGAGCCAGTAGTAAAAATCCATGGCGAGGTTTTTATGGCGGATAGATTGAATCTTGCCAAAGGGGATTTTAACCCCTAGCTCCACGCGTTGTTGCTTGGCGATGGTGCTCCCCACACCCAAATCAAGCACCCCGTTATAGCCCATAAAGGAGCGATCGCCCACATAGCTATGCAATGTCATCGCGCTTTGAAAATAGCCAAAACCCAGACCCACATAAGTACCAAAATTAAATTTCTTGTTGTGGTAAAAGTCATTCACCATGTCCATGTGGATGTTGAAAAAAGAATAAACATTGGTGTTAAAAGCGGTGGGTTTGATGGTTTGGATGTAGTCCATTTGTCCGCGTAAGGATATAAAACGCCTCAAGTTGTATTGATAGCCCGCCTTTAAGCCCCATAAAAAGGCGTTGTTGTAGGGCTGTTTTACGACATTTAGGGTTGAAAAGCCCGTGGTGACCCCGATGAAAATTTGGCTTTTGGGGAGGGTCTGCTGCTTGGCTAAAACCAAAACAGAAAGCGCTAAAACCCCCAAAGCCCATTTTCTCATTTATTGTCCCGATAGAATTTTTTAAGCTTGTCATCTAGGGGGGCAAGCAAGCGGTAGAAAATCGGCACGACCAACAAGCTAAGCGCCATAGACACCAAGAGCCCCCCGCTCATGGCAATGCCAATGGGCGATTTCATCGCCGAGCCCTGCCCCACGGCGATGGCTAAGGGCAACATGCCACACACCATTGCAATGGTGGTCATTAAAATGGGGCGCAGGCGTGATTCGCCCGCCAGCACAATCGCCTCTTCAATGCTGTGCCCTTCTTTACGCCTATCGTTGGCGATGTCAATGATGAGCGTGGCGTTCTTGCCCACCATCCCAATAAGTAAGATGAGCCCCATTAAAGAGAACAAGCTCATGGATTGGTGCACCATCCCCAAAGCAAAGAACGCCCCCGAAAAGCTTAAGGGCATCGTAACCATGATGATCAAAGGCTCTAAGAGCGACTCGTAAAGGGCGGCTAGGATCATGTAGATAAGGATAAAGGCGGTGGCGATCGCCACGCCAAAGGCATCGTTGCTCTCTTTAAGGCGGTCAGACTCGCCCGTGAAACGAAACGCCGCACCTTTAGCAAGCCATTCAGCCTTGTGTTTTTCCACTTGGCTTAAAAGCTCGCCCAAACTTGTGCCCTTAGCCGGGCGCGCCAGCACGGTTACACTTCTTTGGCGGTTGTAGCGGGTGATATTGGAGGGGACTTTGCGCTCGATCACTTCGATCAGTCCATCTAAAAACATCAACTTGCCGCTCTTGTTCTTGATCTGTAGGCGTTTGATGTCATCTAAAGACATTTTTTTATCCGGTGGAACGCGGATGATGATGTCGTATTCTTTGCCAGCTTCCTTAAAGTAGCTCACCCGATTCTCCCCAGAAAAGGCGTTGCTCACCACATTGGCGATGTCCTGCGCCGTAACCCCGTATTTCACCGTGGCTGCCCTTAAAACCCGTAGCTGGTACTGCGTTTGGTAGTCGGAGGTGTTGGTGTGGTAGCCCGCCACCTTGCCTTTCATCTCAGGGCTTGCCAGCAAGAAGTGTCGCAATTTTGCCACGCTCTCATCCACGAGCTTTTGCGTGGGGGCATAGACGAACACCTGAAACGCCGAACTGTCCCCCCCACCCACTAAAGGCACTTCGGCGAGGTTGATGGATTGCAGGTCCTTAGCCTCGGGGATGGCTCTTAGTTTTTGGCGCATCTCTTCCATGATCACAAATTGGTTCTTTTTATGGTCTTTTTTCAGCTTGACATAGAATTTGCCCTTAAAGGTGCTTTGGATGTTGCCATAGCCCACTTGCATGGAGTCAAATTCCACATCGGGGTCTTTTTCAATCACTGCCTGCAACGCCTTCATTTTAGCAAGCATCGCTTTTAAGCTGATGTCGGTTTGCGCCTTGACATAGACATAGAACTTGCCCCGATCTTCTTTGAGCAAAAACTCCATGCCTAGTTTGCCTGCAATGTGCATGGAAACGCCAAAAATGACTGCCACCACCAGCCCCACGAGCAATTTATGGTTTAAAAGCCAGCTGAGCAAGCGGGCGTAAGCCTTCTCCATTCTTTGGAAAAAGGGCTCGGTGCGCTTGTAAAGGGCGGATTGCTCGGGAGACACGATGAGCGAGCTAAGCATAGGGACCACGGTAACGACCACAAAATAAGAGATCGTGATGGCAAGCGCAACGGTGATCCCAAAGCTTTTGAACCAACGCCCCACCACCCCACTCATGTTGCCCACGGGGATGAACACCGACAAGAGCATGGCAGAAATGGCGATGATCGCAAAGGCGATTTCGTGCACCCCTTCGTAACTGGCGGTGCGTTTGTCCATCCCGGCTTCTAGCTTTTTATGGATGTTCTCGATCACCACGATCGCATCGTCAATGATGATCCCGATGGACAGAGTGAGGGCGACCATCGTCATCATGTTTAAAGAAAAGCCGATCCACTTAATGAGCGCAAAAGTCCCCATGATGGAGATGGGGATGCTCATCGCCGACACAAAGGTGATGGAGAAACTGCGTAAAAACACAAAGACGACCGACACCGCCAAAATCCCCCCCAAGATCAAGTCAAAACGCACATCTTTAATGGAGTGGCGGGTGTAGTCTGTGGTGTCTAAAAAGGGGCGCAACTCATAGCCCGGGCTCACGGCGCGCATGGCATCTAATTCCTTATAGATCGCGTCCACAATTTTGATCTCATTAGCCCCGGCGATCTTTTGCACTTCTAAAACAATGCCCTGATCGTGCCCGTAGCTGGCGTAAGTGATGTCTGGGTCGATGCCCTTTTCAATTGTGGCAATGTCTCTTAGGCGGACATGGTTACCGATTTGGATGTCGCCCAGCTCTTTAAGCGTGTAGCTGTTGCCGTCCACCAAGATCGCATAGTTTTTCTTAGGGCTGATGATCTTGCCCCCGTCCATTTCGAGATTTTGGGTTTTAAGGGTGTTGTAAAGGTCGTTGTAGGTGAGGCCGTATTTATTCATCAAGCTTGGGTCGGCGTAAATGCGGATTTGCTTTTCTTCATAGCCCTGCAGCTGGACATTACCCACACCCTCCACCTTTTGCAGCATGGGCTTAATGATGTTTTTGGCGTGGTCGTTTAACTCCGCTGGGGTTTTGGTTTTGCTGGTAAGAAAGATGGAGAGGATCGCCTGCCCGCTGGTATCCACCTTGTCGATGGAGGGGCGGCGGATGTTGGGGTCGTTAAAGCTCACCGAAGACACCTTATTGATGATGTCGTTTAAAGCGGTCATGATGGGCTTTTCAAGCACAAACTCCACCACCACAATGCTGACATTGCGTGCGCTGTTGGAGGTTACTTTTTTGATCCCATCCACGCTCATCACGGCTTCCTCGATTTTGTCCGTAACCTTGCTTTCTACAATGTCCGCACTCGCCCCGGGGTAGCTGGTTTTGACCACAATAATGGGGAAGTCAATGTTAGGGAAAAGTGCCACACTGATTTTTTTAAGTGCCATCGTCCCAAAGAAAACGATCATGCACGCAAACATTAAAGTCGTGATGGGCCGCTGTATCGCAAACTTATACACCAATGCCCCCTATTGGATGAAGCCGTCCCCAAAGACACCGGGGACTAAAGGGCTGTTTGCGGGCAACAAGGCTTCTGCGCTCACTTTGCGGGTGCTCTCATCAATGGTGGGGTAGATTTTGGTGATTTTGACTTTTTGTTTTTCGGGTTGGCCATCGATGCTATAAACGAAGATGTCGCCTACCTTGACGACGGGCAGGTATTTAGAGTCAAACTCGATCACCATTTTTCGCCCCTTACTCACGAGCCGAAATAAAATCGTGCTGTTGGCACTCATCCCATCGCCTAGCTCAATCTTTTTACTCGCAATCACCCCATCAAAGGGGGCGCGCAAAATGGTTTTATCCACCACCGCCTGCGAGTAATTGCGATCAAACTCGAGCTTGCGATAGTCAGAGTAGTATTTGTCTAGGGTGTTTCTGTCGATCGCCCGCCCGATTTTGCTGTAGCGCTCATACTGCTTGCGGCTGAAGTCGTATTGTTGGTTAATGGAGTCCACTTGCGACTTTTTGTCCTTGTTATAGAGGCTTAAAAGGATCTCGCCCTTTTTGACTTTGCTGCCCACATCTACATAGATCGCATCCACAATCCCGGCGGAGTCTAAGGTTAAATTCGCGTCTTGTAAAGCCCTAACATTAAAAATAGCATAAACTTCTTTGGCTCCTAGCCCCACTACAAAGAGCAGGGCACATAAAAAATATTTCATCATCGTCCTTTAGCGCACATAGTCTTGGATATGGTGTCCGCTGTAAAAAATGTAGTTGGCCTTTTGCATTTCGTAGTTGTTAAGCGATTGGTTGTAGACCACTTCAGCGTCAAAGCGGGTGCGTAGTGCCCGTAAATAGGTGGTGAAGTCCACGAGGTTAGCGGCGTATTTTTTCTTAATGCTCTCATAAGAGATGGTCGCCGATTTGAGGCTTGCCTCCGAGCTTCTAATTTTTGCCCGCGCCATATCTAAAGATTTGCGGTAAAGCTGCTCATCTTTGGCTTGTTCCATCCTTTTATACATCAAGCTTTTCTCTTGGGAGAGTTGGTTTAGGCGCAAATACTGCTTTTGTAAATTAATGCCTATGTCGCTTAAGATGTTTAAAGTCACGACCACACCCACAGTGTTTTGTTGGTCTGGATAGAGGTTGCCAAAGCGGTTGTCTTTACCCATCGCATAGGCAGGTTTTTGGATGTAGTATTGCCAGTCATCGTTGATGTCTACCGTGGGGTAGTAATTGAGCTCTTTGTTTTGGTAATGGATGGCGGTGATTTGCTCCCTTAAAGACCGAATATCCGCCCGCTCTTTTAAAGAAAGCGTGGGGGGTAGGATGGTCGTGCGCTTCAAAGAAGGGATTTTAGAGTTGGTCAAATACTCTAAAGTCAAGCGGTTTTGCTCAATGGAAAATTGCATGTCTGTGATGTCGTTTTCACTAAGCGCCCCTTGTGCTTTGGCACTCTCTAGGTCATCAATGGTCGTGAGCCCCTCGCTGTAAAGCTCGCTGATGCGCTTGATGTTCGATTGCAACTCAGCGAGTTTCTTTTTCAGGGCGACTAATTGCGCCATGTTGTTGAAGTATTGGTAATACTGTTGCACCACTTGTAGATAAATGTTTTGCTTGGTGTATTCCATGTTTGCACTGTTGGAGCGGTAACTCGCCGCCTTTTCACGCACATTGTTGATGTCGCTAAAACCGTTGAAAACATTGAGCTTTAAATTTGTGTTGAGCATTTGCATGTTGTAGTTGGGGTAAAAGGGTGTGTCCCTATCCCTGCGGTTGAAGGTGTAAGTGCTTGTCATGGAGGGCAAGAACTTTGCCTTGGCGATACTGTGGTTTTTTAACGCCTGCGCCACCTGCAGACGGGCGGCTTGCAAAGAGTAGTTATTGTCGGCGTTTCTAATCAAATCGGCTAACCCGAGGGCGTGCCCTTGCGTGGTATCGCCCTTGTCTTCTAGCCGCTCTAGCCTCTTTAAATTTAAGCTGAAATCATCATCAGCAGGGGCAGGGGCGTATTCTTGTAACTCTAAAGCCTGTAGACCTAAACTAAAAAAAATTGATAAACCAAAAAAAAGTCGTTTCCTTTTTGATAAAAACATATTGAACTCCAAAGCTTAAAAAAGCGTGGTGTCCTTGGCGGGATTTGAACCCACGGCCTCACGATTAGGAATCATGCGCTCTATCCAACTGAGCTACAAGGACACTGAAAAAACTAAAACCCGGGAAGTCTGAGTTGTGCAACACAACTCAAAGAAAAAAAAGAACTTAAGCTACTTCTTCTTGCTAGATTTGGCGGCTTTGCCTTTGGCTTTTTCTTTCACCACCATGTCTTTTAAAACCTTGCCGGGTTTAAACTTAGGCACCATTTTATCCGCTGTAGCGTAGGTTTTATCGCTGCCGGGCACCTTACCGCTCTTGCCTTTTTGCAACGCCACTTCAAATTTGCCAAAGCCCACGAGCTCCACACTTTCGTGTTTGGCTAGGGCTTGTTGCACGGCTTTGACAAAGCCATCTAGGGCAAACTCCGCGTCTTTACGGCTCTCAAAGCCCCCCTCTTCCTTCATCAACTCCAAAAACTCCGCTTTTTTCATAGACACCCTTTCCAAATTTTGCTCCAAATGTGGCGCATAAGTCGCCATTATACTACAAAAATTGCAATCTGCGCCCTATTTTGCGTTTGTGCTCTTTAAACCTCCCAATTTTGCGCCCCCCTTAAGAGCGATTCAAGCTAGCTATTTGTATGATAAAAGCTTATTGTGAAACTAAGGGGTTTATGTTGCGTGTCGCTGTAAATGGAGTCGGGCGGATTGGTCTGTGTGCGTGCCGCATTGTGGGGGCAAGAGAAGATTTAGAATTGGTGGCGATCAACGCCACTTATGGGGTCGAAACCCTAGCGCATCTCTTGCGCCACGATTCGCTGCATAAGCACGATCTAGCCATTGAGATTTTAGACCAAGAGCACTTACGCATCGGGCATAGCCAAAAAGTTAAAGTCCTTAGTGAGCGCGACCCTGCTAAATTAGATTTAAGCCCCGCACAAGTAGTTTTAGAGTGCACGGGCAAGTTTAACGAAGCCGCTTTAGCCAAGGCGCACCTTAAAGGGAGCGTGCAAAAGGTGGTGATCTCGGCTCCAGCCAAAAACACCCCGACTTTTGTCTATGGGGTCAACCACACCAGCTACAAGGGCGAACCCGTCATTTCCAACGCCTCTTGCACCACAAACGCCCTAGCCTCGCTTTTAAAGGTGCTCGATGAAAACTTTGGCGTGCAACACGCACTGATGACCACCATCCACAGCTACACCAACGATCAAAATCTCTTAGACTCTAAACACAAGGACTTACGCCGGGCTAGGGCGGCTGCTTTGAATATCATCCCCACCAGCACGGGGGTGAATAAAGCCATTGCCCTAGTCTTGCCCCATTTGGCAGGTAAAGTAAGTGGGCTAGCTTTAAGAGTGCCCACCCCCGATGTGAGCTTGGTGGATTTAAGCTTTGACACTAAAGAGCCCTTAAGCCTAGAAGCCTTGCATGCGTGTTTCAAGCAAGCCAGTCGACAAGAGCTTAAAGGGATTTTAGGCATAGACAAAGAAAAACGGGTGTCTAGTGATTTTATTGGATCGCCCTTTAGCGCTATTTACATTGAGGATCAAAGCTTGGTTTTAGAGCAACACCACGCCAAAGTTTTAGCGTGGTATGACAACGAAATGGGTTATAGCCACCGCTTGGTGGATATGGCGGTTTATATTTGCCAAAAGGATGAACATGCTAGCAGGGATTAAGCGCATGCAAGAGGTCGTGGGGATACAAGATGTCAGCGTAAAAGATAAGCGGGTTTTAATACGGGTGGATTTTAATGTCCCCCTTGACAAGGATTTTAATATCACTGAAGACACCCGTATGCGTGAGAGCATCCCCACGATCAATTATTGTATCGACAATGGGGCGAAGTCCGTGGTCTTGGTGGGGCATTTAGGGCGGCCTAAACCGCAAATTGAAGGGCAAAGAGAAGAGAAGTATTCTTTTAGGCATTTGTTAAAAAGGCTTGAAAGACTGCTCAATAAAGAAGTGCTCTTTGCCAGCTCCCCGCAAATGGCTAAAAGTTTGCAAGAGAGCCAAGAAAACCCCATTATTTTAGTGGAGAATTTGCGTTTTTACAAGGGCGAAAAGGAGAACAACCCCGAGTTTGCCAAGTGCCTCGCCGACTTGTGCGATGTGTATGTCAACGATGCGTTTGGCACGAGCCACAGAAAGCATGCTAGCACCTATGGGATCGCCGCCTTTGTCCCCGTGAAAGTCGCCGGCTTTTTACTCAAAAAAGAGATCAACTCTTTTGCTAAGGCTTTGGCTAACCCCTTGCGCCCTGTGCTCTTGGTGGTGGGGGGGGCTAAGGTGAGCTCAAAACTCACTTTACTTAGCAACATTTTAGATCGGGTGGATAAAGTGATCATCGGCGGAGCGATGAGCAACACCTTTTTAAAGGCATTAGGCTATAACATGCAAGCATCCTTAGTGGAAGAGGATTTGATCCAAGATGCTTTAGACATTCTTAACAAAGCCAAACAAAAGGGCGTGCATGTCTACTTGCCCGTGGATGTGGTGAGCAGCCCGCATTTAGAGCACACCGATCAAGTGCAAACCACCCCCGCCCAAGACATCCCCCTAAATTACATGGCGGTGGATATTGGTCCGGCCACTTCTAAGCTCTTTTCGTTGGTGATCCAAAGCAGCCAAACGATCATTTGGAATGGGCCGCTTGGGGTGTATGAAGTGCCCCTATTTAGCCGTGGCTCTAGCCAAATTGCGCACAGCATTTCAAACACCTATGCCTTTTCACTCATTGGCGGGGGGGATACGATCGATGTCTTAACTAGGGCAGGCTATAAAGATAGTGTGAGCTTCATTTCTACGGGCGGGGGAGCGAGTTTGGAGCTTCTTGAGGGCAAAATTTTAGTCGCCTTTGAAGTCTTGGATCGCCGCCCATGAGAGATAGCGCACCATGCCCATCGGGTTATAGGAGTGGGCATGATCAATGTCTTTACAAAAAATGCTGAATTAGTTGAGGTTTTTTCTTTTAAGGATTTTGAAGACTTTCCTTTTGAAGAGAGAAATATCTTATGGTTTGAGCTCATCAACCCCACTTTTGCCGAGCTCTATTGTATCGCCCAAAACTACGATTTAAACCTCTATGAAGACCCCGAAAAAAGCGCGGTGGTGAAATATTGGGAGAACAGCACTTCCATCACGATCAACACCTATTTTATCTACAAAGACACCCCCCTAGCCTTCCACACAGAAGCCGTAACCTACTTCATCGCCAATAATATCCTTTTCACCCTCTACTATGGGGATTTTCCTATTTTTAAAGAAGTGCAGGGGCGGGTGCTGGCTAGCCCTAAGAAGTTCTATGACGGCTTTGACATTTTGGCAAAGATTTTAGAGCTTTACTTTGAAAAGGGGGCAGATTGTTTAGAAGAAGTCAACCGCGAAACTAGTGCCTTAAGAAAACAAATTGTCTTTGATTTAGAAGCTTCTTCGCATGAAGAAACCCTCATCTCTCTCTCTTTCTTGCAAGAGTTTAATATGGAGCTTAGAGACTCTCTATTTGACAAACGGCGGATCATCACGGCACTATTAAAAAGCAATAAAGTGGACAATGAAACCAAAAAAGATTTTAACATCATCATCAAGGACTTTAATTCTTTAGTGGAGTTTAGCACCGCAAACCTCAACGCCCTAGACAACATCCAAAACCTTTTCACCTCCCAGGTCAATGTGGAGCAAAACAAGATCATCAAGCTTTTTACCGTAGCGACTATGGCGATGATGCCTCCCACCTTGATCGGCACCATTTATGGCATGAACTTTGAAGTGATGCCAGAACTGCGTTGGGAGTTTGGCTACCCTATGGCGGTGCTTGCCATGATCGTTTCTACGATCTTGCCTATCTTGTATTTTAAAAAGAAGGGCTGGCTCTAAAGGGCTAGGGCTAAAAGCACGCCTAGGACAATTACCCCTAGCAAAAATGCGCTTAAAATCGAAGCTGTGTTTTTGCGCTTAAAGCCCATGAGTAGTCCACTCACATAAAAGAAACACAAGAACACCCCAAAGATCACGCCAAAGGCTTTTAAAGCCACCCCTGCATGCCCCTTATGCACCTGCATTAAAACTCCCAAAAGTGAGCGTTTAATGCTGACCACTTCGCCCTTTTTGGGGTTAAACGCAATTTCATAGGCGGGTGTGCCGATGATTAGGTCTTCCTTATGTGTCCTAGGCTCCAACTTGCTAGGCAAGGCGATCTTTTGTGCCTTTAAAAACTTAAGTAAAAACTCTAAATCCCCCTTAGTCCCCTTCTCTACATGCCATTTTTTGATCTTTGCCCCGCTATTGGCATTCACGCCAAGTAAAAACGCCACTCCGCTTAGAACAAACAGCAAGGCAAAGGGCAAGAAAAACACACTCGTAAGTGCGTGGAATTTATAAACGCCCTGAAGACGCACTATTGGATGATGTGGCTCACAAATTTAGAAAAATTATCCATCACCAGCCCACCCTTTCTAAAGCCCAGCCCGCACGCCTCGTAGGCATAAAAGACATTGGGTTGGTAGTAAAACTCGCCGACTTTATTTAAAGGGGCAAATTCTTGGTAAATGGGTTTGTGGTTGCCATAAATGCCCTTAGTTTCGTAAACCACGCTCAGATCGGGGTTTAAGATCTGTGTGTTCGCCCCCTCTCTGCCAAAGGCGACTTTGCGCACTTGCTTTTTATTGCGTAAAGGCTCGTAGCTTGTTTCTAAAAGCAGGGGGTGATTAGGGTAACGCTCCCAAAGCAATTTTAAAAACCGCTTGCTTTGGAAAATCAAGGTGTAGGCAGGATTTAAAAAAATCGTGTTTTCATTCTCCATCATGCCTTGCATGAGCAGTGCTAGCTCGGGCTCATCTATGGCGATGTTCTCCCAGGGGATGAGTTTAAAGAGAAACTCGTAATTCACGCCCTCATAAAACACCCCCGTTTCGGCGTTAAACTCCACTTTATCAATGTAGCCAAATTGTGTGTTAAAGCCCGCACTCTTAGCGCACTCTTGTAAAAACCTCGTGGTGCGCTCCTCCTCACTGCTCCCTTGCACGCAGGAGAATAAAATCTTCCAGCCCTCATACTCTTGGCTAAACGCACTAGTGTCTTCTTGCAAGGTGACTAGGCGTTTAAAATTCTCCCCCAAAGCCTCAAAGATGTTGTTAAATTGCAACTCGGCGTTAAAGCCGTTGTGCTTGAGTAACGCCCACTGCACTAAGGCACTCTCATAAAGCATGGTGGGCGTGTCGGCGTTAAACTCCAAAAGTTTAATGGGCTGCCCTTCAAGCCCGCCGGCTAAATCAAAACGCCCGTAAATGTGCCAATGGATGTCATTTTCCCAGCTTTGCTTAATCATAGGCACAATGCTATTAGGAATATCCAGCTCAAAGAAGCGTTCTTGATCGATCACCATTTGTGCCGTTTCCACGCACATGTCATAAAGCTCATTGCACGCCCCGTAGTAAGCGTCTGCCTGTGCTTGGTTGATGGTGATTAAATCCGTGCTGATGTAATCCGTGTTGTCCGGGTCTGTGTGCCACTCTAGCCCGATTTCCTCTAGGGCTTGTTTGCTTAGGGGGTTTAAAGTTTTAACTTGCATGGGTGTCCTTTAAGAGATGTGAGAGCTTCTATGTGAGCCAAAAAATCCGCTTTGCCCGTGCGTGGTGGTTTGTGTGGGAGCGGGAGTTGTGTGTGTGGCTATGGGTCTGGTTTGACTAGAACTGGGGCTTGTGCTGTGGGTTGTGCCGGTGCTTTGGTTTTGGGGACTAAAAAATCCGCTGTGTGTGGGGCTAGCAGGGGGGGGTGATCTAAAGCTGTTTTGGCTACGTTGGTAGGCTTGGGGGGAAGTGTAGTTTCGTTGGGCGTTTTGGTTGTAGTTGGGGTTGTTGAAAAGCTTGTTGCCAATATAACTACCCAAAATCGCCCCGGCGGCACTGCCTAAAATCGCCGCCCCGATGCCAAGCCCAGAGCCACCACCCTCAGCGGGGGGTTTAGTGAGTTGGCTTGTGCCCTTGTCAATTTTCACTTCCTCGTCTTTGATGAGCTTTTGGATCTCCTCATCGCTTAACATGCGCTCTTTGCCTTGTAAGTCGCGCACCACGACCCTAGTTTTATCGCTGGGATATTCCTCAGCGACTTTATAACTCTTGTCCGCCTGCTCTTGCAAAATCACAAACGCGCCTTTTTTAATGGGCGTGCCGCTGTTGTTGCTCTGGGGCTTTTGCTCTTGGTTGTTGTCCCCCCCCTTGCACCCGACGAGGGTTACAACCACGAGCGCACTAAGCCCCCCCACAATCGCATAGTCTGAAATCTTTCTAAAAGGTTTTTGCATAGCCATCCTTACTTGTCATAAAGTGCTATGATAGCATGTTTAAAGGGGTTTTCCATGTTGCTAGGCATTGATGAAGCGGGGCGGGGGTGTTTGGCAGGGGCGTTATTTGTGGTGGGGGTTGCTTGCCCCGATAATCTCGCCAGCGATTTTTGCAAACAGGGCTTAAAAGAGAGCAAGCAACTCAGTAGAGAAAAACGCTTTGAGTGGGCGGATAAAATCCAGGCGCACGCAGAGATACAAAATCTTGTGGTGTCTAAGAGCGCACAAGAGATAGACGCTAAGGGTCTCAGTTTATGCATGCAAGAAGCCATTAAAAAGATTATTTTAAGCCTATCTGAGATTTTAAATGTTTGCATTGATGGCAACACGCTTTTTAAACTCCACTTCCACCACTTAAAACACTTTCAAGCGGTGGTAAAAGGCGATGATAAAATCCCCCAAATTGCCATGGCTTCTATCCTAGCTAAGGCGCATAAGGATAGAGAAATGCTAGAACTTGACAAACTCTACCCCGCGTACGGCTTTGCTAAAAATTGCGGGTATGGCACGCGCGCCCACGCTGTGGCTTTAGCTAAGCACGGCTACACCCCAATCCACCGCCGCAGCTTTAAGCTAAAAGCTTGTAAGTAGAAATAACCAAGGACAGAGCGTAGGCGCTGATGAGCAAGTAGCGGTGTAGTTGCGCGCTCACTCTGGTGACTAACTTCACACCCACAAGCACGCCTAGCACACTGCCCACCCCTACTAACAGCCCCCATTGCAAGTATTGCCACTCCAAAATGTGGCTTTGGTAAAGCGAAGCCACCCCACTAATAGAGGAAAACACCACAAAAAACAGACTCAAAGGCACGCTTTGCTTGGGGCTAAGCCCTAAGTAGTGGGACAAGAGCGAGACCATCAGCACCCCCCCGCCAATGCCAAGGGAAATGGCGAAAATGCCCGTCAACGCTCCGATCGCCACTAAAATGCACTTGCTTTTGAGATTGAGGACAAAGCCCCTAGCCCGTTTGTCCGCCTCTTTGGATTTTTTTGACTTGAGAAAGAAGCGCAAGAGAGAGTAAAAGGTCATTAAAATAAAGAGCCCGAGCAGGATTTTATGCGGAATGTGGGTTAAAATCACTCCACTAAAGCCCGCCCCAAAAAGCCCGCCAAGCCCCACCCAAAAGCCCACATGCAGGTCCAACAACCCCTTTTTGAAGTTCGCCACACTCCCCACCACAGACGAGCAAGCCATTTGCAAAATGGAAATGCCCACTGCGCTGTCGTAGCCATAGCCAGACAAAAGCATGGCAGGCACAATCACCATCCCCCCCCCGATGCCAAAAAACCCCGCCATCACCCCCGTAACGCCACCAAGCAATAAAAACAACGCATGCATGACAATGTCCATCTCTAAGCCTTTAAGTTTGTGCTAAAATAACCAAGTACAAAGAAGCGAGCCTATGGTTAACAGAAAGATTTTAACACACTTTGATTTTTTATTGCTTTTTTTTATTGTTCCCCTCATGGGGCTGTCTTTCTTTTTGATTTACGAAGTCAACACCGCCTTAAGCCTCAAGCAAATCCTTTACTTCAGCATGGGGTTTGTGGTCTTTTGGGTGATTTTTTTTATCCCGTTTCGGCAGTTTGACCGCCTTTTCCACTTCTTTTATTGGTTTTGCGTGTTCTTGCTGGTGCTTGTGGCTTTCTTTGGTTCGGTCAAACTGGGTGCCAAACGCTGGCTTACCCTCCCGGGCACTTCCCTTTCTTTACAACCCAGCGAGCCCGTAAAAATCGCCATTTTATTGCTCTTAGCCCATCTAATCAGCACCCACCCCATTCCCCCCGGGGGCTATGGGTGGAAGACCTTTGGCAAGCTCAGTTTGTATATCATCATCCCCACCCTACTCATTTTAAAACAACCCGATTTAGGCACGGCTTTGGTCGTGTTGATTATGGGCTTTGGGGTGCTGTTTTTAGCCGGGGTGCATCCTAAAATTTGGATCACCATCGGTTTGGTTTTTGCGATCGCCTCCCCGCTCATTTACAGCTCATTACACGATTACCAAAAAAAACGCCTCCACGACTTCATCGCCGAAAAGCCCAACTACCATGTGCGCCAATCCATCATCGCCATAGGCTCGGGTGGGCTTTTAGGTAAGTCTAAAGAAGAATCCACGCAAGCCAAGCTAAAATTTTTGCCCATTGCCACAAGCGACTTCATCTTTGCCTACTTCGTGGAGCGTTTTGGCTTTTTGGGGGCGTTTTTTCTTTTGGCGTTTTACATGGGTTTTATTTTACACTTCCTCTCGTATTTTAACAGCGACCCCAACGATCGCTTTTTGCAGACCATCACGGGGGGCATTGCGATTTTGCTCTTTGTCTACACGAGCATAAATGTCGCTATGACTTTGGGTTTAGCCCCCGTCGTGGGCTTGCCCTTACCCCTTCTTAGCTATGGTGGGAGTAGCTTTTTAACTTTCATCACCCTCTTTGCGATCTTTGAAAATTTGCTTGCTTTTAAGTTTGGTTTTGGCTATAATCGCCCCTCTCGCAGAGACGGATTCTTAGCTCAGTTGGTCAGAGCATTCGGCTCATAACCGATTGGTCGTAGGTTCGAGCCCTACAGAATCCACCACTTTTTAAGTATAATCCCCCTATGGAAATAGCAGCGAGTATTTTAAGCGCGGATTTTATGGACTTAAGGCAAAGCCTTAAGCAAGTCGACAGTGCGGACTTTTTACACGTCGATGTCATGGACGGGCATTTTGTGCCTAACCTCACCTTTGGCCCCTGTGTCTTGCAAAATTTGAGTCAGTACACAAACACCCCCCTAGACATCCACTTAATGGTGGATAACCCCACCTTTGGCATTGAGCTGTTTAAAGAGCTAAAGCCCGCCTACATCACCATCCACCTAGAGAGCACCCCCCACCTACATAAGATCATCCACTACATTAAAAATTTGGGCTTTAAAGCGGGGGTGAGCTTGAACCCTGCCACGCCTTTAAATGGGCTGGAATATATTATTGCAGATTTGGACTTGGTGCTGTTTATGAGCGTGAATCCTGGATTTGGGGGACAGAAGTTCTTGCCCCTAGTTCTGGATAAAATCACCCACTTTAAACAAAAATTCCCCACCTACAGCGGCAAAATTGAAGTGGATGGGGGCATCAACGCTAAAAACGCTCTCTTGCTTGCTTCTTGCGGAGCAAATTTATTGGTTGTGGGGAGTTACCTTTTTAACCACGAAAACCCCACTTTAGCGTTGCAAGAATTGAAAAGGGCATGAGCCCGAAAGACTTGTATAGTTCTTAAAACAAGCCATGCCCTAGAAGTCTTGGATTTGCCCTTTAAAGACTCTTTGCTCTCTTACGAATACCTCAAGGCGTGTGGCTTTCCCATCGCCTACACCACACATTGGAACTCAGCACTGGTGTTCCTTGTGTATACATTAGAAACAAATAAGGTTGTTCCCAAAATCTCTCATTTCGGGCACGGTGCTTAAAAGTTTTTCGAGTCTAGTTTACTGTGAGTATGTCCCCCAAAAATCACCGAGTTAACGGACATCAGCGAGCAGCACCTACGCCACACCCCTTGAGTCTTAGCTGCAAGAGCATTTTAAACCCTAAATATGAACTGGAGTTTTTAAACGCATTTTTGGGGATCAGCATTCCCATCTCACACCGCGCTGATCGCCCGACTCAGTGCCTGCGTGTCGCTCTCAATCCTGCCCAAAGATTTTTGTGTGCGCTTGGTAAGTTTGCACACTTCATTGGACACCGCAAAGCCTCGCTCGTGTTCTTGCACTCTAGCTACCCCAAAGGTGGCGTTTAGGGCCAACAATCGCAAACGACCAAAACGCCCCCACTTGTTTGCCTAAAGAAAATGAATGCATTAATGTTCCTCAACCATAATTGAGCCGTTTTTCATAACAAACTCAAGGCTTTTGCCTGCCAAATGGGAACTCTCTGCCTCTAAAAGAAACACCGCCAACTTGTCCTCCACTTCCTCATACAATGTTCTTTTGAGCGGACGCGCCCCATAAATGGGGTCAAACCCGCTTTTAGCGATGTATTCTTTTGCCTCGGGGCTTAGGTTAATGCTGATCTCTTTCTCTTTGAGCCGCTCGGCAATTTGGGCAAAGAGTAAATCCACAATTTCAACAATACTTGCCATTTCTAACGGGCTGAAGATCACGATGTCGTCCAAGCGGTTTAAAAACTCGGGCTTAAAATACGCCTTTAAAGCCTCATGCACGATTTTTTGCAAATCGTAAGCCTCGCCCAGCTCTAAAATGTCCTCGCTTTCAATGCCATTGGCTCTTAGTGTTTCTTGTTGCTCTTTTATTTTGGCGTGCGCACTCTGTTGCTCTAAAATCTTGTCGCTGGCGATGTTGCTCGTTAGAATGATGATTGTGTTTTTAAAATCCACCACCACGCCCTTATTGTCGGTCAGTCGCCCCTCATCTAAAATTTGCAAGAGCATGTTAAACACCTCCGGGTGTGCCTTTTCAATCTCGTCAAAGAGCACCACGCTATAGGGGCTACGCCTAACGGCCTCAGTGAGCTGCCCCCCCTCTTCATAGCCCACATACCCGGGGGGTGCGCCCACTAAACGGCTGGCGGCGTGTTTTTCCATGTATTCGCTCATATCCAAGCGGATCAAATTTTTTTGGCTGTCAAATAAGAATTTCGCCAAAGTTTTAGCACTCTGGGTTTTACCCACCCCCGTAGGGCCTAAAAATAAAAAACTCCCTATAGGTTTGTTGGGGTCGCTAAGCCCGGCTTTATTGCGCTTGATCGCCCGTGCAATGGCTTTAATCGCATCCTTTTGCCCCACCACGCTTTTAGCTAACTCGTCTTCAATGTGTAAGATTTTTTCTTTTTCCTCTTGCAACATTTTTTGCACGGGGATTTGCGTCCATTGGCTCACCACCCGCGCAATGCCCTCTTTAGTAACTGCCGACTCTAACAAGCTGCCATTGGCTTGCATTTGGGCGAGCTTTTGCTCTAGGGCTGCAACTTCCTTTTCTAAAGTGGGGATTTTGTCGTGGTCGATCTCAGCGGCTTTTCTAAAGTCGGCTTGCTGTTTGGCTAGGAGCGACTCGCGTTTTAAATTCTCAATGGCGTTCTTGCTGGTAGCGATGTCTTTAAAAACTTTCTGCTCGTTGCTAAATTGCACCTCTAGGCGTTGCTTTTCCTCTAGGGCGTTTTGCAATTCTTTTTGAACCACCTTTAAACGCTCGGCATTTGCGCTGCTCTCCTCCATTAAAAGGGCTTGTTTTTCCACTTCTAATTGTTGGATCAGTCTTTTGGTGTGGGCTAGGGCGTAGGGTTCGGATTCAATTTGCATTTTTAACGCTGCCGCCGCCTCGTCGATGAGGTCGATCGCCTTGTCGGGCAAAAAGCGATCGGGGATGTAGCGGCTAGAGAGCTTGGCACTTGCTACTAAAGCACTATCTGTAATGCTGACATTGTGGTGCGCCTCTAGGGTTTCTTTGATCCCCCTTAAAATTTGCAGAGTTTCATTAATGCTAGGCTCGTTTAAGGGGATGGGCTGAAAACGCCGGGTCAGGGCACTGTCCTTTTCAAAGTATTTTCGATATTCTTTAAGCGTGGTCGCCCCGATGGTGTGTAACTCGCCCCTAGCCAAGGCGGGCTTTAAGATATTTGCCGCGTCCATGCTCCCCTCGCTTGCGCCCGCCCCCACGATGGTGTGGATCTCATCAATGAATAAAATCACATTGCCCGCCTTTTTGACCTCTTCGACCACTTTTTTTAGGCGCTCTTCAAACTCCCCCCGATACTTCGCCCCGGCAATGAGCATGCCCATGTCCAAAACCACCACCCGCTTGTGTTGCAAGGATAGGGGGACTTCCTTTTTAGCGATTCTTTGCGCTAGCCCCTCCACCACTGCGGTTTTACCCACGCCCGGCTCGCCTAATAAAATGGGGTTATTCTTGCTCTTGCGGATTAAAATTTGCATCATCCTCAAAATCTCTTCATCCCGCCCAATCACGGGGTCTAGGGCGTTGTCTAGGGCTTTGGCTGTTAAGTCAATCCCATAGGTTTCAAGGGCTTCTAAAGTCGCGTCGTCATTAGGCTGTTCGATCTTCGCGCCTTTACGCAAACTCTCAAAGGTCTTTACGAGCTCGCTCACATTGACAAACTTGCCAAAATAATTTCTAAACAGCTCTTGATTGGCTTCTATGAAGGTGTCGATCGCTACATAGCTATCCCCCTTTTGCACGGCTAGCCCTAGTCCAGCGTGCAAGGCGTCTAGCAAGGATTTACTAACCCCTAAGCCCTGTGCGCTGACATTGGAGCTTTTAGGCAATTTATCCACCAAACTTCTAGCTTCCAACTCTAGGGGGGACTTTTCTACACCCATTTTTAAAAGGGCTTGGCTCAACAAAGAGTGGGTGTTGGTCAGCAGTGCCCAAAATAAATGGATGGGCTCGATCTCGGGGTTTTTGGCGTGCAAGGCTAAGGAGAGGGCTTGATCTAGGCTCTCTTTTAAATGGTTGGTGAGTTTCTCAAAAACATTAGCAGGCATGTTTGTCCTTTCTTTATTTTGCTTTCTTATTTTAATGGGGTTATTATAACGCCCTTGGGTAATTTTGCGCCTAAACCTTAATCTTGCTCTTAGCCCCACTGCATTATACTTGCCCCTATCATAAAAAAATAAAGAGAAGAATTTGGCCCTTTCACGCAGAAAACACACCCTTAGACCTTTAAAACGGGTTTTTATGTGTCTGTGCCTTGTTTTTTTAAGCCTACACGCTGCGGGTTCTGGCTCGAATGTGGAGTCGGTTACGGGCAAGGGGGTGGGTGGTGCTAAACACAATGCCAAGAGCCTAGATGAGCAGATCAAAAAGGCGTTAAAAAAGCCCGGTCAAGCCACGCAAGTTGCCCCCCAAACCCCCGAAGAGCAAAAACGACAAGAAAGATCCAAATCTATCCAACCTTTTAAAAAACTCCCCCCTGAGGATTTAGTCGAAGAGCGCAAAGACGGCATCGTGGGCGGGATCGCTGTAACAGTGAACAACGATCCAATCACACTTTACCAAATAGAAACCCAAGAGAAAGAAAACCATATCAGTCGGCAGCAAGCAATCAATACCCTAATTATCCAACGCATTCAAGCCCAAGAGATCAAACGCTTGAAAATCGACATCGAGGACGATAAAATTGACGCTGAGATCGAAAATATTGCCAAACATAATGGTATGAGTGTGAACGATTTTATGCGTACTCTAGCTAATGAGGGGATCGACCCCATGCGCTACAGGAAACAGCTCAAAAAACAGCTAGAAACTAGGGAACTTTTGCGCAACATCCTACTTTTCAATGTCAACACGAATAGCGAAACCAAAATGCGTGAGTATTACAACGCCCACAGGGAAGAGTTTAGCGTGCCTAGCGAGGTGTTAACCACCCGTTACACCGCTAAAGACACCAAGACCCTGACCCAAGCCCTAGAGAATAAGGACATTGAAGTGCCCGGGGTGTCTAAGGGCGAGGAAAAGATCAACCTAAAATCCCTAAACCCCCAAATCGCCCAAATGTTTTTATCTACCAAAGAACACACCTTTACGCCTATTCTCAATGCGGGTGGGGGCGATTATGTGTCCTTTTATATCCAGAAAAAACTCGGTAAAGAGGAGGTGTCTTTCAGCCAAGCCCGTGGGTTCATCGCCAATAAGTTGATTGAGGAACAACAAGATAAAATCCTCGCCGAATACTATGAAAAACTACGCGTCAAAGCCAAGATTAAATTTTTGCGTTAGGGCTTATAGGCTGTGGAGCAATTAGCCTTTATCTATAAGGATTCGCTCTTCAGTGTCGCTATTTTGGCGTTTATCATCGGGGGGGTGATTTTAATCGATTATTTGCGCTCTACCCTCACCCATAGACGCAATTTAAAAGCCCTAAATGTCCTGTCCCACTCTTACGCCCAAGTGGAGTTAGCCTTTGAGGTGCAACAACTCTTGCAAAAAGAGCAGGAAAGCCCCCTAGAGGTCTTGGGCTTTAAGACATGGTTCTTTTTAGCTAAACACTACGCCAAGCATGGCAGCAGCGAGCAAGCGATTAAAATTTACCTAGCCTTATTGCCTAAATACCAAGACGAGCGCATCGCTTTGTTGGGGAGCCTTGCCAAGGCGTACATCGATTTGGGCTATGTACAAAAGGCGCGCGACATTTTAACCGAGGTGCTACGCATAGACCCACGCAACACCCACGCCTTGCACTCCATGGTGCAAGTCTATGAAACCTTGTGCGAACCGCAAAAAGCCCTAGAAACTTTGGAGTGTTTGGACGCATTGGGCGAGAGTGGATTGTTAGACAATTACCACTACTTGCAAATGCAAATCCTCATGCAAGAGGATTTGGGCTTGAAAGATCAAAGTGAGGCGATTTTAAAGCTGGGCAAAGAGCAGAATAAACTTTATAAAAGTGCGCTAAAGCATTTAAAAACCCACCACAAAGCCCTTTTTTTGCAAGAAATCGCAGAGGCGACAGAGGGCAGGGCGTTGGTGGATTTGCTTTGGGACATCAAAGAAGGCGAAATCGCCCCCTATTTAGCCAAGTTGCACCCCAGCGTGTTGGAGGTCTTTATCGCCAAGGGTTATGCTAGGGGGCGGTGTGAAACCTTAGAGCTAGAGGTGTTTCGCACCTTGCACGCCGATTACCATTTGGATTTAGATTTTAGCTACCAGTGCATGGCGTGCAAGAGTGTGTCGCCCTTTGAGAGTTACCGCTGTTTGGTGTGCGCAAAAATCGGACCTAAAGAGGTGGTCCTAAATTTAGACAAGCACCTTAGCGACTACAGCGACAATTTAAACTAGGAGGTTCAAATGAAAAGCATTGAAATTTTTTGCGATGGCTCGGCTTTAGGCAATCCCGGCTTTGGGGGTTACTGCTCCATTCTGCGCTACAAGGGCATGGAGAAAATCATTAAAGGCGGGGAGCTTTACACCACGAACAACCGCATGGAACTTAGGGCAGTCATAGAGGCGCTCAAAGTCTTGAAAGAGCCTTGCAATATCCACCTTTACAGCGACTCTATTTATGTGTGTAAGGGCATTAGCGAGTGGCTGAAAATGTGGGTGGCTAAAAAGTTTGCTAAGGTGAAAAATGTGGATCTGTGGCAAGAGTTTTTAAAATTTAAAGGTGCACACGCCATCACCACGCATTGGGTCAAGGGGCATGACGGACACGCCGAGAACGAGCGTTGCGACAAGCTTGCCAAAGAGCAGGCCCTAAGCTACAAACAAAAGGCCAAAGCGTGCTGAAGTTTGCCAACCTAAACTACCACTTCAAAAACGAGGGACTCTTGCAACAAGCCCTCACCCACAGAAGCACGCAATCGCCCACGAACAACGAGAGACTAGAGTTTTTGGGCGATGCCGTCTTGGATTTGGCGGTGGCGCAGATTCTTTTTGAACGCTTTGAAGACTTGCAAGAGGGGGACTTGTCTAAAATGCGTGCATCTTTAGTCAATGAAAAGGCGTTTTATGAATTAGCGTTGCTTTTAGACTTGCAAAAACACATTGTGGTCTCCCCCGCTGAGGCGCACAACCACGGGCAAAGCAAGCCCTCTATCCTCTCTAGTGCTTTTGAGGCACTGATGGGGGTGGTTTATTTGGAGAGCGGGCTAGAGGTGGTGCGTGCTTTAATGCAGGATTTATTGGATTTGGCTTATCCCGATTTGTCCCTGCAGGCTCTATTCACGGATTATAAAAGTGCCTTGCAAGAGCTCACCCAAGAACGCTTTAAAACCATCCCCACCTATGTGCTCAAAAGCGAAAGCGGGCCCGATCACGCCAAGCAATTTGAAATGCAAATTTTCATTTTAAGCAAGTTGTACGCCACCTGCACGGCTAAGAGCAAGAAAGAGGCACAACAACTCTGTGCCAAAGAGGCGTTTGTCCAGCTTGCAGGGGGCATAGGGTGAACACGCTTGGGCGTTGCTTGCGCTTAAGCACCTTTGGCGAGTCGCACGGGGTGCTGATCGGGGGCGTTTTAGAGGGTGTGCCTGCGGGGCTAAAGATCGATTTAGATGCTTTGCAGGCGGAGGTGAATCGGCGTAAGAGCACGAACGCCTACACCACGCCTAGAAAAGAGGAGGACATGGTGGAGGTGGTGAGTGGAGTCTTTGAGGGGGTCAGCACGGGCGCGCCCATTGGCTTACTCATTTACAACCGCAATGTCAAGAGCAAGGATTACAGCAACGTTAAAGAGGCCTTTAGGCCCGGGCATGCGGATTTTACGGCCTTAGCGAAGTATGGCGTGCGCGACTACAGAGGTGGGGGGCGCACCTCAGCCAGGGAGAGCGTGGCACGGGTTGCGGGGGGGGCGATCGCCAAAATGCTTTTAAAGGAACTGGGCATTGAGGTGTTTAGCGGGGTTTTTAGTGTGGGTGGCATTGAGGCGCAAAATATAGACTTTAGCCACGCCAAAACCAGCCCCATTTTTAGCCTAGATAAAGACATAGAGCCTACACAACAAGAGGCGATTTTAAAGGCAAAGGCTGAGGGTGATAGCGTGGGGGGTGTGGTTTTGGTGCAAGCCAGCGGGGCGCATTTACTCGGGCTTGGCGAGCCCTTGTATGATAAATTGGATGCACGGCTGGGGGGCGTGTTTATGGGCTTAAATGGGGTGAAAGGGGTGTTTATCGGCGAGCCTAGCGTGGCTAGCTTAAGGGGCAGTGCCTACAACGACCCTTTAAGCCCCACAGGTTTTCAAAGTAACCACGCCGGGGGGGTGCTGGGCGGCATAGGTAGTGGGGCGGATTTAGTTATTTGGGTGCATTTCAAGCCCACAGCCAGCATTGCTAAGGCGCAAGACACCATTAATACAAACAACAAGCCCCTAAAATTAGAGTTAAAAGGACGGCACGATCCGTGCATTGCCATTAGGGGGAGTGTGGTTTGCGAGAGTTTGTTGGCGTTGGTCGTGGCGGATTTTGCGCTTTTAAACATGCCCACCAAGCTCTCAAGCGTGCGGGCTTTTTATCGGCAAAGGTGAATTTATGCTAAAATAGCCCGAAAAGAGAGGTGCGCATGGCAAGAGCAAAAAGCAAAAAAACCACTGAGGCAGGCATGCAAGACATTTACAGAAGTTTAGAATCCGGGCAAAATAAAGTCCAAGCCAAGCAAATTTCTGCCAAAGAAGTGCTTTTGGAGTTAGAAGAGGGGAGCTTTAACGCCAAAGAGGCGTGGTTTGTCAAAGACGAGCAAGACCAAAAATTCGTGGTGATCCCTGAAGTGCTGTTACAGCACATTGTGCAAGTCATCCAAAGGGCGTATGAGGACAAGGTCATGGTGGAGTTGGAGCGCGACATGGCGACTTTAACACCCATTGACTTTGCGGATGCGATGGCGGTGGTGTTTAAGAAGTTAGAGGACTTGAGAGGCAAGGATGGGAGTTTGCCCAAAATTAGCTCGCTTGACTTTGTCAAACAAATTAAAAAGCAACACCCAAATTTGTTTTTCAACCTGCCCGAGTTCTTAGAGAGCAAACGCCAAGAGCTAGACCTTGACAATTTGGCCTTGCCCTTTTAGCCGTGCAAGAGTTAGACTTTCACAAATACGCTTCTTACTCTAAGCCCGGTCCGCGCTACACGAGCTACCCCACCGCCGTGGAGTTCAACCCGAGCTTTCAAGAGGCGGAACTCTTAGAGGCGTTTAAGCGGGCGGATAAACAAATCCCTCTGTCTTTGTACTTCCATTTGCCTTTTTGCAAGAGTGCGTGCTATTTTTGCGCTTGTAGCGTGATTTACACGAATAGCCAAAGCAAGAAGGAACGCTACATTGGGTATTTGGCTAAAGAGCTGGAGCTATTAAGATCCCATTTAGACACGCATAGGGAGGTGGTGCAGCTGCACTTTGGCGGAGGCACGCCCACCTTTTACAACGCCGAGCAGTTAGATCGCATCATTGCAAACATTAAAAATACCTTCTCTAATTTTGCCAAAGACGCGGAACTTAGCTGTGAGATCGACCCGAGGCATTTTAGCCTAGAGCAAATGCAGGTGTTAAAAAAGCACGGCTTTAACCGCTTAAGCTTTGGAGTGCAAGACTTTGACCCACAAGTGCAAGTGGCAGTGAATCGCTTGCAAAGCGTGGATTTGGTGCAAGAGAAGGTGCAAATCGCACGGGATTTTGGGATCACTTCTATTAACTTTGACTTGATTTATGGCTTGCCCTTGCAGACCATTAAAAGTTTTGAAACGACCTTGTTAGAGGTGCTAAGGCTCAACCCCGATCGTTTGGCAGTCTTTAATTACGCCCATGTCCCCTGGGTGAAACACACCATGAAAATCGATCCCAAAACCCTACCCAGCCCACAAGAAAAGCTAGCCTTGTTGCAATTTTTAATCGGGTTCTTAAAAGGGCATGGTTATGAAATGATTGGCATGGACCACTTCGCCAAAAAGGACAACGAGCTGTATTTGGCTCTGCAAAATAAGCAACTTAGACGCAACTTCCAAGGCTACACCACGAAAAAGTTCTCCCAAACCATTGGTGTGGGGGTTACGAGCATTGGCGAGGGGCAAGACTACTACACGCAAAACTTTAAAGACCTAAAGCGCTACGAGCAGGCCCTAGATAGCGGGCATTTGCCCGTAGAGCGGGGGGTTAGGCTTAGTGGTGAAGATCGCCTAAGAAAAGAGGTGATCATGCATCTCATGAATAACCTAGAGCTAGATTTTCACAGTATTGAAAAGGCGTTTAACATTGACTTTAAAACACATTTTAAAGACGCGCTAAACGCCCTCAAACCCTACGAACAAGAGGGCCTGGTGGCGATCAGTGAGGGGGGGCTAAAGACCAGCCCCACGGGGGCGATGCTTGTGCGCAACTTAGCTATGGTCTTTGATGCGTATTTGGGGGCGCAAAGTGGCGCACGCCGATTTAGCCAAACACTCTAGCCCTTTTGATATTAACGCTTCTGTTCAAGAGGTTACACAAAAATGCGTGAAGTGCGCTAAATGCGTGCCTAGTTGCACCATTTATCGGGTGCATAAGGATGAGAGCACTTCGCCTAGAGGCTTTTTAGACCTCATAGCGCAGGTAAAACAAGAGAGCCTAGAGCTGGATAAAAGCCTTAAAAAAATCTTTGAAAGTTGTTTCTTATGCACCACTTGCGTGCAAGTTTGCCCCTTCCATTTGCCCATAGATTTGATGATTGAAAAAATCCGCCTAGAGAGTGCGCACAAACACGGGATCACTTGGCATAAAAGGACCTATTTTTATTTGCTAAGACACCCAAGGCTCATGGACATCGTCTTTAGGCTCTGCTACGCCCTATCGCCCTGCGCCTTTAAACAAGAGGGGGATAAGCTAAAGTGGCGTTTTAAAGGTTCTTTTTCTTGGCAAAAGCGCGCGTTTTTCCCCTTTGTGGCTAAGAGTTTTTTACAAACCCATAGGGGCATTATTGTGCCTAAAGCCCCCCTAGAGCCCAAAGAGCCTTTAAGAAAAGTTGGGCTGTTCATCGGCTGTTTGGGCAATTACAATTACCCGCAGGTGGGCGAAAGTCTGTTGTCTTTGCTAGACAAACTCAATTTTAGCGTGGCGATCCCCAAACAAGTTTGTTGCGGTGCGCCGGCGTATTTCACGGGGGATTTTAACACCGCTTGGTTTTTAGCCAAACAAAATATAGAGAGCCTAGCCACTTTAGCCGCTGAGGTGGAGGCGATTTTAGTCCCTGAGGCGACTTGCATTAGCATGCTTAAGAAAGACTACCAACATTTAATCGAGAGCCTAAAGGACAGCCAAGAGTGCGCCCTTTGGGCTGAAAGGTTTGAGAAGATCCAAGCCAAATTACAAATGGCATCGCATTTTTTAGCCACACAAACACCCTTAAGTAGGCATTTAGAAACCAAAGCGCAAAGCCCCATGAGCGTAACCTATCACGATCCTTGCCATGCTAAAAAGGTGCTGGGTATCTACAAAGAGCCTAGAAGTTTGCTTAAAATCAACCACAAAATTGTAGAAATGCGAGAGAGCGACCGCTGTTGTGGCTTTGGGGGAGTTACGATGCAAAGCGAGCATTACAAGCTCAGTTTAAAGGCAGGTGCGCCCAAAGCCCTAGATATTGTCGGCACCAAGGCGCAGGTGGTGAGCGCGGAGTGTTCGGCGTGTCGGGTGCAGTTAAACAACGCTTTAGCACAAATCAACGCCCCCACGCAATTCCTACACCCCCTAGAACTTTTAGACAAAAGCCTAAGTGGAGCGTAGCTTTATTTTTTATAACAGCACATGTTAAAAAAATTATGCTAGAATAGCACAAATTATTTAACTTAAGGAAGAGGATTAAAATGAATAGAAAACTTTACGCCTTTTTGTCGAGTGCTATGGTCTTTGGCGCAACGGGACTACAAGCCGAGAGGAATGCGTGGTTCGTGGGTGCGAGTTATGAATTTGGACAGGTGGGGCAGAAAATCGGAAACCCCGCGCATGGTAAATACCGATTTAGCAGACTGCCCGCGCCCGCAGGCGGTTACTCCAACCTAGCTGTGATGCAAGGTTTGGGCATTAGTGTGGGGTATAAACAATTCTTTGGCAAAAAGAAATGGTTTGGGCTGCGCTACTACGGCTTTATGGACTACGGACATGCGGTCTTTGGGGCAAATGCGTTGGTTAATCAAGGGACACCTAGCAATCCCATATATCACACCTTTGCTAACATAAGCGACATGTTCACCTACGGCGGGGGCATTGACACCCTTTATGATGTCATCAATAAGAAAGATGTGACCTTTGGGTTTTTCTTGGGGGCGGCGATTGCGGGTAACTCTTGGGGCAACACCACAGGCGGGACGCTCCTAAACATCGCCTACCCCGCTACATCTAAACAAGTCCTAGACCCTGCCATTTTCCAATTTCTCTTTAATTTGGGGATGCGCACCACCATTGGCAAACACCAAGAGTTTGACTTTGGGATCAAAATCCCCACGATCAACGACTACTACTTCAACAAAAAGAACTTGTCTGTCGCTTACCGCCGCCAATACAGCTTGTATGTGGGCTACCGCTATAACTTTTAATGCTAAAATACCCCTAAAATAAAAGGGGTAAAATGCCAGAAACACAGCGGTTACAAGCGATCTTGGAAAAGGCTTTGACCGACATTAAAGAGGTCTTAGCCACTAGTTTTGAAGCCCACTTCAGCACTTTGTTGGAAAAAGAAAAACTTGAAATCGAAAAGCAGTTTGCCGCAAGGTTGCAAGAGAAAGATAGGAAAATCTCTAACCAACAAAAGGCATTGTGCGACATCACGACTAAACTCAAAGCCGTGAAAACCGAGCTAGGGCAGCTCAAACAACAAAACAACGAGAAGCAGCGAAATGAGAGCCCCAAAGTGGCGGGCTTAAAAGTCGCCCTAGAGAACCAAAAAAAGTGTATAGAAAGGCTCAAAGCCCGTTTAAAACAAACGGGATTAGAGGGCGAGAGTGCGGAGGTTGAGGAAAGTGCCTCTAATCTTTTAGAGCTACAAGAGCGCATCGCCCACTTGGAGCAGACCATCAAGGCGCAAAACTATCACATCCAAAGCCAACGCAATTTGATCTTGGGCTATCAAGAACAATTTGAAAATGCCAACCTGCCTTGGGACACCAAAGAATCCCTAAAGGACAAAACAGAGGGCGAAAAAGAGGATAAATCTTAACGCCACCTTGTAGGGGTTTGCCCCACTTAAAAAGGGTCTTTGAATTTACCTTAGTTGAGCCACTAGCCCCCTAGTGAGCTTTAGTTTTAGTGAGCTTTAGCGCACTAGGAACAATAAAAATACTCTCTCGTTGCACGGAGATTTGGGGGTTATCCACGCTGTAGGCTTTCACCACAATGGGTAAAATCTCTTTTTTGGCATGTGTTACATCGTGTTTCTCGTAGGCTTCTTTGGCAATTTTTAAAGGCATGCGCAGGATCACCACGACCTTGAGTTTGCCCTGTGGCTCAATGCTTAGAGTGTTTTTGGGGCGCACGATGCTGATGTTTGGATCGTCCACATTAAAGGTATAGGCATGCGCTCTATTGCTTGTGTTTTGGAACAAAAAGACATAGCCATTGTCCACAAAATCGCTGTGGATCGCATAAAGTTGCCCCCCATGCGTGATATCTAAAAGCATGGAAGCCTTTTTAAACGAGCCGACAATCAAAGCCCCCACGACCATTAAGAGCACGCCCACATAGGCGATGGTCTTTGACCGCCATAACTTCACCTTGCTATGCGTGTTTGTGGCGTTTGTGGAAGACCATTGGATCAAACTCGGCTTGTTTAATTTATCCATCGTTACCGTGCAAGCGTCCACGCACTCTAGACAGTTAATGCACTCTAATTGCATGCCTTTTCTAATGTCAATGTGCGTGGGGCAGACCAACACGCAGTGGTTGCAACTCACGCATTCGTTGGTTTTGTTGCGCTTTTGGGGCAAACTGGGGATTTTGACATTGTTTTCATCGTAAATCGCCCCGCCCCTTGTGCTGTCGTAAATAGGATTAAGCGTATCATCATCAAATAGCACGCTTTGCACCCGTGCATAGGGGCATAGATAGATACAAAAACGCTCTTTGACCACCACAATGTCAAAGAACACCACCGCACTTAAAACCGCCCAAATGCCAATGAGCAGGGCGTTGTCGGCAGGGTGGGCTAGGTGGCTAAAGAACTCATGGGGGGGGACAAAGTAGAACAATAACACTGCCATCGACATAATGGGCACGGGGGCAAAGAGAAAAAGCCCAACAATCTTTTTAAGCCGATTGCTCGGGGTTTTGGGCGTGGGGCGTTGCTTGTTGCTGATCTTAGCGTGCAAGCCTAGAATCTTAGTTTCAATCAAATCTCTGTGGATCGTTCTAAAGATCGTTTGCGGACAACCCCACCCACACCACACCCGCCCAAGCATAGAAGTGATGAAAAAGATGAATATAAAGAGAAAAATCACCAAGAAAGGCATTAAATACATTTCTTGTGCGCTGTAAATCTTGCCAAGCAAATGGATTTGTCTATGCTCGAAAGAGATTAAAAAGACTTGCCCCTCACCTATATGGATAAAGGGCACACCGATCGCAAAAATAGTTATGACGATCGCCACTATATAGCGTTTTAAACGGAAAGACTGGCGGAAATAATGGCTTTTGTCCGCCCCTTTTACAGAGTTCTGTAAATCCATTGTATAAAAATCCTTATTGGAGCAATAGGCGCATGGTAGCAAAGATTGTTTAAGGATGATTAAATATTTCGGGGTGTTTCTTAGGATCAGCTAGATTGTGTTAGAATGCCCGCTTATCCATCTATTCAATTTATCCATCGATTTTTTTGGAGGTGTGCGATGCGGCATTATTTGAGGATTGTGTCTTTACTTGCCCTCTCTAGCTTTTGCTTGGGTGTGGCGGAGTTTTTGGTCTCAGGGATTTTGCCTAAACTTAGTAGCTTTTATGGGGTGTCGGTGAGCGAGGCGGGCAACTTAGCCACGCTTTACGCCCTAGGTGTGGTGATCGGTGCGCCCATTGTGAGCGTGCTCATCTCGCGTTTCAACTACCGCAACCAACTCATTTTCACCCTAGGGGTTTTTGCCCTCTCCAACGCTTTAATGTTCTTTAGCCACAGCTTTATGAGTGCGCTCATCGCCCGCTTTATCGGGGGATTAATGCACGGCTTGTTCTTTGTGATCGCCACGCTTGTGTGCCTTAAAGCCGCCCCCAAGTCTAAAACCAGCATGGCGATGAGCCTTATGGCAAGCGGGCTCACCGTGGCTTTAGTTACGGGCGTGCCTTTGGGGATTTTGGTGGCAAAGCACTTCGGGCTACTAGCCCCCTTTCTCTTGGTGGCTTTTTTGGCTGCTGTGGCTGCGCTTTTGGCGTTGTTTGTCTTGCCCAAATTTTCTAGCAAGCCGGCTAACTTTAAAAACCTGGGGGTGGCTTTTAACTTCCCTCCCCTATACAAGGGCTTTTTAGTTACGGCTTTTTCGTGCGGGTCTATGTTTGTGGTCTATATCTACATGCGCGTTTTGCTTGAAAAGCACGGCTTTAGTGTTGAAAGCATTACCAATATTTACCTTTACTACGGCGTGGCGGCAATGCTGGGCAATCTCTTTGGGGGCAAGCTCACGGATTTAAGGGGCTCGTTTGCCGCCCTGCGTTTTTTGCTTAGCATGCAAGTGTTCGCCTTGGTTGCGATGAGTTTTAGTTACCATTTGCCTAAGCCCGTTGTGGCGTTTAACGCCATGGCCTTTGGATTCTTTGGCTTTGCGTGCATTGCGCCTTTAAAAATGCTAAGCGGTCATTTAGCCCGCACCTTCACGCCGGACACGCCTAACAGCACGATCGCGCTCAATGAAGCCTCGTTCAATGTGGGGATCACCTTTGCGTCTTTGATGGGCGGACTCGTGGCGCGCTATATCAGCATTGACATGAACGGCATTTGCGCCGCCTTGTTTGCTTTAAGTGCCTTTAGTTTCTTAAGTTTTGGGCTCAAAAAAGCCTATTTTCACCAAAAATAGCTATACTTGAAGCAAAAATACACAGGACTTTATTGATGTTACAAACAACCCAACTTGGCATGCGTTATGCCACTAAAAAACTTTTTGAAAATGTCAATCTCAAACTAGACGCACACAAACGCTACGGGCTCATCGGGGCAAATGGGGCGGGCAAAAGCACCTTTTTAAAGATTTTAGCCGGACAGATCGAGCCTAGCAGCGGAGAAGTGAGCGTCAATGCGGGGCTAAAATTAGGGGTGCTAGGCCAAGATCAATACGCTTTTGAAGAGTTTAGCTTAAAAGATGCGGTTTTAATGGGGAATAAAATTTTATACAACGCCTTAAAAGAGAAAGAAAAACTCTACACAGAGGCGGATTTGAGCGATGATAAGGTGAATGAGAGGCTAGCCGAGCTAGAAATGATTTGCGTCCAAGAAGACCCCTTGTATGAGTGCGAAGTGGTGGTGGAGAAAATCTTAGAGGATTTAGGTATCCCCGCCAGCCGCCACAACGATTTAATGAAAAGCCTGCCCAGCAGCGATAAATTTAAAATCCTTTTAGCCCAAGTGCTCTTTCCAAAGCCCGATATTTTACTCTTAGATGAGCCCACCAACAACCTAGATTTAAACGCCATTGCGTGGCTAGAAGAGAATTTAAAACGCCACGAGGGGACAATGGTCATCATCAGCCACGACCGCCACTTTTTAAACGCCGTCTGCACCCATATTTTAGATTTAGACTTTGGCACACTTAGGGAGTTTAGCGGAAACTATGATGATTGGTACATCGCTTCTACACTCATTGCCAAACAAAAAGAGGCGGAGCGCAACAAAAAGCTTAAAGAAAAAGAGGAGCTAGAGCGATTCATCGCCCGCTTTTCAGCCAATGCGAGCAAGGCGCGCCAAGCCACCAGCCGCCAAAAGCAATTAGACAAGCTAGACATCCAAAGCATAGAAGTTTCTAGCAGACGCGATCCGAGCATTCTTTTTAAGCCAAGCCGCACGATCGGCAACGAAGCTTTAGAGTGCAACCACGTTTCTAAGGCCTATGGGGATTTAGCGGTGCTTAAAAATGTGAGCCTAAAAATCGCCCCTAAAGATAAAATCGCCTTGATCGGGCCTAATGGCGTGGGTAAAAGCACGCTGTGTAAAATTTTGGTGGAGGAAATGCGTCCAGATAGTGGGGGCGTGAAGTGGGGGGCAACGGTGCAAAGGGGCTACTTCCCCCAAGATGTGAGCGAGAGCATCCAAGGGGAGGAAAGCCTATATCAATGGCTCTTTAACTTCAATAAAAAGATTGAAAGCGGCGAGGTGAGAAACGCTTTAGGGCGGATGCTCTTTAGTGGCGCGGAGCAAGAAAAAAGCGTGAGTGCCTTAAGCGGGGGCGAGAAACACCGCATGGTTTTATCCAAACTCATGCTAGAAAAGGGCAATTTTTTAGTCTTAGACGAGCCCACAAACCACCTAGATTTAGAAGCAATCATCGCACTAGGCGAGGCGTTGTATAAATTTGAGGGGGCGGTGATTTGCGTGAGCCACGATAGAGAGCTTATCAGCGCTTATGCGAATCGAATTATTGAGCTTGTCCCCACAAACAAGGGCGCAAAAGTGATCGACTTTAAGGGGAGTTATGAAGAGTATTTGGCCAGCAAGGGGGCTTAGTGCGGTGATTAAATGCACACCTCTTTTACAATCATCTTTTTAGCTGTCTTTTTGTTGCTCAATAGCTTTAATTATGTGCGTTTAAGGAAATTTACATACCCCTCTTTACGCTTGATCCCCATTGCCTTATATGTTTTTGAAATTTTCTTTTTATTCATACAGCGCGGGATGATCCCTAATGTCTTCGGGGAATTTAGGATTGTCTTGTATGCCATAGGTGGGATTAGCATGGCCACCAGCTTTATCATGGCGTGCCTCTTGCTCTTACATCTGCTGATCCTCAAAACCACGCCCCAAAATACCGACCTTAAGAGGCGACAAGCCATTAAAAAATTCTTTGATCTAGGCGTGATTTTTTGGCTCTTTAGCTCAATCACTAAGGGCTTTTACAACGCAACCCATCTTGCGATCACAAAACGCCGTGTCAAGCTTAAGAATTTAAAACAAGCCCTCCATCTAGCCATGATCAGCGATGCACATATAGGTCCGTATCTTAAAAAAGATTACTTGCGACAAATTGTCGATCGCATCAATGCCCTTAACCCAGATATAGTCGTGATTGTGGGGGATTTAGCGGATTTAAGGGCTAAGTTGGTGCAAGAGGATTTAGCGCCGCTTAAAGACATCCAATCCAAGCACGGCGTGTATTATGTGCTAGGCAACCACGAGTATTACCACGGGGCGACCGCTCTCATTGAGGTGTTTAAAAGACACCATATACGCGTCTTGCAAAATGAGAGCGTCCAAGTAGCTGGGCTTAATTTAATGGGGGTGAATGATCTCATGGGGTATCGCTTTAAACATTTTGAGCCCGATTTTAAGACTCCATTTACCCAAATCAACCCCAATCTACCCAGTGTTTTACTCTCCCACCAACCCAAATCCCTCACACATTTAAAGCAAAAACCCGACTTGCTTTTATGCGGACACACCCATGCAGGGCAAATCTTCCCCTTTAGCCTCTTGGTGTGGCTGGATCAAAAATATCTCTACGGCCATTACCATTTAAAAGATTGCCAGATGATCGTGAGCAGCGGTTGTGGCTTTTGGGGACCCCCTGTGCGTATCCTCACCAAGAGCGAAATCGTGTCCATCCATCTAGAACCTGAAAATCAAGCTAGGGTTTAGAAGTTGTGCGGCAGCCCGGCAAGTCGGGGCTTTTTAGCCCGGTTTAAACTTAAATTATTGATTAATAACTTACAATATCTAGTTTCTAACCATCTCAAATGGGGGATTTTATGCAAAAACACATAAAGGGCATTTTATCAACACTCATGGGGATCTCCCTAGCACTCTCAGGCTGTGCAACAGACACGGGAACACAAGCCGCAAGCAACCAACCACACGCAAAGAGCGCAACTCCTATCAACTTTAACTACCCCATCCACATTGGCCAAGAGCCTCCAAATGACCACATCACCGCCATTTTAACCCCGCATATCCAAGCTGATGAAAATGTCCAACCTTACATCGCAAAATTCCAAAACGCCCTAGCCACACAGGTCCAAGAGATTCTCCAAAGAAAAGGCTACACCGTTATACGCATTGCATCCGCCAAGGATTTTACACCCACACAAAAAAATGTCATCTACTCTCTATTAAAAATCAAGGGGTGGATAGGCATTTTAGAAGAGACTAACATTGACACCAAAAACCCACAAGATCCCAACACGCAAACACAAGCAGCGCAGAGCGCGGGGGCGGTGATTTTACAATTCATTGAGCCCAAAACAGGGCGCACAACCCACAATATCGCCATCAATATCGGCGCAGAACACGCCATCACTTACTCCAACTTTCAAGAATCGGTCATCTTAAGTGGGTTTGCGGGGGCTGGCTCTGTCAGTCTCGGCGACACTGCAAACAATGCAAACGATGCCGACTTGGGTGGCCCTATGGATAAAAATCATGACGATGCTGTCCATAGGATTCTCAATAAGGTGTATAAAGTGGTGTTAGAAAGAGTGATCTCTTGGGCGCAACACTCTAATCTAAAGCAATACAGGCAAGTGATCGATCAGATTAGAAAATAAATTGAGCCAACACAGCTAAACCAAGCAGGTTAAGCAAGGCGCAAGCCGTGCCAAAAATCCTAAAGTCCCTACTTGCCATGCTAAACCCCCAAAACCCTTAATAAGCCATGTTTACCCCTTTAGATGTTATTGTCCGCCCACAACAAGGATATAAAAGTGATGGTTTCTAAGGAGAGTCTAGGGAGTGTTAACAAGTCTTGGGGTTTGACAAGGCTTGTCTTTTTTGAGTATTTACATTATGGCAAGTTAGGTTGGTGGCGGCGGTGGATTTATCCCACTTGGCGGCTTTTATTTGTATGGTCCAATAGGACACACAAGTTTTTCCAAAGAAGAGACGGATTTATGGTTAAAACTCCGTTACCAAGCCATGCAACACAAATTAGTGCCATGTAGCGTTTTATGCGCTTCAATGAGTGTCGGGCAATTTTAATTTTGTCCTATATGTGGTGTGCTAGCACTAAAAGCATAGATAACCAAAAGGCGATTAATTCGATTGGGCTCAAAGTTGGAGATTTGCAAATCTAACCCCCATTATTTAAAAATATCCTTATAAAAAAAGACCACAATCCCAGAAATGATGAGTGTGAGGCCTAGAAGTTTAAATAGGCTGATGGTTTTTTGCGCCAAGCCAAAAGCCCCAATGGAGTCTAAGAATAAGCCCATACACAACTGCCCCACGAGTAAAAAGACGAGCATGGGGGCTAGCCCAATTTTGGGTGCGCTGGTGATGGTCGTAAACACCACAAAAGCCCCCAAAAGACCACCGATAAACTTCCACCACTCTTGATGGAATAAGAGTTTTAGAGTATCGCTGCCCATTTGGTGAAACACCCTTACTAAGACTAAGAGACATAAAGTCCCCACCAAAAACGAAAAGAACGCCGCAAAGACACTTACACCCCCCATATCTCTAGCTAAAGCCGCGTTGATGGGGGCTTGCAAAGCGAGGGCCATGCCGGCTAAGAGTGCAAAAATATAAAACATTAACAACCCCTTAATTGTGTGTATAAGGAGACCTTAACATTTGAACTTTAAATAAATTTTAATCAAATTTTCATCTCTAGGCATTTTAATTCCTTGTCAAAGGGGTCAAATTCACCCACTAAAGTTAGGGGGCTTTGGGGGCGAAAGTGGATATGGTGCTCCTTAGGGCAAAACCACCACTTACACACCAACAGGGCGGTGTGATCCTCTAAGATGAGCTCTACATGCTGCTTGGTGCGCCCCAAAAAACGCCACGATTTTAAGGGGGCGCAAACCTCAAATAAAGGCGTGGGATTGCCCACCCCATAAGGCTCGCCCTTGGCATAAAGCTCTAAAAACTCAGTATTGAAAAACACTTCTAAATGGGGGGCTTTAAAGGTCATAGCGTGCTTAAAATCTCTAGGGCGTGCTTAAAGTCATCTTGGGTTTCAAACACAAGCCCGCAGGCTTGCTTATGCCCCCCGCCTTGAACGCTCACGCCCTGCTCTTTTAATTGGGCTAAGGCTTGCATTAAATCCGTCTCTTTAGAGCGCAAGGACACTTCTATGCTTGTGTTTTCAAACCGCCAACACAAAGACAGCTTGCCCCCCATTTCTAAGAATTGGTTAGCGAGCATGCCTAAAACCCCTCTAGGGATTTGCCCGCCCGCATAGATGAGTGCGCCTTTTTGTGTGGGTTGTAGGTTTTTTTTAATCTCTTGGATACACTCTTTGCGTTTTTGATTGGTCTGCACTAAAAGCACGGCGTAAGTAGGGTTAGCCTCCCTTGTGGCGAGTAAATCCACGACTAAATTGCAATGGCAAAAGCCCTCAATGCCATCGAGCCGCCCCACGGCATTGATCAAGGGGATGATGTCCCACGCTAGGGTGCTTAGTTTATAGGGGTTTTGGTATTTTTGGGCTAAGTATAGGGCTTTGAGTGAATTTGGCATGGCGCTCTTTAGGGTGTGGTCCATGCGCTGCACCAGTTGGCGGTTGTAGGGCATACTTAAATCCATCATGTCGCCTATGGTGCTAAGCCCGGCTAAGACTTGTAAATATTGCAAATGGTCTAGGCGCATTTTCACCTTGGTGTGCTTGGCATAGGCGAGCAAGAGCAAATACCCCACGCACGCCCCGCTAATGCCTTTAAAGGGATGCTTGTCGCCTAAAAGTGGATGCACAAAGGCATCGCAAGCGGGGATACGCCCCTCCAAAAATTCGTGGTGATCGCTTAAGATTAAAGGCGTGTTGTGGGCGTGTAAAAAGGCGCACACCTCATCGGGGATGGTTGCCCCATTGTCTATGGTGATGAATAGACTATCCTTAAAGTTTAGGGGCTTGCCCCCTAAGCTTTGCCCTTTAGCGTTGTAGTGGATTTTCACTAAGCGTTCTTGATGGGCGTAGGCTTGTAAGAGTTCTACGCTCATGCCATAGCTGTCTATGTTGCGTCTGGGGATGATGTAATTGACTTTGGGGTAGTGCAGCACCTCTTTAAAGAAGTATAGGGCTAGGGCTGTCCCGCTCATGCCATCGCAATCGTAATCCCCCCCGATAATGATTTGCCTTTGCTCTTTTAAGGCGTGGGCTAAAAGCTCTAACGCCTTGTGCCCCTCGCCCATTTCTAGCACACTATCAAGGCTAAATTTATGCGTGCCGTCCTCTTTGCTAATGCTCTCAATGTGCGCCCTAAATGCCTCTAACATTAGCGCCCCGGTGTGTTGCCCCAAAGCTGTATGTGTAGCCTTTGGCCTAAAGAGTAGCCATGCGCTAAACACACGGCCACTAAACTCTCTAAACCCTCTTGTAAGCTCTCTTGATCTGTGGCTAGGGGCATGAGATAGACTAAGGGGGGCTTTTTAAAATGCAACCTTTTTAGCAAGGCTTGCACTTCTTGTATATCTTCAGGGCTTTTTAGCACGAATTTAAACACCACTTCTAGGGCGTTGTCTAAGATGTGTTGCAAGGGCTTTAGGGGGGTTTGCTCGCCACTAAAGGCCAACTTGGGGCTTAGGGTAAAGTGCAGAGAATCTAAGGGCGGGCTAAAGTCAAACAACACACTCCCATTACTCTCAACCCAAAGTTCATGCCCTTTTGTCTGCAAAATTTGCAACGCCTCTAGCAAAATAGGGTTTTTAAAATGCAGGCTTGGCTCACCCCCGGTGAGCACGATTAAAGGCAAGTGTTTAGAGTTAAAGGCGGGGAGTTTGTCTAAAAGCTCTTTGGCACTCTTTAGATATTGCCATTTAGAATTGGGGCGCACAGCGTAGATACTATCACAGCCCACAAGCTCTTGCCCCTCAATATTTGCCCGCACTCCAAAGCCCACGCATTTAAAATTGCACCCCCCTAAGCGGATAAACACACTCGGTTGCCCCACACAAGAGCCCTCGCCCTGCAAGCTGTAAAAGGTTTCGACTAGGGGTAGGCTCATATTTGGGCTAGGGGTAGGGGGCTAGAGAAGGGTTTTTTAGGCATGACTTGGGCGTTTTCTTTGGCTTGGTGGTAATTTAAAAGCTGCTCTAAGAGTTTTGGATTTGGCATGTCTTTTAAAACGGCGGGGGAAAACACCACGCCCTCTAAAGAGATTGCCCCCATTAAGTCGGGGTTACTTAAATCCTCTGCCTCACTTTGGGCGTAGCCATAGCTGGTTTCATGCACTCTCACAGAGCAGACTTTCACCGCCTCGTCGTTGTGTAGTTCTGTTGCCTCTAAAATCGCGCTGATGAAAAGGTGGAACATTAAAGCGTAATGCTCGGCACTTGGGTTAAAGCTCAGTTTCACATGGCGTTCGCAAGTGTCCATGATAAAACTTTGGAAGCCTACGGCTTCTTTGTCCCAAAAATGATGTGCGTGGTCAAATGCGTCAACGAAGCTTGCGATTTCATTTTTAAAAATCCCAAAATCTAAGGCCATGCCCGCTCTGTCTAGCTTGTGTGCTTTTAAAAAGACTTCCACTTGGTAGTTATGTCCGTGTATGCTCGTGGCGCACCGCCTAGAAGTGCAGTTACGCACGATGTGGCTCGCACAGAAGTTAAACAAACGGCGGATTTGCATTTTAACGCCTATAGCAGGGCTGGTAAATGGGGAGTTGGTGGTAGTAGCGGTAATGCTCCGACCTGGTGAAGTCTATGCGCCCGATGGTGTTAGAGATGAGCTCTTCATACAAGCGGTCATACCCGCAGGTGTTCCCGCTCACACTCCCGTCAATGTAAAGCACCCGCTTGTTTAAAATGTTGTCCCACCAGTCTAAAATGAAATGCGACCCAGCCAACATTTTAGAATACGCCGAAAAGCCATTGATGGCGTAGTAGTCTGTGGGGATTTTGGCGCAATAAAATTGCCCTTCATGCCAATAACAATGGTTGCTCTTAGCTCTGTCTATGAGGGTGTAGTGGTAGGCGAGCACAGGCACGGCAGAGATGTTACGCACCACTTGGGCGTAAATGACATTTTTGGCTTTAGCAGGGGGGTATTCAAGCATGCTAAAGACATTGTAAAAACCGAGCTCTTGCAAGTCGTAGATGATGAGCTGGATGTAAAAGGAGGTTACCATGTCCTCCTTGTTGTAGACCACCACCGTGGGCGAGCTGACATTAAAGATATACCCCCCACGCACCTCAGAGAAATAGCCCATGTTCAAGCGGTGGCAACCGCTAAAGAGAAAGACTATAGGCAACAACCACAAAAAAAGGTGTTTTGTTTTCATAAACCCCATTCTACTATAAGTTTAGGCAAACCAGCCTTGCAAACCCTCTAAATCGGCGTAACTTGTCATGTTCAGCGTGATGGGTGTGATGGACACAAAGCCCTCTTTTAGGGCTTTAAAATCGCTCATTGTCCCCTCTCTTTCCTCCCAACGCAAGGGATTGACCCCCATCCAGCAATACTGCTTGCCCTTGGGATCTTGCTTGCAGTGGATATTGTTGGCATACAAGCGGATGCCCTGCTGTGTGATTTTCACCCCCTTAAAATGCGGGCTTTGGGGGACATTGACATTTAAAAACTTACGCCCCTTTAGGGGGTATTCTTTTAAGCAATGCTCTACAAGTTTTAAGGCAATTTCTTTAGCTAGGGCAAAATCAAATTGGCTAAAGAGTTTGCGCTCTTTGATGTATTGCGACAAGGCGATGGAGGGGATGTTGTGGATCGTGCCCTCAATCGCCCCGGCAACGGTGCCTGAGTAGAGCACATCCTCGCCCATGTTCGAGCCGTGGTTAATCCCTGAGATGAGTAAATCAAAGGGGCGTTTGGCAATGGATAAAGCCAAACACACGCAATCTGTGGGCGTGCCATCGTCCACGCGGTAATACCCATCCCCCATTTGCTCCAAGCGCAAGGGCAGGGTGGTTGTAACCCCATGTCCGCAGGCGGATTTTTCATTTTTAGGGGCGACCACCAAGATCTCAGCGATGGGTTCTAGCGCCTCCTTGAGTGCTAAAAGCCCCCTTGCCTCATAGCCATCATCGTTTGTGAGTAAAATATAAGGCTTCATGCCAAGCTCTCCAGCAAATGCGTTAAATACCCTTTCAGGGCGGGGGGCAGCTGTGCTAGCCTCTCTAAAAGTTGCGCTTGTAAAGTGCTTAAATACCCCCTAGCCCCCTCTAGCCCGAGCAAGCGCACATAGGTGTTTTTCAAGCCATCAGCATGCGTGCTTTTGCCCGATTGCTCAGGGCTTTGGGTGGCGTCAATGATGTCATCGCGCACTTGGAAAAACAAGCCCATGTGTAAACCCAAATCAAAGAGGGTTTGGGGCAAGTGTTGGGGGGTCTTGCTAAACTCTTTGGCAATGAGTGCGCCCATTTTAAGGCTAGCGGCGATGAGTTTACCCGTCTTTAGGGTGTGTAATTTCTCTAATTGTGCTTGCTCCAACTCCTGCCCCTCAAAGTGGCAATCTAGGGCTTGGCCTAGCACCATGCCCCTAACCCCCCCACATTGTGCTAGAGTCGCCACTAAGCGCACCTTTAGGGGGCTTGAGAGTTTGGCACTTACGATGAGCTCAAAGGCGTAGGTGTTTAAACCATCGCCCACAAGCGTAGCTGTGGTTTCGTTGTAGGTGGTGTGTAGGGTGGGATGACCGCGACGCAGGGGGGAGTTGTCCATGCAAGGTAAATCATCGTGGATAAGCGAGTAAGTATGCAATACCTCTAGGGCTAGGGCGATGGGGTGGGCTTGTTGTATGCGCTTACTTGAGCGCACAAAGGCGCACACAACAGCTAATAAAAGCTTGGGTCTAAAGCGTTTGCCCCCATTTAAAAGCATCTCCCAAAGGGCGGTTTCAAATTTAAAAGAGGGATCAAAAGGAGGGTCAAAGTCTTGTAATTTTGGTTTTGGCTTACTCGCGACAAGATACGCCTCAAAGGCGGCGCACACCTCGTTAAACAAGCGCAAATCACAAGCGGACATAGAACTCAAATCCATTTCTTAAAACTAACATTTCAATCCTCCCCTGCATGTAGGCGTGGCTTAAAGCGCGGCGCAGAGCGGCAAGCTTAGCACTAAAGCTCACGCCGGCGGGGGCTATGGGTCTGCGGTTGATCCACACGAGCTTATCGCCCACATGCAAGAGCTTAAAATCGTGGGGGCGGCTCTTGCTGATGGTTTGGATGACAAAATGTGGACTTAGCCGGATGCCAAAGCGCTCTAAAAAACTATCGGGCAGCAAAAACCCTCCATAGCGTCTATCCACCCGCACGCTTAAAGTCTTGTAACGCCCCCTTCTTAAAACCTGCACGCTGGCGCGCTCCTGGTAGGCTAAATTACTCACCACCCATTCAAACTCCCGCACATTGTTGATGTTGCGCCCATTGATATTGGTGATTTTGTCCTGCTCTAAAAAAGGGTTGTTTGGAAAAAAAGGATCGATGCTCTCGACCACCACGCCCCCCCTTTGGCGCACCCTCACCCCGATGTCGCCATAGTAGGGCGACTTTTGGCGTAAAAAGCGTTTGATGTAGCGCGCCTCTATAAAGCCTCCACCCACCCCCACGCCATAAATTTGATAGCAAATATTGCTCACCACCCCATTAGCCGCCACAAGGGTAGAGAACTTAGCAAAGTCTAAAAACCCCTCTTGGCGTTTGACAATGCGCCCGGGAGTGGCTCTGTCTACGCTGATACTTGCTAAGGGGTGGGTGTAGGCACGCTCGTCGATGTCTAAGAGATTGTAGGCAAACTCGGTAGGGGGGGTTTTGAGTAAGTAAAAGCCGATGAAGGGGTCTGCTTTTAAAATTTTCGCCCCCTTGGGGAGTTTGCCATGGGCAAAGGACACTTGCCCACCTTTCCAAAACAAGGACACACTGCCCGAATGGCTCGCCCTTTTGTAATAGCCCTCACAATGCGAGAAGTCATAGCCTTGAAGGGCATTTAAAAAGAGAGCCAGCAGCCCTAAAAAAGCAAGCAAAAAGCGTTTTCGTGCGTGGGGCATGGGCGGCTAAATCAATCTAAGACCCTATTTGGCAAAGGGGTTGATCCCCCCGAGCATGCCAAAGGCGGCGTTTTTTCTTGCGTCCTCCACTTGTTTATACGCCTCATTAAGCGCGCTCATTAAGTAGATTTGCAAGGCTTCTTTATCCTCAAGCAAACCATCGTCTATAAAAATGTCTAAGAGCTCGCCCGCCCCATTAAACTTCACCTTCACAAGCCCGCCCCCGCTCTTGGCCTCAAAGGTGGTTTCCTTGCTCTTGTTCTCCATTTCTTTAATCTGCTCTTGCAAGCTGGAGAGCAAACCGCCAAATTGGCTAAAATCTAACATGAAATATCCTTCTTGGGGGCGTTGTTGTGGTCCACAAACACGATGTGAGGCTTGTGGTTTGGTAAGTCCTCTAAGGGAAGCGACACATAGGCGACAATGATCACAAGGTCGCCCTTTTGCACTAAGCGGCTTGCCGCCCCATTGATACACACTTCATAGCCCGCGCCCTCAATGACATAGGTGCTAAAGCGCGCTCCGTTGTTGATGTTTAAAATATCCACCTTCATGAAGGGGGCAAGTTTAGAGGCTTTTAACAAGTCCGCGCCTAGAGTGATCGAGCCTTCGTAATTTAAATTCGCATCCGTAACCACCGCGCGGTGGATTTTGCTATACAGGGCTTGGATGAGCGGCATTAGGGCGTTTTCGTGGTTTGGCGCAGTTTGCGGGTTTTGCTCGTGTTTTTGAGCGTCAATTGCATTTCTTGGTTGCGCCATGTGAATTTCGCACTCCCCCCCTCTTTAAGCCCACCAAAGAGCAGCGCATCGCTCAGTTTCACCTTGATATGCTGATGGACTAATTTTTCCACAATGCGTGCGCCTAGGGGGTCTTTTTGGCATAAAGTGGCGAGGTAGTTAATGGCGGATTTATCCACCGCAAGGCTGATGTTACGAGGGGCAAGCATGGCCTCGATTTTCTTGCACTCTTTTTGCACCACGCATTCCAAATGCGCCAAGTCTAGGGGTTTGAAGGTTAAAATCGCATCCAGTCTTGAGCGCAGTTCAGGGCTTAAAATTTCTTTGAGGGCGTTTTGGTAGCGGTGGGCGTTGTCCTCTAAAAAGCCCAACTTGCCTAAAGCTTGGCTGCCGGCATTGGAGGTTAAAATTAAAATGGTGTGGCTAAAGTCGCTCTTGCGCCCGGTGTTGTCGGTGAGGGTCGCATCGTCTGTGATTTGCAAAAGCAGGTCGTAGACATTGGGGTGCGCCTTTTCGATCTCGTCTAAAAGCAGCACACAACGAGGGTGCTTTCTAATGGCATTCACCAACAGCCCGCCCTGCTCAAAGCCCACATACCCCGAGGGCGCACCGATGAGCTTAGAAATGCTGTGCGGTTCTTTATACTCGCTCATGTCAAAGCGTTCTAAATGCAAGTGTAGGTGCTTGGCTAGGGCTTTGGCTAGCTCGGTTTTACCCACCCCACTAGGGCCTACGAATAAGAAACTTGCCACGGGTTTTCTTGCCCCCGCCAAACCCGAAGCGTGGATTTTAATGGTTTCCACCAAGCGGGCGATCGCCTGATCTTGGGCGAAGACTTCTTTTTTGAGTTGGTCCTCTAGCCCTTTGAGGCGGTTTTTCTTCTCGGGGCTGATGTGGGCTTTGGGGATGTCTATTTTAAAAGACAGCACATTTTCAATGTCGTTTTTAGAAATGGTGGGGGGGGGGCTGCTTGGGGCGTAGATTTTCTTAAACGAGCCGGCCATGTCCATTAAATCGATCGCCTTGTCGGGTAAAAAGTTTTCGTGCAAATAATGCACGGACAAATCCACGCAAGCCTTTAGGGCTTCTTTGCTGTATTTGACCTTGTGGTGGCGCTCGTAGTAGCTCGAGATGTCCTCTAAGATGCCATAGCAATCCTCTTTAGAGGGCTCTAAGATGTCAATTTTACTAAAGCGGCGGCAAAAGGCTTTGTCCTTTTCGAGCACCGCTCTAAACTCGTCAAAGGTGGTCGCGCCAATGCAGCTTAAAGAGCCATCAGCGAGCATAGGCTTTAAGATGTTTGCCCCATCAAGTGCCCCTGCGCTTGAAGCCCCCGCCCCTAGCACGGTGTGGATTTCATCGATGAATAAAATACTTCCCTTGTCCCGTTGTAATTCTTTTAGGGTCTTTTTGAGGCGTTTTTCAAATTCGCCTCTATACTTGCTCCCTGCGACCATCGCACTCAAATCTAGGGCGTAAATGGTGCGCCCTGATAAAAATGGGGGGACTTCTTGGTTGGCGATTTTCAAGGCCAACCCCTCAGCAATGGCGGTTTTGCCCACGCCCGGCTCGCCCACCAAGAGGGGGTTGTTTTTCTTGCGCCGCCCCAAGACCTCGATGACTTTTTGGATCTCCACTTCTCTATGTGAAACGGGGTCGATGGCGTGCTTGGAGGCGAGGGCGTTTAAATCCCGGGCGAACTTCCTTAAAGCGGAGGTTTTCTCTTTGGAGAAGGTTAAGGGGGGTTGTTCTAGGATTTTAGGGCCATCAATGCCATAGGTTTTTAGGATTTCGGTGGCATAGCAAGGGATTTTCTCCACCATGAGCCACAGCAAATCCTGCACATCTAGCACCTTGTGGGGCATTTCTTTGGCGTAGCGGCTTAGGGCCTGAAGCAGGCGGTTTAAATGCTCGTCATTTACGGGAGTTTTGCCATGCCCCTCTGGGGCGTTTTCATAGGTGGGGATGTTCTCGGTGAGGTGGTTTTGGGTGAGTTGCTTCGCCTCCTCTATGTCTAAATCCAAACGCCTTAAAAAGCCTTGCACCTCTTTGTCATTGAGCATGATAAAAAACAAATGCTCGGGGGTGATGTAGCGGTGTGAGAGCTTGCTCGCTAGGGCCATCGCCGCATTTAATAAGCGGTTGAGTCTTGTGGTGATGGGAGGCATTACTTTGCCACCAACACAGGGATGGGGGAATTGTCAATGAAACTATTTTGGTGTGAGCCAAAGAGGCGGTAGAACATGGACGACTCGCTCGCCCCGATGACGAGTAAGTCAAAGCTAGGTGCCATTTCTAGGATAATATCCACGGGGTTGCCCATTTTCAACGCTGTCTCGCAAGAAATGCCCTGTTGGGCGAACAGCTCCGTGAACTCATCGATAAGGTGTTTGGATTGCTCGTCCTCAGCCACCTCGGTTTGGCTGTAGTTCATGATCCCACTCTCGGGGTAAATCAACACTTCGGGACTGACATGCACCAAGGTGAAATGCACTTCCTTCATCTTAGAAAACAGCCTAATTGCCGCATCCACCCCGCTTCTGCACTCTTGCGTATCGCTGATCCCAAAAAGCACTCTAAGCATGGCAAATCCTCACACAGAATTTAGCTCCATTATAGAAAAGTTAAGCTAAAAGTATCGTTATGAGCATTTGTATTATAATACCCCACTACCAAAACCCACAAACAAGGATACCCAATGCATCGCCCAATTTTTATTAGCGCCACCAATACAGATGTGGGCAAGACCACCATGGCCCTTAAACTCGCTCAACTTTACAACGACAAAGGCATTAAAACCCTACTTACCAAGCCCATTGAAACAGGCATCAACACCCAAGAAAAAAGCGATGCCGACTTATTCTTAGAAACAAACCAGCAAATCGACCCCGATTTAATCTTAGACGACATTAGTTTTTACCGCTATGTGCTCGCGGCTAGCCCCTTTGTAGCGACGCGCTTTGAGCCCCACCTACCCCTCATAGAGTTTAAATACATTGAAAAAAGGCTTAAAACCCTGCAAGAAAGATGCGACCTGCTCATCATTGAAGGTGTGGGGGGCTTGCTCGTGCCCCTAGATGAAAAGGTGCGGATTGTGGATTTAGCCCTCTACCTTAAGGCAAAATTGCTACTAGTGAGTGGAAGCAAACTTGGCATGTTAAATGACCTCTTGTTAAACCTGCACTACCTCAGCGCAAATAAAATCCCTTGCCAAATCGCCATCAACATGCGCGACAACCGCGCCTACTACCAAACCAGTAAGCCCTATGTGGATTATCTTAACAACAACTTAAAAGAACCCATTTTAGTTTTTCAAGAGCAGCAAGACCTGCTTTTAAACCGCCTCTTAGAATCTTAAATAAGCCTTGTTTATCAAAATGTTATGAAAATGACTATAATAGCCCCCTAACTCAAATTCAAGGAGAAAACATGTTTGTTTTAAGAGATTTGCCCTACAGCAAGGATAGCATGGGAGATTTTCTAAGCCCCACCGCTTTTGACTACCACCACGGTAAGCACCACCAAGGCTATGTCAATAACCTCAATAACCTTGTCAAAGGCACTGAGTTTGAAAACAGCTGCTTATTCACCATCCTCACCAAATCTAGTGGGGGGGTGTTTAACAACGCCGCACAAATCTACAACCACGACTTTTATTGGGACTGCCTAAGCCCAAAAGCGACCGACATGAGCGAGGAGCTCAAACACGCCATCACCACCGATTACGGCTCACTCGAAGCCTTTAAAGAAGCCTTTGTTAAGAGTGCGACCACACTTTTTGGCTCCGGGTGGAATTGGGCGGTATATAACCCCGCGACAAGCAAAATTGAAATCGTGCAAACCAGCAACGCCCACACTCCCGTAACCGAGCAGAAAGTCCCCCTTCTAGTCGTGGATGTGTGGGAACACGCCTACTACATTGACCACAAGAACGCCCGCCCCGTCTACCTTGAAAAGTTTTACGAACACATCAACTGGGCGTTTGTGAGCGCGTGTTTAGAGTGGGCAAAAAAAGAGGGTCTAGGCTCTGTAGATTATTACATCAACCAAATCGTGCATAAGAAAGCCTAGCTGTGCAAGACCCCCTCATCATCGGCCCTAAGACCTTTGCCTCCCGCCTCATTGTGGGCAGTGGCAAGTATAAGGACTTTGCCACCACTAAAGAGGCGACTTTAGCTAGCGGAGCGGACATGCTCACCGTAGCCGTTAGGCGGGTGAACATCACGGATAGGAGTAGTGAAAACCTGCTAGACACCTTCAAGGACACGCACATCAGCTTTTTACCCAACTCCGCCGGCTGTGTCAACGCTAAAGAAGCCATTGCGCTCTTTAGGCTTGTCAAAGAAGCGACCGGGATCGACTTCATTAAATTAGAAATCATCGGCGATTTGCGCACCCTCTATCCCGACACTCTAGAAACCCTAGAGGCGTGTAAAATCCTTGCTAAAGAGGGCTTTTATGTGCTCGCCTACAGCAATGACGACCCCATCATGGCTAAAAAGCTTGAGGACGCAGGGGCGAGTGCTGTGATGCCTCTAGCCTCGCCCATAGGTAGCGGATTAGGCATACAAAACCGCTACAACATCGGTTTCATCAAAGAAGCGGTGCGTGTGCCCGTGATTGTAGATGCCGGCGTGGGCTGTGCTTCGGATGCGAGCATTGCCATGGAGCTAGGGGCGGACGGAGTTTTAACCAACTCTGCCATCGCCCTAGCCAAAGACCCCGTTTTAATGGCACAAAGCATGAAGCACGCCGTTTTAGCCGGACGCCAAAGCTATTTAGCCGGGCGCATCCCTAAAAAAGCCTATGCCGACCCTAGCTCTCCTGTCTTTGGGCTTGCCCAACTTTGAAAGACGATCTTTTTTGCGCCCCCCTGCCTAAACGCTTTGAGTTTGACAGCCAGGTGGCGGGCATGTTTGATGACATGCTCGCACGCTCCATCCCCCACTACCAAGAAACTTTGAAACTGGCTAGCCACTTTGTGGCGCAGGATTTGGTGGGCGTGGTTTATGATTTGGGTTGTTCTACGGGCAATTTTTTAGCCACCCTTGCCCCCCTCTTGCCCGACAACACCCCCCTAGTGGGTGTAGACAATGCGCCTAGCATGCTAGAAAAGGCGCAAGAAAAATTAAAAACCTTTAATGTAATTTTGCGCTGTGAAGATTTATTAAGCACCCCCTTAGACAATGCGGGGGCGGTGGTGTTGCTCTACACTTTGCAGTTTATCCGCCCCTTGCAACGGCAAGCCTTGATTGAACGCATTTTTAACGCCTTAAAGCCCGGGGGGGTGATCCTTGTGGCGGAGAAAATGATGAGCTTGGATCGCATTTTAGACAAGCAAATGGTCGAACTCTACTACCTTTACAAGCAAGCACAGGGCTATAGCCTCAATGAAATCAGCTTTAAAAGAGAAGCCCTAGAAAATGTTCTTGTGCCTTACAGTCTGCAAGAAAACATGGCCCTACTAGAGCAAGCGGGCTTTAAACAACCCGAAGTGCTGTTTAAGTGGGTGAATTTTGGGCTGCTTTATGCGCGCAAAACTTAGGGGCAAATCGCCTCTAATAAATCCAAATCAAAGCCCTTTAGAGCGGTGTACTCGGGGCGATCTTGCGTGGTAAGAAGCCTAAAGCATTTGATGCCAAGGCTCTTTAGCACCAAAGCCCCGATGCCAAAGTTTTTCAGCGTGTCGTGCACTTTAGCCTGCGGGTCAATGAAGATCAGCACCCCGCCCTCAAGCTGCAGCCGCTCCACCACCCGCATAAAAAAGCCGTAGTTTGCTGCATGGCTCAAGAGCTCGCGATCGCTCCTAATAATGTGGAAGCGCACCAAAGGGGCATCGCTTAGGTTGCCAAATTGGTAGACAAAGTGTTTGCGCTTTAAATGGTCTAAAAACACCAGTCCCTTGCAAGCCACGCCCGCCAAATGGGCAGGTGCTTCTTCCATGAGATTTAATAAATTCTCGCTCTGCAGGCGGTAGCTCACAATGTCGGACACATATAAGATTTTTAGCTCGTGGGTTTTGGCAAAGTCTAATAAAAATTTATCCCCCCTTTTTGCCATAGAGCCATCCTCTTTCATGATCTCACAAATCACGCTCACCGGCTTTAGCCCCGCCAACTTACACAAATCCACACTCGCCTCTGTGTGCCCTGTGCGCACCAACACCCCCTCTTCTTTAGCAATCAAGGGGAAGATGTGCCCCGGGCGCACAAAGTCGGTCGGCGTGCTGTGCTCTTTACATAGCAGCTCAATGGTGAGCGAGCGCTCATAGGCGGAAATGCCCGTTTTGGCTGCCTTTGCGTCAATGGAAATTGTAAACGCCGTTTCGTGCTTGGAGTCGTTGTGGCTCACCATGGGCTTTAAATCAAACTTGCTTGCGATCTCTTGGGTGAGGGCGACACAAATGAGCCCCCTTGCGTATTTGGCCATAAAGTTGATCTTCTCGGGGCTGGTGAAAATGCCCGCCATCACCAAATCCCCCTCGTTTTCGCGGTCCTCATCATCCATTAAAATCACCAACTCCCCATTTTTGAGGGCGTTGATCGCCTGCTCCACTCTCTCTAAATTTGTCATGCGCTTCCTTTGATAAGGCAAACATTGTAGCACAATGCTTAATATTTAGTGGTATGGGTCTATAATAAGGTTTGTAATTTGGGTAAAAAGGATTTTGATGCGTTTTTTAGTTTTTGTCTTGGTGGTGGGTTTTTGCTTTGGAGAGCAGATCAAGGTCGCGGCGGCGGCAAATTTAAGCCAAGCCTTAGTGGCGATCAAAACGGCATTTCTAAGACAACACCCCAAAGACGAGATATTTTTAAGCTTTGGTTCCTCGGGGCACTTGTTTAACCAAATCACGCAAGGCGCGCCCTATGATTTGTTCATCAGCGCCGACAAGCAAAGACCCTCAAAATTAGTTGCAGACGGCATCACCTCCTATCCCGTGCGGGTTTATGCCCGAGGGATTTTAGTGCTTTGGAGCGCAACTAGACCCGTAAAGTCCTTAGAGGTTCTGCAAGGTTCTTACAACCACCTAGCCATCGCCAACCCTACCCTAGCCCCCTATGGGCGGGCTAGCATAGAAGTCTTGCAAAAGCTGCACCTAGTCGATGTCTTGCAGCTTAAAATCGCTGAAGCTAGCTCTGTAGCGCAAGCAAATGCATATGTCGCTAGCAAAGCCGCACAGCTAGGTTTTAGTGCCCTATCTTTAATGCAAATGGATAAAAAGGCACATTATTTAATCGTCCCGCAGGAATACTACAGCCCTATAGAGCAGGCAATGGTGCTCACCAAATGGGGGGGGACTAAAAAGCTTGCCAAGGATTTTGCGGATTTTATTTTAAGCTCGAGAGGGCAAGCAATCCTTAAATCTCATGGCTACTCAGTTGCTCCCTTTTGACACTAGTTTTACCGCCACTCTAGCCCTCACCTTTAAGCTGGCGGGCCTAACGACTTTGATTTTATGCCCCATAGGGTTGGCTTTTGGGGCGTATTTGGCGTTTAAAAATGGGGTGTTAAAACTTGTGGTTGAAACCTTGATTTGGATGCCCTTAGTTTTACCCCCCACAGTGTTAGGCTTTTATCTCTTAGTGCTCTTTGCGCCCACAAGCCCACTAGGGGCGTTTTTGCAAAAATTTCATATCCACCTTGTCTTTAGCTTTAGTGGATTGGTGCTGGCTAGTGCAATCTTTTCTCTGCCTTTTATGGTAAACCCGATCCAAAACGCCCTAAAGGGTTTGCCAAAGTCGCTAAAAGAAGCCAGCTACACGCTGGGCAAAGGCAAAATTTTTACTTTCTTTCGGGTGCTTTTACCCAACATTAAGCCCGCCCTACTCATGGCAGCCACCATGACTTTTGCGCACACCATAGGCGAGTTTGGGGTGGTCATGATGGTGGGGGGCGGGCTTGAAGGGCAAACAAAAGTGGCAAGCATCGCCATTTACACCCAAGCTGAAGCAAATAATTTTTCCCTAGCCAATCAGTATGCCCTCACTTTAAGCATTTTGAGCTTTATACTCCTTTTTGGCACACTCCTTCTTCAAAAACGCTGGCAAGCTTTTTACAAATTTTAGGGTTTTTGTGTTAGAATGGGGGCTTAAATCATTTAAAGGTTTGTGTGATGAAGCAAGAAGCGAATTTGGCGTTCGGCGTTGGTGCTTTAAAGAAAGCCGCCTCTTTGTGCCTATCCGTTGGATTGGTTGCAGGATTTGTAGGGTGTGGTTGGTTTAAAAAGCCCGGTGTTACGCAGCTCATCCCACCCTCAGCCACAGGCTTACAAGCCCCCATTTACCCCCCCACGACTTTTAACAATGGGCGCAGCCCCCGTTCCATGCCCGTTTTTCCCAAACCCGCCTCCTCTTCTCCACAGATCGAAACTCGCTTTGACAATTCCTCCCAGAGCGTTGCGCCTTCTGCTGGTGAGAGTGCCATGATCACCAACACTCCGATCCTCACCCCTACTAATATCATCGAACTTAGCGCAGTGGGGATGGGTGTCGCACCCGAATCAACCATTTCACCCTCTCAGGCTTTGGCTCTAGCCAAAAGGGCGGCGATTGTGGATGGTTACCGCCAACTAGGCGAAAAAATGTATGGGATCCGCGTGAATGCGACCGACACGGTCAAGGACATGATTTTACAAAACTCTGTGATTAAAACAAAAGTCAATGCCTTGATCCGCAACGCCGAGATCACCGAAACGATCTACAAAGACGGGCTTTGCCAAGTGAGCATGGAGCTCAAATTGGACGGGCGCATTTGGTATAATGTCTTTAACCGCGCACGCGGATAGGGCAGTGGGCTAGATTTTGCGCTGGGGTGCTTTGTGGGGGCGGTTGTTAGCCATTGGGTTTCTTGGCTTTCTTGTGAGTGCTTGCCACCACCAACCCAAACCTAAAAAACCCCATAGGTCTCATAAGTCCCATAAACCTCATAAGCCCCATAAAAAACTTTTCATTAAAAAGAGTTATGCCCAGCGCGAAAGAGAACAAGAAGCCAAGATCAAGCAAGAGTTAGAAAAATTCAAGCTCATTTACATCTACACGCCTGTATTGCGTTTTTATGACTACGGCACAATCGGGCGCACCAAAGAGGGGGATTTGGAGTTGGTGCTCTACAAACTCAGCCACCGTTTTGGCGACATTGTCATCAAAAAAAACTACATCTGTTTTTCGGGCACTTGCACGGCGAAGTGGAGCGCAGCTAGGGATATGTTTGGCAAGGTGAGCTATGGCGACCTTTTTGACGACATAGTCCTAGGGCGGGATATTTTTCAAGGCATCGGCAAGCAGATCGCCCCCAATGGCACGCTCATCCAACGCTTTGTGGAAAACGGGCAACTCATCTACTACGAGCGCACCTTTGGAAAAATCTTGTTCCAAAACATGACCACCGGCACGGCCGTGGTGATCGAGCAATACCACCCACAGTAGGGAGCTTGTTTGCGTTTACGCTTTTTATGCCCTCTTTTACCGGTGTCTTTGGTGGCAAATGGATTTCAAATCTCCGAACAAAGCCTCAATGGCACGGCTTTAGGCTCGGCGTATGTCGCCGGGGCTAGGGGGGCAGACGCGAGCTATTACAACCCAGCAAACATGGGCTTTGCCAACGATTGGGGGGAGAATCGTAGCGAATTTGAAGTAACCAGCACGGTCATTAATATCCCCGCTTTTAAGTTTATGGTGCCTAGCAGCAACCAAGGTTTATATTCCATCACAAGCCTTAAAATGGGGGGTCCGGAAAACTATGAGGGTATCATCAACATTTTGGGGGCTGGAGGGGTCGCCAAGTCAGCTGCTGACACGCTCATCAATGGGGGTTGGAAAGCCCTAAATGAATTTATCGGTAATCTAGAAAACCTCACTAAACAAAAAGTCTATACGGTGGCTTCCATGCCAAGCAACCAAGTGGTGCCCGGCTGGACAGGCACGACAAATTTTATCCTGCCTAAATTTTTTTATAAAAGCCGCACACACAATGGTTTCACCTTTGGGGGGAGCTTTACCGCCCCCTCAGGGCTTGGCATGAAGTGGCACGGACCCGGGGGCGAGTTCTTGCGCGATGTTTTTATCATGATGGTCGAGCTTGCCCCCAGCATCAGCTACACCATTAAAAACCGCTTTTCTGTGGGCGTGGCGGGGCGCGGGCTTTATGCCACGGGCAGTTTTAACAACACTGTGTATGTGCCCTTACACGGCGCATCTGTGCTTAAGGGTAGCCAAATTGTGGGTTTGCCTAACAATGTCTTTAGCCAGCAAGTGCCCGCTAGCATGCGCAATAAGCTTGCTAGCATTGGCTACCAACCTGCTATGGCTTGCACGGCTGAGATGAACCAAAATTCCCCCACCTGCGAGGCTTATTACTATGGGCTTAAGCAAATCATGGAAGATAGTGGGCTCACACAAGCCGACTCTAATCTCTATGGGACTTCTCAGGTCGTGCAACAGAGCAATGGCAGTGCGTGGAGCGGGGGCTATAGGGCAGCGGCGAGCATGCGCGTGTTTGACAATGGCATGTTCTCTGTGGTCTATAACAGCAGCGTTACCTTTAACATGTACGGGAATTTGACCGCCCTCACCGAGCTAGGTCCAAGTTTAGGGAATGTGCTCACACGGGGGTATTTAAACATCAATGTGTCCTTGCCCGAAATGATCGACATCGCCTACGCCCACGAGTTTTTTAAGCACCATTTGCGCCTTGAGGGGGTGTATCGGCGCACTTTTTGGTCGCAGGGCAATAAATTCTTAGTCACCCCCGACTTTGCCAATGCGAGTTATCAGGGCATCGGGGGCACCGTGCAATATCTAAATTCAGCCACCCTCAAAAAAATGGTCGGCTTGGCAGATTTTAGTGGGGTGATGAACATGGGGGCGGGCTGGCGCGACACCAACACCTTTAGGTTAGGGGCGACTTATATGGGGCGATCTTTGCGCCTTATGGGGGCGTTTAGTTACGACCAAGCCCCTAGCCCCCAAGAGGCGATTGGCATTCCCGACTCCAATGGCTACACCATCGCCTTTGGGGCGAAATACAACTTTAGGGGCTTTGACATCGGCTGGGGGGGGACTTTCACCTTTAAAAGCAACCGCAACAGCTACTACCAATCTAACGATTTAGGACAATTGCGTATTTTCTCCGCATCTTTAGGCTACCGCTGGTAGTTTTAAACAAACTACAAGTCCTTTTACTCTACAATGAAAATTTTATTTTATTTTTCAAGGATTGCTATGTCGCAGCCGAGTATCAGCCGCTACATCCCTTGGATAGGGTTTATGGGTGGTTTTGTGTTAGCGATGTCTGCCCATTTGGAGAGCATACAGCAGAGTCTAAATGCGCCCAAGCTAGACATTGCAGAGTTGCCTTTTGTTGCCGCCATTGTGTTTTTAATGGGCGTGTGATAGATGCGTGGGCGATTTAAGCTTGTTACCACCACTCTCAACACCACGACAGCGGTCGTGCTTCTAGCTATGGTTAAAGTGGGTTTTTGGGTTTTGATCGGTGCTTTTGATTATGTCTTGGTTTTACTTTTGTGTGCTAAGGATTGCCATGAAGCTTAAATCAAAATTTTTAGGGGAAAAGGCGCGTTACATCACAGGGGCGGTCTTACTTCTTTTAGCCATTGTGGTGCTTTCTTTAAACTCTATGTGGGTGTTTTGGGCAGTGCTTGGGATCGCCTATTTAATTGGGGGGCATGAGGCTCTACAAATTTACCAAAAAATTTATGGTTCTACGCCTAGTGTGTGGCACTATGTAGGCTTAATTTTTGTGTGGTTTTTAGTCTATTTAACCCCCCCCGTTGAAAGCGTGTTCTTTGTGGGCATGTTCATAATCGGGTATTTGGCTTATCGGGCTTTAGATGTGAGCCATGCCTTAGTCTTTCTTTACCCCACATTACCCTTTGTCTACATTTTGGCTTTGTTTAAAGGATTTGGGGTAATGGCGGTGGTGTGGCTCGTGGTGGTGGTGGTATCAACCGATGTAGGGGCGTATTTTGGCGGCCGGCTTTTTGGCAATACCCCCCTAAGCCCCTCTTCTCCTAAAAAGACTTTTGAGGGGGCGTTCATTGGGTTCATGTTGGCTAGTGTGGTGGGGGGACTAGTGGGGCTAAAGTATATGGGTTTTCTCTACGCTTTTGTTGCAAGTGCCATCATGGCAATCAGTGCGATTTGGGGCGACCTATATGAAAGCTCCTTAAAAAGGCGAGCCAACATCAAAGACAGCGGGAATATTTTACCCGGGCATGGGGGGGTGTTGGACCGCTTGGATGCCATGTTTTTTGCTGCTGTGAGTTTGCACTTTTTGCTGCACACCAAGGCAACCCTAGAAGTGTCTTTATGATCATTTTAGGTAGCACAGGCTCAGTAGGGCGACAAGCTCTAGAAGTGGCGCAATTTTTTAACTTGCCCATAGAGGCGTTAAGTGCGGGGCGCAATGTGGAATTATTAAATGCCCAAATCGCTACACATAAGCCCAAAAAAATCGCTATCTTAGATGAAAAAGACTACCCTCACCTAAAAGCCCCCACGGGCACAGAAGTCTTTATCGGGGCAGAGGGGATTGCCCAAATGGTGGTGAGTTCTAAAAGTGAACTCGTGTTGAATGCTCTTGTAGGCTTTGGGGGGCTTGAGCCTAGTCTATGCGCTGTGAGGGCAGGTAAAACTTTAGCTTTAGCCAATAAAGAATCGTTGGTAGTGGGTGGGTGGCTCTTAAAGGACGCACAAATTTTGCCCATTGACAGCGAACACTTTGCCCTCCACTCTTTGCTTAAAAACACGCCAAAAGAATGCATAGATGCTTTATTTTTAACCGCTAGTGGAGGGGCTTTGCGCGACACTCCCCTAGAGCAAATCGCACACCAAAGCCTTAGCGAAGTGCTTAAACATCCCAACTGGCAAATGGGAATAGACATCACAATCAACTCTGCAAGCATGATCAATAAACTTTTTGAGGTCTTAGAAGCATATTGGCTCTTTGGAGGACTCAAAGTGGAGGCATGCATTGAGCGCAGCTCTTGTGTGCATGCGCTTGTGCGCTTTAAAGACCAAAGCTGGCACGCCCAACTTAGTCAGCCAGACATGCGCCTACCCATTATCCATGCTTTAAGCCCCAAAAATGCTCTAAATGCCCCTATGAAACCCTTAGATTTATTTAACACTTCGCTAAACTTTGAACCCATCGATTTGATCAGGTATCCCCTTTGGGGCTTTAAAAATTTGTTATTACAACAGCCAAAACTAGGTGTTGTGCTGAATGCCAGCAATGAAGAAGCTCTAAAAGCCTTTAAAACGGGGGGCATTTCTTTTGGCAAAATGAGGACATTGGTGGCACAAAGTTTAGAGCACTTTAAAGACAATCTACCCCCCTTAGAGAGTTTAGAGCAAATCAAATCTTTGGATTTGCAAGTGCGAAACTTTGTGCGAAACTTAAGTTAAAGTTAATCTTGTTTGGATAGAATTAGCCCTTTACGGAGTATGGCGCAGTCTGATTAGCGCGCACCCTTGGGGTGGGTGAGGTCGTGGGTTTGAATCCCGCTACTCCGACCATTTTTCCTTCATAGACCCGTTTAAGATGTTTTTTAGCTATTCTTTATATGTATCAGTTTGTAAGGTTTATAATGCCTTTAACCCGGCTTGCATTGCCTTACTTTTTCCCTCTAATGAGAGGTCTTTCGTAGTTGATGTCATCGTCTTGGTCTTGCTGTGCACCTTGCTGTGCACTTTGTGTAGGGGCTTTTTTCGCTGTGGTAGATTTGCTAGGTGCTGCGCTTTTGGTGGGGGTGCTTTGGCTTGTGCAAGCTGTCATTAAAAGAGCGGTGCAAAAGGTAGCATACAAAATATGTTTTTTCATGATCTTTTCCTTTATCAATTTTAAACCCGCCATTATAGCACGCTTTTAGCCAAAGCCCTACCATTTGACTAGTTAGCAAATTATAAGTGTGGCAACTTTTTATACCGATATGTTTTTTATGAATCCTTCCACATTGGCTTGGAGTTCTCGTTTACTCCGGGGCATTAGGTTTTTGACATAGGAAGCCTACGAGTTGCTCCACGAACTGCCCGCAAGCACCAACCCCTAAAAAGCCCACCTGCATTTTGTATTTGTCAATGAAGTTAAAAAGGTAGTCTGCCCCCACTTACAGCCCGCATTGAGGCTAAAGCATGCATATTGCTCATCCCCGAGGTGTAACCGCTCAAGGCAAAAGGCCACGCCTCATTGGCATACACCTCCCAGAAATGGTGGTTTTTACTAAGGTGTATTGCAAACCGCCCGACACATACACGCCATTTCTCTTAGCCAACGCCACGCTAGCCAAAGCACACAACACCCCATACCAAGCCCGAACCTCTTCATAAACATCAAAAATCCTTTAACTAAAAATCAAAATTACCCTGCTGGCCTTTGTTCATGCTTGCATACACGCTGGCAACATAAGCTTTTCTATCCGCACACTCTAAAGTCAAGCTGCAACGCAAGCAAGAGCCCACGCCCTTACGCTCTTGGCAAGCCTGCACCTTTTGTTTCCATTCATCTAGTTTTTGTTCAAACGCATCCACTGCTTTAGTGCCTCCATTTCCTTTTTTGAGCCTAGAAAACACGGGCTTTTGTCGTGCAGGCTGTTTAAGGGGGCGTTTAAGATATTTTGCATGCCATCAAAACTAAGGCCTCCCGCCTTTTCTACGACAAAGGCTAGGGGATAGACCTCAAAGAGTTTACGCAACTTGCCTAGGGGAGCATCTGTAGTGGCTGGGTAGCAAAAGAGCCCCCCCTCTTTGCTGAGTAAGTGGTGTATGTCGGCAACCATGCTCCCGCTGTAACGCAGACGGTAGCCCTGCTTGAAAAACGACATTAAAAATTCCACGTAATCAGGGCTAAAGTGCTGCCAGCTGCCCCCTGGGGCAATGTTCTTGCCCTTGTCTTTCAACTCAAAGCATTTCTTGCTATGCCACGCGTGGCTACCTTCATCAAAAACCTCATGCACCACACCCTGTGTGCTTGCCACCACCAACTCTAACTTCGCCCCATACAGAATATACGCCCCCATTTGGATATGGTGTGCCATATTTGGCTCAGCAAAACCCAAAGCAGGGCGATCATACACCCCAAAAATGCTCCCCACTAGAAAATTTGCCCCCACCACGCTAGAGCCATCGAGCGGATCAAAGGCGATTAAAAAATCTCCCTGCTCTTTATACTGCGCCTCTTGCCTCTCCTCACTCATCACGCCCCCTATGCTTGGCACTTGCATCAGGGCATCAAAAATGAGTTGATCCACCGCCACATCCACGGCAAGCTGTAGATCCGCTGTGGGGTTTTTATGGGCAGTGTAATGGGTATCGCCCTGCTTGATTGCCTGATACACTTTGGGGGCGAGGGCTTGCAGAGCCTGCACAATCGGGGTTAGCATTTTCTTGTCCTTTAGAATTTCGTGTTATCATTCTAACATGGATTGCGTGGATTTAAACAGCGACATGGGCGAGGGCTTTGGGGTGTACCGCTTGGGCGATGACACCGCCATCATGGAGTTTGTCAGCAGCGTAAATTTGGCTTGTGGCTGGCATGCGAGCGACCCGTTGATCATGCAAGAAATGGTGGGTCTTGCTCAAAAATCAAACCTAGGGCTGGGCGCACACCCGGGTTATCCTGACTTACTAGGCTTTGGGCGGCGCCATTTGAATATCAGTCCTAAAGAAGCTAGGGTTTATACCCTCTATCAAGTGGGCGCACTCTTTGCCTTTGCCAAAGCACAGAAAACCCCCTTGCAACATGTCAAATTGCACGGGAGTTTTTATAACCAAGCCGCCTATGATCTCAAACTCGCTTTGGAGGTGCTTAAGGGGATCAGAGACTTTGACCCCCATTTAATTGTGCTCGCGCCCAGCCTTAGCCCTATGGCAAAGTTGGGGCAGGACATGGGTTTAAAAATCGCTGAAGAAGTCTTTGCCGACAGGCACTACTTAGACGATGGGCGGCTGGTGCCAAGAGACCACCCAAAAGCCTTTGTCAGTGATTTAAACGAAGCCCTAATGCGCGTGGTTTGCATGGCAAAAGAGCGCAAGGTGCAAACCATCAGCGGCAAGAGCATAGACATCGTGGCTGACTCCATTTGCGTACATGGTGACAATCCCCAAGCGGTGTGGCTAGCCATGCAAATCAGAGAAGTTTTGCTAAAAAACGGGGTAGCCATCAAACCTCTAGGAGAGTTCATAAGGGGGACGCATTAGCCACTTACTCGGAGCAGCTTTTTTAATGGCGACCTCAGCGGTGGGCCCGGGCTTTCTTACCCAAAGCGCGCAATTTACCCAGGAGCTCAAAAGTGCTTTTGCCTGCGCGATCCTCATCGCCACCCTAGCCTCTTTGATCGCCCAGCTCAATGTGTGGCGGGTGCTTGCAGTAGCCAATCAAAGGGGGCAAGAGATTGCCAGCACCCTAGTGCCCGGGCTTGGGGCATTTTTGGCTTTCTTAATTTGTCTAGGAGGCTTGGTTTTTAACATTGGCAATGTGGGCGGGGTGGCGTTGGGCTTGCAGGTATTGGTCGGACTGAATTTAAAAAGTGGGGCTGGGCTTGGGGCGTGTTTAGCCATTTTTGTGTTTCTCTTCAAGCGGGCGATGCTTTTCATGGATAAAATGACGCAAATTTTAGGGGTGTTGATGGTGGCACTGATGGCTTTTGTCGCCCTGCACGCCAAAGCCCCCCTAGCGCAAGTCCTCAAAGAGAGCCTACACCCGAGCCACTTTTCTATGGTGGCGGTGTTGACTTTAATCGGGGGCACCGTGGGGGGGTACATCATTTTCTCGGGCGGGCATCGGCTTTTGGATGCTGGGGTCTGTGGTGCTCATCGCCTAAAAGAAGTGGATTTAGCCGCTTATTTGGGCATCTTTGTGGCAACTTTAGTGAGGGGGCTGTTGTTCTTGGTGATTTTAGGGGTGGTTGAGAGGGGAGTAGTGCTAAATCCTGCCAATCCCGCTCTTAGTGCCTTTGAGTCCTTTGGGGGGTGGGGACGGGTGGTTTTTGGCGTGGTGTTTTTAGCCGCAAGCCTCACCTCCATTGTGGGCGCGGCTTACACGAGTGTGTCGTTTTTAAAGAACTTAAGCTGGGTGAGGCGGCAGGAGAACACTTGGGTGGTGGGCTTTATCGGTGTGTCGGCTCTCATCTTTTTGGGCATAGGCAAACCCGCCACGCTCCTAATCGCCGCTGGGGCACTCAATGGGCTGATTTTGCCCCTAACTCTAGCCCTCATGCTCATCGCCGCCAAGAGCCCTAAAATCGTGGGCACTTACAAGCACCCCCCCATCTTAAACGTGCTGGGCTGGGTGGTGGTGGGCTTTAGTGGCTATTGGGGGCTGCTCTCTTTAAAACCGCTCTTCAAACTCTTTGGGGCTTAAAGTGGAGTTTAAACCCTGCGCTGAGGATGCTTTGTTGATCACCTTGGGCGATCTGATTGAACCTAGCCTCAATGCCAAGGTGCGCTTGTTGTGTGAAAAATTAAAGGTGCAAAGGTTACAAGGGGTGCTAGAGATTGTGCCCGCCTATGCCTCGTTGCTTGTGGTGTATGACCCCTTCATTTGCTCTTATACCCACTTGGTGGAGCAGGTGCAAGCCTTGAGCCTAGAGCTCTCTACACAAGAGGAGCAAGAGGTGTATTTGGTGGAAGTGCCCGCCTGCTATGAGCTAGGGCTGGATTTACAAAGCGTGGCAGAACAAACGGGTTTAAGCGTGGCGCAGGTGATAGAAAGGCACAGCGGGCGGGATTACTTGGTGTATTGTTTGGGTTTTTTGCCCGGCTTTGTTTATTTGGGTGGGCTAGACCCTGCGCTCAAACTGCCCCGCCTTGCCACGCCTAGATTAGAAGTGGCTGCGGGCTCCATTGGCATTGCCAACGAACAAACGGGCATTTACCCCATCGCTAGCCCGGCCGGCTGGCATATCCTCGCTAAAACCCCCATCAGTCTTTATCAGCCCAACAACGAACCCCCCGTCTCTATTTTTGCCGGCGATTATGTCCGCTACAAGCCCATTAGTCTCAAAGAGTTTCAAAATAGCCCACACACCCTAAAGCGCACCCTTGTGCCAAAGGATAGCCTGCATGCCTAGTGTGCGGGTGTTAAAAGCGGGGCTAAGCACCACTATCCAAGACTTGGGGCGGGTGGGCTATCTTGCACTAGGTATCCCTATAAGCGGGGCGATGGATCCCTTTAGCGCATGTGTGGCAAATTGGTTAGTGGGCAATGCCAAAGAGCAAGCCCTTTTAGAAATGACCTACACGGGCGACACCCTAGAGTTTTTAAAGCCCATGCAAATTGCCCTTACTGGGGCAAATTTAAGTCCTAAACTCAATGGGGCGCAGATTTCTAATTGGGAGTCTTATGCCGTGCAAGCAGGCGATATTTTAGAATTTGGCCAGCTTGTGAGTGGGGCTAGGGCGTATTTGGCTTTGAGCGGGGGGGTGCAAGTGCCCCTAGTGCAGGGTAGCAGAGCAACTTACATACGCGCGAAAATCGGGGGCTTTTTGGGGCGCACACTGCAAAAGGGCGATGAGATATTTACACTCCCAAGCCCTCCGCAACAAAAACGCTTGTTACCAAAGAAGCACCGCCCCCTTTATACCAAAGAAACGAGCCTGCCCGCCCTCTTAGGCACAGAGGCGCACTATTTTAGTCTGCAGAGTGTGCGCCGCTTTTTCCACTCCACCTACACGATCACAAAAAGAGCCGATCGCATGGGCATTTGTTTAGAGGGAATAGCCCTCGAGCGGCGTTTGTTAAAAGAGCTGGTGTCTAACCCCCTGGTTCTGGGCAGCGTGCAAGTGCCAAGCAGCGGGCAGCCCATCGTTTTAATGGCAGATAGGCAAACCTTGGGGGGCTATCCAAAAATTGCCACCCTACTTAAAGAAAGCGTGGTTGCCCTAGCCCAAATGCTGCCCGGGCACAAGGTGCATTTCATCCCCATCAAATTAGAGCAGGCGCAAGAGAGATACAAGACCTTTTATAAAAACCTCTCTCACTTGCAAGAGATTTTAAAATAAGGGCGCGTCCATGGTGCTAGGGATTTCTAAGCCCATCAGTTTCAACACGCTGGCGGCGACATTGTTTAAGCCACCGTTTTTCAGGCGTTTGACCCCATGCCCCATCACAAAACAATAGACCTCATAGGTGGTGTGGTTGGTGAGCACCTGCTCGCCTTCTTGCATGTGTTCGCAGTTGCCATGGTCGCTGGTGAGCACGAGGGCATAATCGAGCTCTTTAGCTAGTTGCACAATTTGCCCTAGGGCTTTATCCACCACCTCCACGGCTAAAACCGCCGCTTTAAAATTGCCTGTGTGCCCCACCATGTCTCCATTGGCAAAATTGACGATGATTAAATCCTTGCCCTTTTGCATGTGTTCGCAGACGGCATTAGCCACGCCAAAGGCACTCATCTCAGGACAGAGGTCGTAGGTTTTAACCTTGGGGCTTTCGATCAAAATCCGCTCTTCGTTTTTAAAAGGCTCTTCCACCCCACCATTGATAAAAAAGCTCACATGGGCGTATTTCTCGGTTTCGGCAATGTGCGCTTGGCTTAGCCCCGCATCTGCCACCACTTGGGCTAAAGTGTGGGTGATGTTGGGTTTTTCAAAGAGCACGGGGTAGGTAAAGTCGGGGCTGTAGCTTGTCATTGTGGCGATGTAAAGCTCTGGAGGGGCTTTAAAGCCCTCTAGTTCCTCACTCCCCCCCAAAGCTTGGGCTAATTGGCGCATGCGATCGCTTCTAAAGTTAATGCAAACCACCCCCTCGCCATCAAACATGCCCGTGTAGGTGGCAAAGCTAGCCGGCTCGATGAATTCGTCAGTGATCCCTCGAAAATACATTTCTTTAATGTAGCGATCGGGACCAAAGTCTGTTTTATTGGCGGCGTGCACGATGCAGTTATAAGCCTTTAGCAGCCGCTCGTAGCGTTTGTCGCGATCCATAGCAAAGAAACGCCCCGATAGGCTAGCGATGCGGATGTTTTCGCTACAAATGGAAGTGATGTGTTCTAAATAGCCCAATGCGCTTTGGGGCAGAGTGTCGCGCCCATCGGTGATTAAGTGCAACCACACCTTTTTGCCTAGCCTTTCTAAGAGTAATGCCATGCTGGTGAAGTGCTGGATGTGCGCATGCACCCCCCCATCACTCATCAATCCAACAACATGCACCACTTTGGCGTGATCAGTTACGCTCTTTAAGGCGGGGTTGTCCTCAATGTCCCCTGCTGCAAATGCCTTAGAAATGCGCACCAAGTCCTGGTAGAGCACCCGCCCCGCCCCCATGCACATGTGCCCCACCTCCGAGTTGCCCATTTGCCCTTCGGGTAGCCCTACACTGAGGCCATGCGTTTTGAGCAGGCTATGGGGAACATGCTCAAAGAGCCAATCGTAGGTGGGCTTTTTGGCCGCCATAAAGGCATTGCCTTCAGGGTTGGGGTTGTGCCCGATCCCATCCGTGATGATTAGGAGGGTCTTTTGCATTTAAAACACCGGCGATTCTTGCATCAAGATGATTTTATTGGCATCCTTGCTGTTTTTAGGCGTTTTGCCCGTGTGGGTTTTATCCCTAGGTTCGGTGTATTTAGGTGCGCTCTGGTGCGCTCTGGTGGTTGGTTTTAGCTTGTGGTGGGGGTGGGGGTTGTAGTGCTTTTTGGGGGTGTTGTGGGGCTTTGGGGTAGGAGCGATTTGGGGTTCGGGTTGCATTTGCGCCACCTCCTTGCTCGCATGTGCATATTTTGTATACTCGGTGGTTTGTAGAGGTGCAGCTCGGATTTCATCCACGCTCTCTTCTAAGGTGGGCATCATGCCTTGCAAGGTTTTGATTTTGGCGACGATGTCTTGGTAATACTCATCGGCAATTTGGTCAATGCGTTCGTTTTTTTGCCAGCGCAAACCCTTGTAGTAGGACTTGATCATGTCCTTTAAATCCCCCTTATGGATACGCTTCCAACTAATCAAGGTGTCTAGGGCAACTCTAGAGGCGAAGTTTTTATCTTTAATGAGCAAATCCCCATACACGCTTTGCATAAAACGGGTGTCGCGCTCGTTGTAAAGCTTAAGCACATCGGGAATATAGGCATGGTAAATGCCTGCACTCGGGTCGCTAAAATCCACCCGATACATGCCCGCGCAAGACTCTTTCCACGCAATGGCGGCTAACTCGTAGCCCAAATTATCTTTAAAACCGTAGCGGTAGGCATACACCAAAATGCGTTTTTGCGCAAGGCTAAATTTATGCGGATCCACACACTCAGCCAAAGACACCTTCTTTTTTACCTGATCTGCGATCAGGGCGTTAGGCAAAAAAAGACAAGCTAACAAGGCTAACGAAAAAAAACGGACCCTTTTTAAAACCGCTCGGCACACGCATTGCATAACAAACCTCTTAAGAGTTTTTCATTGTGATTTTGCTATAATTGTAGCAGAAGTAACCCTTGAACACCATAAAAACCACCTTTCACATAGGAGTCTACTTGGACCAAGCCCTCCTTGTTGAAATCTTGTTAGAAGAGTTGCCCGCTAAGCCCCTTTTGCAAGAATTCCCCCACATGCTAGACAAATGGCAAACCCTTTTAAGCGCACACGACTTAAGCACCGATACCAGGTTGCACTACACCCCCACAAGGCTTGTGTTGCATGCCCCAAATTTCCCCACCCACACGCCCACAAGCACACAAGAGTTTTTCGGTCCGCCTGTGGCTGTGGGTGTAACAGACAATGCCCTAAACGCCATAGGGCAAGGCTTTTACACAAAATTGAACTTGGAAGTGCCTCGTATGTGGCAAACAGCCACAAAAAATAATAAAGAAGTTTTATACGCTTGCATGCAAATTGCGCCCAAGCCCACAACTCCCCTCCTAGACAGCCTCATTTTAAACTTCTTGCAAGCCCTAGACTTTGGCAAAAGCATGGCGTGGGGGGAGGTCAAAGCCCGCTTTATCCGCCCCGTGCATAATATTTGCGTGCTTTTTGGCAGTGATGAAGTCCCCTTGCCCCTTTGCCAAGAAACCTTTTTATGCACCACAAAGCGCGCCACAAAATTGCACTTCTCCAAAGGCTTTGGCTGGCATGAAACCCCTAACATAGACGCTTATTTTGACACCTTAGAACAAGGTAAAGTCATTTTAGACCCCAAAGCTCGAGAAGTGAAAATCTTAAACGAAATCCACGCCCTAGAACAAGAGCATGGGTTTAAGGTGCAAGTGGATAGCGATTTGCTCGCCGAAGTCGTGGCGATCACAAGCTACCCCACCGCCCTTTATAGCAAATTTGACCCCACATTTTTAAGCCTACCCCCTGAAATCACCACCACCTCCATGCAAGAGCACCAACGCTACTTTGCCATTTTTAAAGAGGGGGCTTTGCATGCCGGTTTTATCGTAGTCGGCAACACGCCCTTAGACAACCCTACCGACTTTAAAGAGATTGTGACGGGCAATGAGAAGGTGCTCAAAGCGCGTCTTAGCGATGCCATGTTTTTTTATGAAAACGACCTGAAAAGCCCCTTTAGCCCCCAAAATACAAACTTAGAACAAATCGCCTTTGTGCAAGGCTTGGGCACACTCGCTAACAAAGTCCAAAGGGAGCAAACGATCGGGCAAGCCCTCGCACAAAAATACGCCCCAAATTTACAAGAAGACTTAAAAGAAGCCTTGAGTTTGTCTAAGCTCGACCTGCTTAGCGAAGTGGTCTATGAGTTCCCCGAATTACAAGGGATCATGGGGGGCTATTACGCCAAAGCTAAGGGACATAAAGAAGCCATCAGCACAGCGATTAAAGAGCAATACCTCCCTAGTAGCGAAAACGCCCCTTTGCCCTCTAGTCTTTTGGGGGCGTTGGTGTCTTTAAGCCACAAATTCGATAGCCTCTTAGCCCTTTTTAGCGTGGGGAAAATCCCCACGGGTTCTAAAGACCCCTTTGCTTTGCGCCGGGCGTGCAATGGCATTTTACGCATTTGTTTGCATTTCAATTTGCCTCTTGATTTGCAAATAGACACCCAAGAGCTGGCTAAAAATTATCAAAGTTTTAACACCGCCCTTTTAAGGGATTTTGCGCTAGAACGCCTAAGCCACATTTTAGAGAACATCCCCGGTTATAGCCTAAATATTTATAAGGCCGTGCTCTCAGGCATCGCCCAAAGCCAAGGGGCTTATGAAGTCTGCCAAATCGCCCAAAAGGTTCAAGCTTTAGCCACTTTCTTAGAAACTACGCAAACTAGGGAATTTGTGGCGGTGTTTAAAAGGGTGGCAAACATCACACAAAATTATAAGCCAGATTTAGAGCCCAGCCCAAAACTCTTTAAAGACCCTAGCGAACACGCCCTTTACAACGCTTTTTATGCTTTGCAAGCTAGAAAGTTCAAGGATTATTTAGAGCAACTACACGCCCTGTTTGCGCTTAAAGAGCCTTTGGAAGTGTTTTTTGACAATGTGCTTGTCAATGACCCCGATTTGGCTGTGCAGAACAACCGCAAAAGCCTACTAGGGGCGATTTATCGGGCATTTTTAGGCATTGCGGAAGCCAAAGAATTGTAGGCATGCGCTTAGCTTTGTTGTTGTGGGGGTTGTGGCTCGCAGCTTTAAGTGGGCGCAGTTTCACTTTAGCCGAGTTTTTTAAGCGGGTGGAGCGCAACTCTATGGAGCTCATCCAAAAAAAGGCAACTTTTATCAGCCTCTTAGAAGAGCAAAAATCCACCAATGCGTGGGACTTTCCTTACATCTCCAATGAAACCTCTATGGTGCGCAACTACCAAGGTATTGCAGAAGCCCAACCCCGCACGGTTTTAATGATCACGCCAAAGTTGCCGTGGGTTAGCCGTCTCTTAGCGCGCAGTTTATCCATTAAGAATGTGCAATACCGCAAGAGCTATGAACTCAGCCGTAATTTAGCTTTCATTGGGGCAAAAAGGCTGTATCTTAACTACATTTTAAACATCGAAAAACACAACATTTACGCTAGACGCGAACAAATCTTCCACTCCCAACTCGATGCGGCAAAAGCAAAAGTCGCCGCGGGGAGCATGTCTAAAAAAGACTACATCAACTTTAAAAACTCTTATTTGGAGTCCAAACTCGCTAAAATCAATATGGAAACGCTCATCATTAACCAAGAGCGCACCTTAAACACCATGCTTGCCATCGTCGATCCGATCGGGCAGAACGCCCGTTTTTCTAGCTTTGTGGATCAAGAGCACCAAATTAAAATCCCTGAGTTGAAGTTTGAGTATGTGCATTTGGGCGAACAGGCGCTAGAAAGGGTTTTACAGCACTCTTTATATGTGCAAGTGTTGGATCTGACCGCCAAGGACTACCGTGTCAATGCGAATTTAGCTAATCGGGATGTTTTTCATAATTTTGAATTTGGTTTGGGGACAGAAAGCTATAACTCAGCCACCAATTTGTCGATGGAATTTTACATCCCCCTACCCATAACGCCCAAAAATATCCATTTGAAGCGCAAGTTTATGGCGTTGGAAAACGGCGCACGGGCGCAAAACGAAGTGATGAAGCGCAACATCCACATCAACGCCAACGCCTATTTAGACCAATTACAAACCAAAGAACGCTACATTAAAATCCAAATCGATGCGATCGACAATAAGGCAAAACTCATGGAAATGGGACGGGTTGCCTACGAGGCGCAAAAAATCGGGCTCTTTGAATATCTTTTTTACCAAAATGCCTACATGGACGCACTGATTGCTCTAGCTGAGGCGCGGATTGAATATGTCAACATCACCGCTCTTTTGGAGGAAACTTTGGGCCAAACCCTCACACGCATAGGGAGCGTGTATTGAGATTACTCATTGCTCTTTTGTGCTTTTATGTGTTGCAAGCCTATGAAGAGATTTCTCTAACCCCTAAGCAAATTGAAAGTCTGGGGCTTAAGGTGGTGTCTTTGGATCAAAAATTTGCCACGCGCGGTCTGCCCTTCAGTGCCGCCATCGATTTTAATAACCTCAACCTCAAACACACCGTGATCCAAAGCCTAAGCTTCAACGCCACAGTCGTGGCGATTTACAAAAACGAGGGCGAGTTCGTGCATAGGGGCGATCTCATCTGCGAGATCAGCTCCATTGATTTGAGCAACCTTTACTTTGAGTTGCAAAACAACCAAAACAAATTAAAGGTCGCTTTAGATGTCAGCACTAAAGACCACGAACTTTACAAGCAGGGTGTGATCGCCAAGAGGGAATACCAAAACAGCTTTTTAATCAGCGAAGAGATGAGCCTTAAGGTGCGCCAACTCGAAACGACCTTTGCCAATTTTGGCATCGATCCTAAAGACCCTTTAGGGCTATATGGGTTTCGCATTATTGCGCGCAACAGCGGGATTCTCTCCATCGCCCCCAAAGTCTTAGGCGAAAAGATACTGCCTTTCACGACCTACATCCGCATTTCAGAGAATAACGACCTCATCGCCCGCATAAAACTCCCCGTGAGCTTGTCGCGCTACATCAAGCGCGGGTCGCAGGTGTTCGACCAAATGGGCAACGCCATTGGTAAAATCCAAAGCATATCCGTTGTGCTAGACAAAAGCTCCAACACCATTTTGGCCACCGCCCGCATCGAGGCAGGCAATTTCCATGTGGGCGAGATGATCGATGTCTACATTGAGGGGGCAAAACCCAAAAATTCGCTTTTTATCCCCTCCAGTGCCGTCATTAAAAACGACCAAGATTATTTGATTTTCGTGCGCACAAAAAAGGGTTTCATGCCCACTGCAGTGCGGGTCATTGAAGAGCGCAACCATGTCTTTGTCATCAGCAGTAAAAACATCAACCCGCATGCCAAAGTCGCCACGGGGGCTTTGGTGAGCTTAAAGGGCATTGTCAATAACTTAGGGGACGACGATTGATGCTAGCCTCTCTCATTGAATTTGCCCTAAGACAGCGTGTGGTTGTGCTCATTTGTGCCTTTTTGCTCTTGCTCTTTGGGCTTTACAGCTTTTTTACCACCCCCATAGATGCCTTTCCCGACATGTCTCCTACGCAGGTAAAGATCGTGTTAAAACTGCCGGGCAGTTCGCCCGAAGAGATGGAAAACAATGTCGTCCGCCCTTTGGAGTTAGAGTTGCTAGGGTTAAAGGGGGAGAAGTCTTTAAGGAGCACTTCTAAGTATTCCGTGTGCGACATCACGATCGACTTTGACGACAACATGGACATTTATTTAGCCCGTAACATTGTGAATGAAAAACTTTCCTTAGTGTTGCCCGACTTGCCCCCCGATTTAGAAGGGGGGATGGAGCCCATTGTAACCCCCCTATCTGACATCTTAATGTTTACGATCGATGGCAATTTGGACGACATTGACAAAAGGCAGTTATTAGACTTTCTCATCAAGCCCATGCTGCGCACGATCCCCGGGATTGCCGATGTCAATTCCATCGGGGGCTTTAGCCGCGCTTTCGTGGTCGTACCCGATTTTAACGACATGGCAAGGCTTGGCATTTCTATCAGCGATTTAGAAAACACCTTGCAGGCGAATTTAAGCAATAGCGGGGCGGGGCGGGTCGATAGAGATGGGGAAACCTATTTAGTCAAAATCCAAACCATCGCCCTAACCCCTGAGGAGATTGGCGACATCACCATCTCCACCAAGAAGGGCTTTTTACACATTAGGGACTTTGCAAGAGTGGTCGTGTCTTCGCGCACAAGGCTAGGCTTTGTGACGAAAAACGGGATCGATGAAACCACAGAGGGACTCGTGCTTTCGCTCAAAGGGGCAAACTCCAGCACGATCATTAAAGCCGTGCGTGAAAAACTCGACAATGAAATCAAGCCCTTACTGCCTGCCGGCGTGCACACGCACATCTTTTACGACAGATCCGAATTTACAAAAAAAGCCATCAGCACCGTTACAAAAACCTTGATTGAAGCCATTGTGCTCATCATCATCACGCTTTTTTTATTCTTGGGTAATTTTAGGGCGAGTATTGCGGTGGGTGTGATTTTGCCCTTGAGTTTAAGCGTGGCGTTCATTTTAATCAAGCTCAACCACATGACTTTAAATTTAATGAGCCTAGGCGGGCTCATCATCGCCATAGGCATGCTCATCGACTCGGCGGTGGTGGTGGTGGAAAACGCCTTTGAGAAGTTAAGCACCCACACAAGCACCACGAAACTCCACACCATTTACCGCTCCTCTAAAGAGATTGCCGTGTCCGTGGTGAGCGGGGTCATCATCATCATCGTGTTCTTTGTGCCCATCATGTCCTTAGAGGGCATTGAGGGCAAAATGTTTGTGCCGCTAGCCACTAGCATTGTGTTTGCGCTCTTGGGGACTTTGGTTTTAGCCATCACTGTGGTTCCGGTGATTAGCTCTATGGTGCTTAAAGTGCAGGCGCACAAAGAAACCCCACTCACGCGCTTTTTTTATTGGCTTTACACGCCCACTTTGCAATTTGCCCTCAAAAATCCCAAAACCATGCTCATCGGGGCGCTTATTTTTTTAGTATCTAGTCTGTCTCTTTTCCCCTTTGTAGGCAAGACCTTTATGCCAAACTTAGATGAGGGCAGTAGTGTTTTAAGTGTGCACACGGTGCCCTCCATCTCACTCGACCAATCTAAGGATTTGGTTTTACGCATTGAAAAGACCATTAAAGAGCGTGTTAAAGAGGTGAAAATGATTGTGGCGCGCACGGGCTCAGACGAGCTAGGGCTTGATCTAGACGGGCTCAACCACACCGACATGTTTATCTCTTACATCCCCAAAGAGCAGTGGAGTGTGAAAACAAAACAGGAACTCCTGGATAAGATTTTGGCGAGTTTAAAGGACTACAAAGGCATTAACTTTGCTTTCACCCAGCCCATTGAAATGCGCGTTTCGGAGATGCTCACGGGCGTGCGAGGGGACTTGGCAATTAAAATCTTTGGCAACGACATCGAAAAATTAAACGAGCTGAGTGCGCAGATTGTGGAGGTGGTGAAGGGCATTAAGGGCTCGGATGAGGTTTTCACCACTTTAAATAAGGGCGTGAATTATCTGTATGTCACGCCAGATAGGGACTCTATGGCAAATGTAGGTATCACTAGCGATGAGTTTGCTAAGTTTTTGAAATCCGCCCTAGAGGGCATCGTTGTGGAGTACATCCCCACGGGCATTTCACGCACCCCGGTCATCATCCGCCAAAACAAGGACATCGCCTCGAATGCCACTTTATTAAAAAGCCTTGAGATGACTTCTAATAGAGGTTTTGCCGTGCCGATCACTTCTATTGCGAACATTACAGAAGTTGATGGTCCCGTGGCGATTGTGCGCGAAAACAGCAAGAGGGTGAGCGTGGTTCGAAGCAATGTCGTGGGGCGGGACTTGGGCGGTTTCGTGCAAGAGGCGCGCCAAAAGATCGCTGAAAAGGTGCAACTGCCCCCAAACTACTACATCACCTACGGCGGGCAGTTTGAAAACCAAGAGCGGGCAAACAAACGCCTAGCCACCGTGATCCCCTTAAGCATTTTAGTGATTTTCTTTATTTTATTTTTCACCTTTAAAAGCGTGCCTTTATCGCTACTCATTTTATTAAATGTCCCCTTTGCGATCACAGGCGGACTTATTGCCCTTTTTGCCAGCCATGAATACATCTCAGTGCCTGCCAGCGTGGGTTTCATCGCGCTCTTTGGGATTGCAGTGTTAAATGGTGTGGTGATGGTAGGCTATTTTAGAGAGCTACTAAGGCAAGGTAAGAGCATAGAAGAGGTTGTGTTTGAGGGGGCTAAAAGGCGTTTGCGCCCCGTGTTAATGACCGCGTGCATTGCCGGGCTAGGCTTAATCCCCTTGTTGCTCTCCCATGGCGTGGGCTCAGAAGTGCAAAAGCCCTTAGCGATCGTGGTTTTAGGCGGACTTGCCACTTCGAGCATTTTAACGCTCCTGCTCTTGCCCCCGATGTTCATGCTTTTAGCGAAAAAATTAAAAGTGGTGTGATGGTTTTAGTGGAGATTTATGCGGACTTGGCGATCAAGGATATGATCGTGGATCACTTGTTCGCCCACGGGCATGAGGATTTTTACTTTGGGGAGTGTTTTGCCTACGCCACTTCTACGCTGTTAAAAAGTGAAAAAGAGCAGGTGAGCGGACGCAAGGACTATGGGCTGTTTAAACTCTACCTAGAAGAAGAGCGGGCGCAAATTTTAGCTAGGCAAATGCAAGCCTTGAGTAAAGAGGCGACTTTGTATTTAATCCCCCTTGGGGCAATCTCCACACCCCTAGCTTAGAACATGCTAGAATAGGCATTTTTGAAAGGATGGCTATGCGAGTTGCGGTTTTTGGCGGAGGGGCATGGGGACGGGCTTTAGCCTTTGCTTTGGGACACAAAAACTCCATCAAGATCGTTTCAAGACAGGATTTAACCCCCCTACTCATGCCCTTAAACAAAGACCTAGTGCTAAAGGAGCACGAGCCCATCACGCAATGCGTGTTACAAGAGGCGTTAGAGGCGGATTTATTTGTCATTGCCATCAGCGTACAGCATTTGAGGGCGTGGTTTGAAAGGGCAAAACTGCCCCCCCACTCTCGGGTGTTGATCGCCGCTAAGGGGGTTGAGATTGGGGGGCATTTTGTGAGCCAAATTGTGGGGGCGTTTTTAAAAAGCGAAAACATTTGCTACCTTGCCGGCCCTAGCTTTGCTAAGGAGATTGTGGCGAGTTTGCCCTGTGCTTTAGCGATACACTCCAACAATGCCACGCTGGCTAGTGCCTATGCTAGCTGTTTGCCCACCTTCATCCGCTCTTACATCCACGAGGACATTAGGGGAGCTGAGATCGCCGGGGCATATAAAAATGTGATCGCTATCGCCGCTGGGGTGTGCGATGGGCTGGAGTTAGGGCAGGGGGCTAAGGCGAGTTTGCTCTCAAGGGGGCTTGTGGAAATGAGCCGTTTTGGGGCACATTTTGGGGGCAAAATGGAAACTTTTTTAGGCTTGTCTGGGGCGGGGGATTTGTTTTTAACCGCCAATTCTGTGCTTTCACGCAATTACCGCGTAGGGCTAGGCATCGCCGCTTGCAAGCCCTTAGCCACGATTATAGAAGAGTTGCAAGAAGTCGCTGAGGGGATCAAAACCACCAAAGCGATCGTGCAAATCGCCACAAGGGAGAGTATCCACGCCCCCATTGCTAAAGAATTAGACCTGCTTTTAGAGGGCAAGAACCCCCTAGAGAGCATGACCGCCTTAATCAAACGCTAAGGATAACGCCGTGCTGACCTTTTCAAATATTTTATTGAAATTGCAAGAGTTTTGGGCGAAACAGGGTTGCACCCTTTTACAGCCCTATGACATCCCGGCAGGGGCGGGGACCTTCCACCCCGCCACCTTGCTAAGGAGTTTAGACTCCACCCCGTGGAGCGTGGCCTATGTCGCCCCTTCACGCCGTCCCACAGACGGGCGTTATGGCGAGAACCCTAACCGCTTAGGCAGTTACTACCAATTTCAAGTCTTAATCAAGCCAAGCCCCTTAAATATCCAAGAGCTGTATTTACAAAGTTTGCAGGCTCTAGGCATTGACTTTAGTAAGCACGACATCCGCTTTGTGGAGGACAACTGGGAGTCGCCCACTTTGGGGGCGTGGGGGCTAGGCTGGGAGGTGTGGCTTGATGGCATGGAGATCACGCAATTTACCTACTTTCAGCAAGTGGGCTCGATTGCTTGCAGCCCCACGCCTATAGAAATCACCTATGGCGTGGAGCGTTTAGCAACCTACATTCAGCAAGTCAATTCGGTGCTGGACATTGTATGGACGCTAAGGGATAACAAGCCCGTGTATTACAAAGAGGTGCATTTGGAGGGCGAATATGAGTTTAGCCATTACCACTTCAACCACGCCAATTTAGACTTTTTGCAAGCTAGCTTTGAAAACAACCAAGCCGAAGCCAAGCGTTGCTTAGAGCAAAACCTGCCCCTAGTGGCTTACGACTTTGTGATGCTCTCTAGCCATTTTTTTAATGTACTAGACGCTAGAAAGGCGTTGTCTGTGGCTAAACGCCAAGAGTGCATTTTAAAAATTAGAGAGCTTGCCAAAGCCTGTGCCTTGTTATACAAAGAGCAAGAGCCAGAGAGGTTAGCCCGCCTAAATGCTTAAGTTAAACGAACTTCTTGCCTTTTTAGACCAGCTAAGCCCCTTTGCTTTGCAAGAGAGTTGGGATAATGGGGGGCTGAATTTAGGCAGTTTGCATGCTGCGTATGAAAACATCGCCATCGCCCTAGAGCTCACTTTAGAGTTAGTGCAAGAGTTGCCCCCTAAAAGCGTGGTGCTCACTCACCACCCCCTATTTTTTAGACCCTTTAAAAACTTCAACCCCAGCCTTTACCCGGCTAACATCGCCACCTTGTTGTTACAAAAATCTTGTGCCCTTGTAGCCCTACACACGAATTTTGACAAGACCCATTTAAACCCCTACTTTGCCAAAACTCTAGGCTTTAGCCACACCAAAGAGGAGGGCATGGCATTAGTGGCTGAAATTACCCCCATAAGCCTAGAGGACTTAGCCACAAAGGTACAAGAGCGTTTAAACCTGCCCTATGTGCGTCTAGCAGACGCTAAAACCAAAATTAAGCGTGTGGCTGTGGTGTGTGGGGCGGGCTGTGGGGTTTTACACGAGCTTAAAGAGCCCCCTAGCAATCTTTGCCTCATCACGGGCGACATCAAGCACCACGATGCCATGCAGGCTCTCAGTGTGGGGGTTTCGCTCTTAGAAGTCCCCCATTATGAGAGCGAAAAGTTTTTTGTACCCTTGCTGAAAGACTTGCTAGAGCCCTACATTTTGCAATCTCAAGTAAAGTGTGTTAGACTACTCGATTGTAAAAATCCATTTATACTTAAGGTTTGACATGAACGCCCACTTAGTGCAGTTGATCCAAATTGCCAAGTTAGATAAAGACATTGAAGCTTTAGAGCCCTTGATTAAAGCCAAGAGAGCCGACTTAGACAAAGCCCTAGCCACAAGACAGAAAAAGCAGGCAGAATACGCCTTGCTTGAAGAAGAAAAAGGCAGTTTGCACCTACAAATCCAAAAGAACGAACAAGCCTTGTACGAAACCAACGCCAAAGTCGATAGCATCCAAAAAAAGATTTCTCAAGTCAAAAGCGAAAGAGAGTTACGCTCTCTAGGCATTGAAGAGGACATCACCAAAGAACGGGCGAACCAAGCCAACAAAGAGATCGAACGCTTGCAGATAGAGAGCGCGCATAAGAGCAAGCTGCAGGAAACCTTACAAAGTGCCTTAGAGGATTTGGAGCAAGAGATCGCCACGCTCGAGCAGAAAGTGGAGACAGAAACTGCCGAGATTAAAGAGCAACAGCAAAGAATCTTCCAAGAAAAGCAAGATTTAACCTTGAAAATGGACCATAAACTCATCGCCTTCTATGAGAAAATCCGCCGTTGGGCGGGCAACACCTGCGTTGTGAGTGTGAAAAAGCAAGCTTGTGGGGGGTGCTTTATCCGTATTAATGATCGCACCTATGCCGAGGTTTTAAGCAGCAGCGACATTTTGACTTGCCCGCATTGTGGTAGGATTTTATACATAGACACCGCACAATCCGCTTAAGGTTTGGCTTTTTTTAAGTTTGTGTATTTAACGCTCTTGTCTGTGGGGCATTTGTGCGCCACGCCCTTTTTAGCCCTCTTTAGCCTCAAGGCAAAATACCGCCACTCACTCAAGGCGCGCTTTTTTGCTAGGAGATATGCCCTAAGCTTTAAGCCCCGCTTATGGCTGCACGCTTGCTCTTTAGGCGAGGTGAAGTCCTTAGAGTGTTTGCTAAATGCCTTTAAGGACACGCCCACACTCTTAACCACCACCACGCAAACGGGCTACAACCACGCCCAAAAATTGGCCAAAGATCACCACAATCTCCAAGCGCACTTTTTACTCTTTGAAACCTTGTTATTTCTATGGTGCAAGGATTTAGATGAGTTAAAAGCCCTTGTGGTAACAGAGGCGGAGCTGTGGTTTCAACTCTTTGCTGTGGCAAAGTCTGTGGGCGCAAAGACCTTTTTAATCAACGCCCGCATTTCTAGCCGCTCCTACCCCAAATACAAACGCTTCAAGCCCTTTTACACTGCCCTTTTTAAAAACATTGATTTTATCTACGCCCAAAGTGTGCTAGACAAAGAGAGGTTAGAAAGCTTAGGAGCAAAAACACTTTGTGTTTTCCCCCACACTAAGTTATTCAACCCCCCCATTTGCACCAAAAATTACCCCAAACTTAAAAACTTAAGCATTGTGGGGGCGAGCACCCACGCTAGCGAAGAGGCACTGATTGTAGAGGCGTTTTTAAGCTTAGACGAGTCGGCACAGCTCATTTTAGTCCCCCGCCACCCCGAACGCTTTAAAGAAGTGCGAAGCTATTTAGAAAAGCACCCCAAACTTAAAGGTGATTTTAGCTGTTTTTCTAGGGGCTTGAGGTGGGATAGTCGGGTGCTTCTCATTGACGCTTTGGGCGAGCTGATTAACTTTTATGCGATCGCGGATATTGTTATTTTGGGCGGGGCGTTTGCCCCCATTGGCGGGCACAACCCCCTAGAACCTGCTTACTTTGGGGTAAAGCTCATCAGTGGGACGCATATCTTTAACCAAGAGGCGTTGTTTGCCTGCGTGCAGAATTTTTATTTGGTGCAAGAAAACGAATTAGCCCCCACTTTGGCAAACCACGCCACGCTAAAGCACAGCAAAATAGACACCCACGAGCAAGAACTCCAAACTTTAATCAAGGCAATTAATGTTACAGGCGTATAAGGTTTTGGCTAAACAGCTTACAATCTCGCATAAAGAGGCTAAAAGGCTCATCGACAAAGGTCTAGTGAGCGTAGCCGGGCAAAGGCTCAAATTAGCTAGAGCGCTTATCGCCTCAAATGCCCCCTTAAGCGTCTTAAAGTGTGAAAGTCAGGTTTTAGCCAAAGAGACAGAGTTTCTAGCCTTGAATAAAGCCCAAAATGTGTCTAGTTTTGAATTAGAGCGCACCCACAAGCCCTACCAACTTTGCCACCGCTTAGACCAAAGCACAAGCGGCGTTTTATTGTTGGGTTTGGGGGAGTTTTATAAAAAAGCCCTAGAGGCGTTTAAAGAGCGCAAGGTGTATAAAGAGTATTTGGCTTTAGTGCAAGGGGTGTTAGATAAACCTTTAAGCGTGTCAAAGAATTTAAGCGTGCAAAAAAGCCACACAGAGGATAAAAAGGGCTTTGTGCGGGCGTTTGTGGATAAAAAGGGCAAGAGGGCACTTACGCACATCACCCCCATTAAGACAATCGGGCAAATGACTTTATTAAAAGTGGTGATAGAAACGGGAGTAACGCACCAAATTAGGGCGCATTTAGCCCACCTCAAACACCCCATTGTGGGCGACATTTTCTACGGCGCAAAGCCTAATCAATATTTTTTCTTACACGCTTTTAAATTAGAGCTATTAGGGCTAAAATTTCAAGCCCCCCTACCCCCTTACTTCAAGGATTGCTGTGAGTTACTGGAACACGATTTATAGCCATTTTAGCCCCATTGCTTTTCATCTCTTTTCTATCCCCGTGCATTGGTATGGGCTCGCCTATGTGAGCGCGCTCGTTGTCGCCTTTTTTCTCGCCAAGAGGGCACTAAAGACAGACCCCGCGCGCTTTCCCATTAGCCAAACAAACTTTGAGAGCTATTTTTTATACGCTGAGGTGGGCGTAGTGTTGGGGGCAAGGCTGGGCTACATTCTCATTTACGACCCCAACACGCTTTACTACCTCAAAGCCCCATGGCAAATTTTTAACCCCTTTTACAACGGGGAGTTTATCGGCATTAGAGGCATGAGCTATCACGGCGGGCTTGTGGGTTTTTTGGTGGCTTCGTGGGTCTTTAGCAAGGTGAAAAAGCAAAACTTCTTAATTTACTTGGATTTGATCGCCGTGAGTTTGCCCCTAGCCTATGTCTTTGGGCGCATTGGTAACTTTTTAAACCAAGAGCTCTTTGGGCGGGTTGTGCCCAAGGGCGATATTTTTGGCGAGAAAATAGGCATTTTAGTGGGTGGGGTGTTGCGTTACCCCAGTCAGCTCATAGAGGCATTTTTAGAGGGCTTTTGTGTGTTCTTGGTGATTTGTGTGGCTAGGCATTACAGCAAAACGCATGGCATGCTCATGGTGGTGTATGGCTTTGCTTATGCGTGTGCGCGGTTTGTGGCAGAGTATTTTAGAGAAGCGGATGCACAGCTGGGTTATTATGTGTGGCATTTAAGCATGGGGCAGATTTTGAGTTTTTGTATGGTGCTGGTGTCCTTGGGGCTGTGGGGCTTTATCAAACTTGATAAATCCGCCCAAATGCGCTAAAATGGGGCTTTTTAGGGAGTGCAATGGAAAACAAAGAAGATGCGATCATTAGGTTTTCGGTGTCCTTACAACAAAATCTTTTAGATGAGCTAGATAACCGCATCATTAAAAACGGCTACTCATCTAGGTCCGAGCTCGTGCGCGACATGATTAGAGAGCGCCTTGTAGAGGACAGCTGGTCTAGGGCAGATAGCGAGGACAAAGGCTTGATTGTGGCGGTTGTGGTGCTCATTTACGATCACCACCAACGAGAGCTCAACCAGCGCATGATCGACATCCAACACGAGAGCCACATCAGCATTTTATGCACCACGCATGTGCATTTGGATGCGCACAACTGCCTAGAAACCATCATCTTAAGGGGCAAGCCGGCGGACATCATGCACTTGCATTTAGAAATCGGGGGGCTTAAGGGCGTGAAATTCTCCAAGCTCACCAAAGCATCGAGTTTTGAGTCCAACACCTAAGCCCACCATTGCGCTGTATGGGGGCAGCTTTGACCCTCCCCACATCGCCCATTTAGAGGTGATTTACCAAACTTTAGCCAGTTTTACCCTAGATAGGTTGTTTGTCCTAGTCGCCCACCAAAACCCCTTTAAAAAGCCCCCCGCCTTCACGCCCAAGCAACGCTTGCTGTGGATGCAAGAACTCTTAAGGGGGGTGGACAAAGTCGTGGTGAGCGATTATGAAATCAAACAAAACCGCCCCGTGCCCACCATTGAGAGCGTGCGCCATTTTCACCAAACCTACACCCCCCAAAAGCTCTACTTTGTCATGGGCACGGACAATGTGGTGGGCTTAAAGGATTGGGAGGGCTACACGGAGCTTATCAACCTTGTACATTTTATTTTGGTGCAAAGGCAGGGCTACCCCTTGAGCACGCCCCCAAGTTTCACCCACTCGTTTTTATCTCTTGAAAACATCAAATGCCCTATTTCATCCACACAGATTAAAGCCGTGCTTGCCAAACACCAAATCTCCCCCCACCTACCCCCCCTAGTGCAAAGCGGAGTGCTGACAACCTTTAAGGAGAACCATGAGAATTGCTAGAATCGTCGCCTTGCTTGAGGAGAAGAAGGCGGAAAATGTCGCCACCTTTGATTTAAGAGAGCAAGACTACATCACCGAGCATGTGGTGATCGCCACCGCCTTAGCGGGCAAGCACGCCCTAGCCCTGCTCGATCACCTCAAAACCACGCTCAAACCCCTAGGCGAAACCTTTTACGCCGTGGATGAGAGCAATGAGGAGTGGATCATCATTGACTTGGGCGACATTATGGTGCATATTTTCACCCAGAATTATAGAGAGCGTTTTGATTTAGACGGGTTTTTAAAGACCTATAACAAGCCCCATTGAAAATCATTGCCATCATCGGGGCGAGTGGGAGCGGGAAGAGTGCATTAGGGCTAGAGATCGCTTTGTGCTTAAATACCCCCATTGTATCCTTAGATTCGCTGAGTGTTTATCAAGAGCTAGACATTGCCAGCGCCAAACCAAGCCCACAAGAGCTAGCCCTTGTCAAGCACTACGGCATAGACATTTTAACCATCCCCCAAAAAAACAATGCCCAAGTCTTTAAAGCCGAGCTTGAAAGGGCTATGTTAGAACACGAACAACTCTTGATTGTAGGCGGGAGTGGGTTTTATTTAAAATCCGTGATCGAGGGCTTGAGCCCACAGCCCACACTCAGCCAAAAGCAAGAGCAAGAGATTTTAGAGCAAATCAAAGCTCTAAAAGACCCCCACGCCTTTTTAGCTAAAATTGACCCCACCTACGCCAAGCACGCCACAGACCCTTATCGCACCGCCCAGGGGCTAAAACTCTACTTTGCCACAAACACCCCCCCAAGCCTTTATTTTAAAAACCACCCCAAAGAGCCCTTTAGCCACCCCATAGACATTTTTATTTTAACCCTAGACAAGCCCGCCCTGTACGCACAGATCGCCAAACGCACAAGGCGCATGTTAAAAAGGGGCATGGTGCAAGAGATTGAAACCTTAGCTCAAAAGTACGGCACGCACCACCAACCCTTTAAAGCCATAGGACCTAAAGAGTGCTTGCAATATTTAAGGGGAGAAATTAAGGCGACAGAGCTAGAAAGCCTCATCACCACGCACACTTGCCAGCTGGCTAAACGCCAAATGACCTTCAACAAGGGTTTTAAAAACGCACAATTCTTGCCCTCCTTCAAGCTCAAACAAGCGATTTTGCGCCTTAATGCTCCCGCACAATAGCCGAACTTTTAACAATCACGCGGTTATAGTCTTTTTGTAAGGGGCGTTGGTTGGGCTTGTTGTGCATGATTTTTTTAATGCCTTCAAATTGCTGGGGCGAGAGGCTAAGGGTTTCCTCAAGGACAAACCAAGTCACGCCCTCTGTGCAAGGGGGTGTTGTGAGCGAGCCGTTGAAGTGGTAGTAGTGGATCGTGTCTGGCAAAAGTTTTTCTAAGGCGAGGGGTTTGGGGGGTGTTTTGTATGTATAAGCGTTTAAGAGAGGCGTTAAGAAGGGATTTTCTTGCCCAATTGTAAAGCCAATCCCCACCACCAATAAACGCCCTTGAGCGTCTTTATGCACTAGGTGCATGCTCAAGGGTTGGCGCTTGCCATGGATGGCAAATTCCATAGGGATATGGAAGTGCAGATTCACTAGGTTATACTTGTGATCTCTGTAGATAGTAGAATCTTTGGGGTGGGCAAACTTAGCCACAAAAGTGTGGTGTGCATAGTCGATCGAAGTGGGGGCTGTGCTGTGGTAGTTAAAGACAAAATTTTCTTTGTCGGGTGCATGGTAGTAATGTTCGATATTGATGGGAGATTGGTTTTTCCCCGCCTTACAAACCGCATAGTCTTTATGTAATTTATCCCAGTGTTTAGCCCCCGTATGGGCTTCATAGCTCCAATGCTCTGCCCCTAAAGCCATGGGCAAACTTAAAGATAAACCGATGAGAAATAAACTTGTTTTCATAACCGTTTAAGCCTTTCTAAAATGTTTTTATTTAAACTCTTTGGGTCTTGGCTTGCGTCTAGGGTGTGGGTTTTGAGCCCCAAAAGTTGGCAAGCTTGCAACAAACGCTCTTGGGTGTGCTCTAAAAACTCTAGCCCCTTGGATTCGATAAAGTCGTGGGTTTTGGTGTGCATCCGCTCTTTTAAGGCTTTAGGATGTAGTTTTAGCAAAAATACACAATCGGGCAACACTTCTAACAAGCCGTGTAAGCGGTGTAATTCTAGGGCTTGCTCTAAGGGATAAGGAGCGTAGGCAAGCCCTGAGATCAAAGAGCGGTCGCTAAAGATGAGTTTATGGGCGTTGGGCTTTAGCACCTCCTCTAAGTGCAACGTCCGATCGGCTAGGAACAATAAAAACTGCGTAGGTGGGCTTAAATTCTCATGCAAGACCTTTTGGCGTAGGGCTTGCCCTAACTTAGTGCCCCCCGGCTCTTTGGTAAAAAGTGCATGCGGGTAGGCTTCTTTAAGTAGGGCAATTTGCGTGCTCTTGCCGCTCGTGTCTACCCCTTCTAAAGCGACATACATCTAAAACCTTTGGTTGATGAAGTCTAACACAAGGGGGGGGACTAGGTGGGCGATTTGCCCCTTGTGGCTTAGGATTGAGCGCACCACAGACGAGCTGATGAAGGCGTTTTGCAAAGCGGGCATGAAAAAAAGGGTTTCAAGCTCGGGGTTTAAAGATTTATTGGCATAACCCATTTGAAACTCAAATTCAAAATCGCTCACCGCTCTAAGCCCTCTTATGATCCACTTACAGCTATAAGACTTCGCTAAATCGCATAACAGCCCCTCAAAGGCGAGGCATTGGACATTGTCTAAAGACTTCGTGGCAAGTTGCAACATTTCTAATCGCTCTGGCAAGCTAAACATGGGGTTTTTTACGCTGGATTTTGCCACCGCCACAATTAGGGGGTTAAACAAGTTTGCCCCTTTTTTGATGATGTCTAAATGCCCGTTGGTGATGGGATCAAAGGTCCCCGGATAAATAGCCGGGTGCATTAAACCCCCCACCTTGGGTATAAGTCGTGTTCGATCCCTAAAGAATCAAACCACTTACCCACTAAAAACAGCTCCATGCTCTCTAGGTCTTTGGGTTTGGTGTAGTAGGTGAGTAAGGGGGGGGCGATGATCGCACCCGTCTGCGCTAATTTTAAAAGGTTTTCAAGAGCGATAGAGTGCAGGGGCAACTCCCTAGGGGCGATTAAAAGCTTTTTCTGCTCTTTTAAGGCGACTGAAGCCGTGCGTGTGAGTAGGTCATCGCAAATGCCATGGGCAATTTTGCTAAAGGTGTTGAGGCTGGCTGGGATCACCGCCATCGCATCTACGTTGAAACTGCCCGAAGAGATGGGCGCGTCTATCTCGTGGTGCTTGTAAAGGGTGTAGGGGCGTTTCAACTCTTTTAATTTGTCTGTAAAATTTAACTCCATTTCCGCTAGCACAACTTTCTTAGCATGCGCACTGAGCACAATGAATAACTCCACTCCAAGCGGCAAGTTTTCCACAAACCGCCACGCCAAATTAACCCCGCTCGCCCCACTCACGCCTAAGACTAACTTCACAGCACCTCCCCTTTTAAAAACCCCGTGATTTTCACCTGCACGACTTTTTTACTCTCCACATTTAACGCTTGGATCACTTGATCCAAAACTCCATTTTCTAAGGCTTGCAAAGAAGTTTCTAAAGAGATCGCCCCCTCTCTTAGCGTGGCGTGGAAAATCTCGTGCTTGTAAACTAAAATTTGTGCCCCGACTTTGTCGATGCTTAAAAGCGTGTTGGCGGCTAAGAAACTCCTTGCACTAGAGTTATTGATGTAAGACGAGTCGATGGGCATGGCAAAAAAGCGGGTGAAGGGAACACTCACTTGGTAGGTGTTGCTGGGGTCTAGGTTTTGGTCTTTTCTTAACATGCTCTTGCTCTTATAGACCTGGATCGTGGCTTTGATTTTATAGCGCACCCACACGCTTTGGTTTTGTAGGCTTAGGTTGAGCAGCCCCTCTTGGCTTAAAAACTGCGGATTGCGCCAAGATAAATTTAAATCTTGTGGCTTTTTGGCTTGCTTTAAAATTTTCTCCAACACGGCGGGGTTGCCGCTAGTAAGGCTTATTTGCACGGCTTGGATTTTCAAGGGGTATTTGGCGTAAAAGTTATTGTAGGCTTGCCTGATCGCTTGCTCTAAAAGCCCCTCAGCCATTAGGGGCAAACTGAGTAGGATAAAAAGTAAGAGCCTCAAAGCACGATCTTTTTAACAGAGTTTGGTCTAAGCCACACAAGTCCATGCGTGAAGAAGACTTGCAAGTGCCCCTCTTCAATGTGTTTAATCAAGCCAAAGCCATAGTGGGAGTGGTGCACGCAATCGCCCACATGTAGAATGGGGGCGGGGGCTAATTTGGCTTCTTCCACAAAACGGGATGGGCTCAAATTGACTTGCTTTTGCCTAAAATACGCGCGCTCTTTAGTGCTACAAATATAAAATTCTTCCTTCGCTCTTGTGATGGCGACATAGCCTAAACGGCGCTCTTCTTCAATGTCCGCCTCCTTTGTGCCATAGGGGAAAAAGCCCTCTTCAAAGCCCACGAGAAAAACCACGCTAAACTCCAAACCTTTAGAGGCATGCACGGTCATGCACTTGACCCCCTTAGAATTTTTTGAATGGATGGCTGGAGTTTCTAACACGCTCTGGTCTAAAAAATCTTGCACGGATACACAGCTCTCTAATGCTAAAGATTCAGTCACAAAGTCTAAAAACATGGTTTTTAAAGCTTGTAAGCGTTCTAAAACTTCCTCATCTGTTTGTTCTCCATCGTCCATGTAGGCGTAGGCGTTAAAAAGCTCTAGAGCTTGCTTAGGTTTGCTTAGGTGCGTGGCTTGGAGGGATAGGGCATCTAAAAGGGTGAAAAACTCTTGTAAGCGAGCGTGGGCTTTACTGGGGAGTCCTTGGAGCAAATGGGATTGATAAGCCTTAGCGATGCTACAAGCATTTTGCGCGCAAATGCATTGGATTTTTTCTACACTACCCTTGCCCAACCCTTTAACTTTGCTAAGCAAGCGCAAAAGTGCGCTGTCGTCATGGGGGTTAGCCAGCGTGCGCAAATAGGCGAGGCGGTCTTTAATTTCGGCGCGCTCAAAAAAGCCCGTCTGTCCCACAAGAGTGTAGGGGATTTTAGCTTGGCGTAGGGTTTTTTCAATGTCTTCAGCAAGGCAATTAAAGCGGTAAAGGATGGCGATTTCCTCATAGGGGATTCCCTTAGCGGCGCATTCTAGGATTTTTTTAAGGATAAAGCCTTGTTCTTCTAAGGTGTTTGGGAAATGCTTCGCTTTTATGGTGTGTGCACCCCCTTGGCTCTTTTGGCTAAATAAGGTCTTTTGGTGGCGGTATTGGTTATGGGCGATGAGTTCGTTTGCGCAGCTAAGGATTTCAGGGGTGGAGCGGTAATTTTGCTCGAGTTTGATGACCTTAGCTCTGGGGAATCGGTTCTGAAAGTCTAAAATATTGCTGATGTCTGCCCCCCTAAAGCCGTAAATGCTTTGGTCGTCATCACCCACCACGCACAAGTTTTCGTGGGTGCTGCAAAGTTGTTTTAAAAGTTTGAATTGCAAGGGGTTGGTGTCTTGGTACTCATCTACAGAGATGTATTGGTAATACTCGCTGATTTGGCGCGCCAGTGTAGGCGTTTCTTCTAAGATGAGATGGGGCAGTGCGATGAGGTCGTCATAATCCACCCAATTTTGTTTTTCTAAATATTCTCCATAAGCCCTAAACGCTTTTTTGACATCGGGGTAGCAATCTTCCCATTTGATGAGGTGGTTTTTGATCCGCAAAAAATTTTTAAATAAATGACCGAGAAAGTGAGAATCGTCTTGCCATGGAAAATTACTATTGTTTTTGTAGGGGAGCAAAATGTGTTTGAGTTCTTTTTTAAGTTCTTCGGGTTTTTTGACAATAAAGTCTTTTGTGCGCCCCAACACTCCCATGTATTTTCTCAAAAAAGCGCAACCAAAGCTGTGGAAAGTGCTGAGTTTGAGTTTATAAGGTTTGTGCTGTGTGCCGAGCAATGCCATCGCCCTCTCTTGCATTTCATGGGCGGCTTTTTTGGTGAAGGTTAAAGTGAGCGTGTTTTCAGGGCGCACCCCCACAGAGCCGATGAGGTAAGCTAGGCGGGTGGTTAGAGTCTTGGTTTTACCGCTGCCTGCTCCGGCTAAAATCAATAAGGGTCCGTCAATATGGAGCACAGCTTCTCTTTGGGCAGAGTTTAGAGGGGCAAGTAGACTTTGGGCATTCATGGCAAATCTTGGGCGTTTGTGGGTGCTCTTAAATAGAAATCAAAATAAGAAGAGTGAAAATCATGGGCTTTAATCGCACCAAAATTATTTAAGCTAGCCTCTAAATTACCAACTCTTTGGTAAAGCAGTCCCAAGCCATAGCGCACATCGTAATTGCCCGGATCCATGCTCTTGCCAATCTCTAACAACAAGGCGGCATCGTCAAAGCGTTTTAAAGCAATGTAGGATAGACTCGCCAATTCGTAAACCTCCATTTCGTGATCGCCCAGCTTGTCGATGAGGGCGTTGTAAATCCCTATGGATTTTTCATACTGCTTTTGGAAAATGTGGAGCAAGCCGAGCATGCGCAATAAATCTGTGCTCATCTCTTGGTTGTTTGAAGCACTTAAGCGGGCGTTGAGCTCCTCCTCCTCTTGGTTTAAAAGCCCTGTGATGAAGCCCATGTAGATATACATCTTGCGTGCCAAAAGCGGACCATGTATGAGTTCCTCAAAGTTCGTCTTTTTGTTGGTTAAAAAGGCATAAGCCCCAAGCATTTGGCGGATATCGGCGTGGTATTTAAGCATCATCTCATAAAACACACTTGTGAGCATGTTTTTGGGGCGCATTTTTTTTAGGGCGGCGAAGTTTTTCACTAGCCCTTGTTTGTTATGGGTGCGGTTGGCATAGGCTACACCTAAGGCGTAGTAAATGCTCAAAGGCCGCTTAGCCTTTTGCATCCAGTTCAAATCATCATCGGTCGCCCCGTTTAAATAAGAGAGGAAAGAACTTAAAAAGGCATGCCTTGTGGGATCACTAAACTTCAAAGTTTGGAAATCCAAAGTGATTTGTTTGAGTAGGGCACTAGGGTCGCGGTAATCTAGGCGTGTGCTCATGACAGCAAAAATACCAGCGAGGACATTTTTAGGATCGAGGTGGTAAGCCTTTTTAAAGTGGAATCTGGCTTTATGGAAGTTCTCTAGCTGGGCGTAGATTAAACCCGTATCGTAATGTGCCACAGAGCTGTTAGGATTATCTTCTAACGAGAGTTCAAACTCTTTAAGCGCTAGGCGTAAGTGAAAGAGGCTTAGGTGCTTGATCCCGGCGATCATGTGTCGGTCGGCAAGGCTGCCATATTTACCATTTTCTAAAAAATTGACTGCCTCCATAAAATCCTGACTCTCACCGCTATCCACAAAAAACACCCCCTCTTGGATCGCACCCAAGGCACTTTTAATATTGACTAATTTGTAGGGGGCGTAGTAAAACAATACCCGATTGACGGGCAGTCCGGGTCCATCTTTAAAATTTCTACTCCAAAAATCCTTGCGGATGGTGTTCATGTCAAAAAAATACGCATTAGGAGATGGCTCAATTGGGTAAGTGTCCGTTAAAATCTTTTCTTGGTGTTTGCTTTTATTGATGTCGTGTAAAAGAGCCTTTAAGATGTCTTGCACGGCACCAAAATCCCCCAATTTGAGTGCGATGAGCTCTAAAGCCACTAGCACATCTTTATCTTCCTTGTAGCGTTCGTTGTAGCGTTGCAGGTATTCAATCGCCTGTTCGTAATCGCCCATGCGCGCATAGAGCAAGCCCAAAGCCTTATTATCTCTGGGAGTAGCGGTAGCGCTCAGTTGTGTGATAGCGCTGGCTTCGTCTCCAAAGAGCAAATATATCTTAGCCGCCAAGCGTTGCCTATCCCCGTTGAATAAATCGGAGTTGGGGTTGGTTAAGGCAGATAGGGTTTCAAAGTAATGCCCTCCGTAGTAAAGAGTCAGGGCATAGACATAGGAGTAAATGGGCTGTTTTTCTATTTCTGACATGTTGTCTACGGCCACTTTTAAATAGCGGGTGTAAAGATCCATATTGTTGATATAAAAGGCAGCAGCCATTGCGTCAATGGCATCCACACTATCATTACCCTTAATCGCTAAAGCATCATTAAAAGCCTGTAAGGCTCCTGTATAGTCGTGCTTACGCATTCTAATCACCCCTAGATTGTGGTTAGCAATGCTCGATGAAATGTTGGAGATGTTGCTAAAAACCTGCAAAGATTCATCGATTTGCCCATGGTTGTAGAGGATTTCAGCCTTCTTAATCAAAGTGTTGACTTGCTCTTCATTGCTTAGGGGGATGCGGCTACTCTCTTTTAAAGTGGGCAAGTTATCTAAAATCGAATTCTCGCTCTTCTCCACTTGCACGAGTTTACTAAGTTGTTGTTCGGTGTTTTTGCTCAGTTTTTTTTCATGGTGTTCTTCATGGGCAACAAAGCTTGTGATGAGTGCACCCACAACGATTAAGACCACAAGGCCCGTCCCACCCAAAACAGAGAAGTATAGTCTAGGGTAGCTATGCAAGCGGACTAAAAACTCTTTGGGGCTTTTAGCGTTGAAAAGGGGGCTTTCTTTGTTAAAAAATTTTTTAATCTGGTCTAAAAAGACAGAGAATTTATTTTCACTCTTGCTTTTGTTTTGTTCCCCCTCTACAAGGTCACTAGGGGCATTTTTTCGGTTAGTTGTCTTATTTTTTTGGGGTTGCTCTTGATTTTCATCCACCATACCAAACCTTTAGAATGTGCTAGGCAAGTAGGGCAACAACACTTTAGGGATTTTAATGTGCCCATCTTGTTCTTGGTGGTTCTCCATCAAAGCCACCAAAGTGCGCCCCACTGCCAAAGACGAGCCGTTTAAAGTGTGCACGAAAGTATTCTTTTTGTTCTCTTTGTAGCGGATTTTGGCGCGTCTGGCTTGAAAATCCCTAGTGTTACTCACTGAGCTAATCTCCCTATAGCAATTTTGCCCGGGTAGCCACACCTCAATATCGATTGTGTTGCTTGCACTAAAACCGATGTCCCCGCTGCAAAGTTGCATGAATCTATGGGGCAATTCTAGGGCTTTTAAAATCCCACTTGCGGTTTCTAACATCTTAGCTTGCATGGCATCGCTCTCTTTAGGGTGGGTGATCGCCACTAACTCCACTTTGTCAAATTGATGCTGGCGGATAATGCCCCTTGTGTCCTTGCCCGCGCTGCCCGCCTCTTTACGAAAACACGGCGTGCAAGCGGTCATTAAAATGGGCAATTCTTCGGCAGTTAAAATCTCATCGGCGTATAAATTCGTAAGGCTCACTTCAGAAGTGGGGATCAAATACAAATCCTCCTCTTGCACCTTGAATAAATCCTCTTTAAACTTGGGTAATTGCCCCGTGCCAAAGAGGGTTTGGGTATTCACCAAAATGGGGGGGCTCACGATTTCAAAGCCCGCTTTGTAGTTGTAATCGAGCATAAAATTTAAAAGCGCGCGGCTTAAAAGCGCACCTTCTTTTCTTAGCACACTAAAGCGGCTTTGTGCAATCTTTACGCCCCTTTCAAACTCAATCCAGCCATTTTCTTGGGCGAGTTCGTGGTGTTCTTTGGGCGTAAAGCTAAAGGTTTTTGGTTCTAACACCCTCTTAATCTCTACATTGTCGTTTTCATCTTTGCCAAAGGGCGTGATGGGGTCTAGTAGGTTGGGGATAGTGTGTAAAAGTGCGTCTAGCTCCTCTTCTAGTGTGTTGGTGTGGGCGACTAGGTCTGCGATCTTGACTTTGTTCGCCTCTAGGGCGTTTTTTAACTCTTGTGCCTTTGCGGGGTCGTCCTTGTAGGTGAAAAAGAGTTTAGAGCTTTTGTTTTGGAACTCTTGGGCTTGCTCGAGCTCTTGTTTCTTGGCTTTGTAGGCGATGAGTTGTTCTTTTAGAGTTTCTAAAATTGTGGGGTCTAAAAAGCGTTTGGCTAAATTTTCTTGCACGCCCTCAAAATCGCTAAGTAGTCGTTTTTTATCAATCATCATCTCTCCTTAATTTGGGGGACGAAAGCCCCACTCCTTAGCCCATGCCTGCAAATACGCCTTATGCACCTCCAAGTGCAACACCCCCAAATCCCCCTCTAAACTGCTGGCGATATTGCCATTGGGCAGGGCGATCAAACTATCCCCATAGAAACGCCATGGGATGTTTTGGTTTTCACGCACCATACCGATACGATTTGCCCTAGCCACCAGCATAGAGTTACAAAATGCCCTTGAGCGCAAGACACAGCGCCAACGCTCAAACGACTCAAAGGTGCTAGCCGTGCTAACCAACACTACCTCTACTCCCGCCTCTTGCAAAGCCACCCAAAGCCTATCAAAATGCAGTTCATACCCAAAGAGTGGGGCGATTTTAATCCCCTCAATTTCTAGGATCGGGGGGGTTTTAAAGGCGGTGGGCTGTGGGTTGGCAAAAAAGCTAGCCTCCCCCCAGTGTTCAAAATTCACTAAGCGTTGTTGGCTGTAAAATTGCGTATCCTGTGGGCTGATTAAAGCAATGTGTTTCAACAAGCCCTGCTCTTTTAATAAGACAAGCGGGACACTAAAGGTGATTTGGTGTTTGGCACTTAAGAGCTGTAATTGGTCTAGGCGGGCTTGGCTGTGGCTGTCGATCTTCTCGGGGGCTAGACTTAAGAGCTCCAAGAAAAAGGGAGTCGCGGCATACTCGGGCAAAACCACCACCGCATTTGGGGGCATTTGGCGCACGCTCTTTTGGATGAACTCCCACTCAAAACTAGCCATTTGTAGTAGAAATAAATGCATTAGAGTTTCACCGCAAAAATGCCCGACACACTTTTATACATGTAGTGGCTCTTTTGGACGACCTCTAAGCCCACATCACTAAGTTCCTCTTCTAGCTCATCTGCGCTGATGAACCTTTCAATGGATTTTGGCAAATAGGCGTAGGCTTTGTAATTCCAGCTAACAAGCATCCCCACAAAGGGCAAAATCTTAGAAGTGTAGATGTGTGCCAAGTAGCCTAAAATCCCCTTTTTATCTTGGCGCATAAACTCAAGCACCAACAACACCCCCCCTTTTTTTAGCACCCTAGTAAACTCTTTTAACGCCTCTTTGCGCTCCACGACATTACGCAGCCCATAGGCGATGGAGAGCAAATCCACGCTATTATCAGCTAAGGTGCGTAAGTTTTTTGCTTCCAAACAATCTAGGCGGATACGGGCGTTTTGGTTAAAGGGGCTTGCGGCGATTTTTTGCTCGGCTAGGCGCAACATTTCCGCAGACGGGTCGATCCCACACACGCTTGCCACGCTTCCCTTACACGCAACGATTCTCTCCAAAACACACAACAACATATCCGCTGTCCCACACGCAATGTCTGCGACATTTAAGTCCTTTAGATCCCTTCTAAAGGCGTAAACATGGCGCAGGGCCTCTTGCACGCTCTCTTTGCGCCATTTATGGTCTTGCTTGAAGCTGACAACTTTATTTGCTGTGTCGTAGGTTTTGGCAATGGAGTCGAACATGCCGATGATTTGCTGTTGCTTGTCTGTGGGTTTTGCCATCAAAAGAATTTCCCCACCACCGCAAACACAATCACCGCCATGCATGCGGTCGGCACTTCGTTCATCACCCTAAAAAAGCGCGAACTTTTATAAGTCCCCTCGTTTTTGAGCGCACGCATCCACTTACGGCACATGAAGTGAAAATGCAAGAGCAACAGCACAAAGAGCAATTTTAAATGCACCCAGCCGTAGTGGAATAAATCTAGCCCGCCCAAAATATAAAACAACCCTAAACCACTAAGGATGCTTAACACCATGGCGGGCGTGGCAATGCCGTTGAACAAGCGCGCCTCTTGCACCCGCACCACCGCTACAAACTCGGGCTTGTCGTGGTTTTCTCTGTGATAGACGAACAAACGGGGCAAGTAAAGCAAAGCTGCCATCCACGAGATGACGGCTAAGATATGCACGATTTTAAGCCACAGATATAGGGTTTGCATGTCAATGTCCTAGTGCTTTTTCTAAAAGATGGGGCGCGCCGATCAAATCCACCCACGCCCCCGTGCTTTGGGTTTCCTTCACCACCACTTGCACGCCATACTTTAGCCCCCTAGCCTTGAGAGCCTGCAAAGCCCCTAGCCCCACCCATTCGCAAATGTGCATGGGCACCACAAAGGGCTCTAATTTGGCTTGTTCTAAACAAAGTTGTAAAGACAAGCCATAGGCTTTCATAAGCCCCCCAACGCCTAAAAGCACCCCTCCAAAATAGCGCACCACAAAGATCGCCACATTGATTAAATCCTCACGGCGCAGCATGTCCAATAGGGGTTTGGTGCTGTTTCTTGGTTCTCTATCCTCGTGCAAGGCTTCTTTTAGGGTGTTGTCCTCTAAATAGCGGTAGGCGTAAACGATGTGGCGGGCTTTGAAGTGTTCTTGTTGCAGTTGCTTTAAAGTGGGGCTAAAGGCGTGCATGGGCACGAGAAAGCCTAAAAAGATCGAGCCTTTGATTTGGTGTTTGGAAGTGGGGGCGTTTAATAGGCTTTGCATCAGTGCTGCATGTAGATTTTCATTGTGGGGCTTTCGAGCAGAAGCGTGTTCTTGCCCCTTGTGATGTTAAAAACGCCCTTCAAATGGTTGTAAAACGCCAACTCAAATGCCATCAATTTCTCATTCCCACAAACTTTTCTGGCGATCCCCTTGTCGTCTAAGACAAGGTGATCATCATCCCTAAAGTTATAGCTAAAAAAGTACTTGTTACAGTAAACCATGCCATAGGCCCTTAGCTGCCGTTGGTCAAACTCTATATGCCCCATAGGGCTTCTCACCAGCGTAGGGGGCTTTTGGGTTTGGTCGCGTTTAATGTCGCTCTCTAAATGCTTCATGTCTTTTTTGATCATGGACGCATCGGGAGAGATGTCCTTGGTGTCTAAGTTCTTAATGCGCTGTTCTAACTCGGCTTGCAAGAGTTCTAGCTTGTCTTTGGGGGGGTTCTTAGAGTTGCTTTGGGGTTGGGGGGGTTGGGGTTGGGGGTGCTGCGCTTCCTCTATCAAGTCTTTAAAGTCAAAGGTTTGCCCATCCAACACCACCCGTACAATCTGGTATTGGTTGTGGCTGAAGTTTTTATTAAAAAAGCGCACCAACACACAACCGGTCAAGAGCACAGACAAGCCCACCATAGACAATAAAAAATGTGCTCTAAAGCCCCTCACAAACCGCACGCCAAACTCCTTCACACAGATAAATCCCTATTATATTCCAACTTGGTATAAAAGTAGCTTTATGTTATAATTGCGCCTTAATTTACCCTAAAGTTTGGAGATGCTCTACTACCTCTACCCTCTTTTGCACATTAATTTATTTCAGTATTTGACTTTCCGCTCAGGGATGGCGTTTTTTTTAAGTTTCTTTGGCTGTGTCTTTGTGATGCCTAAATTCATCGCATGGGCAAAGGCAAAAAAAGCAAACCAACCCATATCGGTTTATATCCCCCACCAAAACAAGCAAAACACCCCCACCATGGGCGGAGTGGTCTTTATAGCCACCACTTTAGTGGCTGCGCTTTTAACCGCTCGGCTTGACAATCTCTTCGTGCTTTTAGGGCTTTTTACCCTTGTGGGCTTTGGGCTCATCGGGGTGCAAGACGATTACACCAAAATCAGCCGCAAGAGCAATGCCGGCGTGACCTCACGCTATAAATTTGGCATGTTAGCTTTGCTTGCTTTTTTTATTACCCTCGCCCTCTTAGGGCTCATGCAAAACAAAGACCTTTACTTCCCCTTTTTAAAACACCCCATTTTTTCTTTTGAAGGGCATAATCTCTTGCTTGTGGGCTTTTGGATGTTGGTGTTCCTCTCCACCTCTAATGCCGTGAATTTGACAGACGGGCTAGACGGGCTAGCCACGGTGCCGAGCATTTGCGTGCTTGTGAGCCTTAGCGTGTTTATTTATGTCGTGGGCAATGCCGAGTTTAGTAAATACCTACTCTATCCAAAGGTGAGCCACAGCGGAGAGGTCATGGTCGTGGCGATGGCTTTAGTGGGCGCGCTCTTAGGGTTTTTATGGTTTAACTCCTTTCCGGCAGAGGTGTTTATGGGCGATAGTGGGAGCTTAAGCATTGGGGGGTTCATCGCCTACATGGCAATCCTTACAAACAATGAAATCTTATTGATCCTAATGGGGTCTGTGTTTGTGCTTGAGGCGGGTTCGGTGATTTTACAGGTTACCAGCTACAAGACCCGCAAAAAGCGCATTTTCCGCATGGCACCCTTGCACCACCATTTTGAATCCAAGGGTTGGCCCGAGAATAAAATCATTTTGCGCTTTTGGATCATCGCCCTTTTGAGTAATATTGTGGCTCTGCTTAGTTTAAAAGTGCGCTAAATTAGCGTTAAGTTATCCTAGTGTGCTATCCTAGCCTTTATTGATTGACTTTATTTCGAAGGCTTTTAATGATCTCTTTGCTTGGATATGGACAAACAAATAGAGCTTTTGCCGCCTATTTGCACCGCAAGAACATCCCCTATTGCATTTATGATGATCATGTGCTGACCCCCTCGCTAGACACCAACCAGCAAAAGTGGCTGCCCTCTAAAATGTTTAACCCTTACACTTCTAATTTAGAGCTCGTGAGCCCGGGCATTCCTTTTAACCACCCCCTCGTGGTGGCTAGCAAGCACCTTTGTAGCGAATACGACTACATTAAACGGCTTTGGGAGAGTAACCGCAAAGACCCCCTGCCGACCACGATTTTTATCAGCGGGACCAATGGCAAGACCACGACCACAAAAATGTTAGGGCTCTTGCTCAAAAATGCCCAAGTGGGGGGCAATATCGGCACGCCTTTAATCCAGCTCTACACTAAAAGTTTAGAGCTAAAACCCCCTTACACCTGGGTGCTTGAAACCAGTTCTTTCACTCTGCACTACACCAACCACTTGAGCCCACAAACCTATGTTCTCCTCCCCCTAGCCCAAGACCACTTGAGTTGGCATGGCAATTATGAAAACTATGTGGCGGCAAAGTTAAAACCCTTGAGCCTAATGGGCGCACACACCCACGCCTTTTTGCACGCTCCACTCAAAGACCACCCCCTCGTGCACGCCACAAAGACAGAGAGCATTTTTTATGAAAACTCCAAAGATTTGGCGCAAAAAATGGGGCTAGACGCTTCGAAGTTGCGCTTTAAAGAACCCTTTTTGCTCGATGCCCTCTTGGCTTTGAGTGCCGCAAAATTACACACGGGTGTTGCCGATTACGACTTGCTAAATAGCTATGCGATCCAACCCCACCGCATCGAGATTTTTACAGATAAAGGTGGCAATACTTGGGTGGATGACAGCAAGGCGACCAATGTAGACGCAACCCTAAAAGCCTTAGAGCGTTTTCAAGACAACTACATACACTTGATTTTAGGTGGGGACACAAAGGGCGTGGATTTAAAACCTTTGTTTGAAGCGCTTTCAAACCTACAAGCGGAGGTTTATGCCATAGGCGTGAGCGCGCCTGCGATCATGCAAATGGCTGAGGAACACAACATCCCCGCCCACTTATGCCGCAAAATCGAAGTGGCGGTGCAAGAGATCAAGAAAAATTTAAAGCAGGGCGACATCGGCATGCTCTCTCCCAGTGCGGCAAGCTTAGATCAATTCGCCTCTTACAAGCACAGAGGGGACGCTTTTAAACAATGTGTTTTGGAGTGAACATGCGTTTTATCGCTTTGCTTTTTTTAGTGGTTTTTGTGGGGTTTGGGCGGGCTGAAACCCACGAAGGCGGGGACTTAGATTTAGTGGATTTGCACCTTTTATTAAAGCAAATCAACCAGCTCAACCAAGTCATCACCCGCTACCAAAAAGACCCCAGCAAGCACACGGAAGTTTCTTTATACAGCGACCAAAGAAACGAGTTGATGCACACTTTTGCATTGCAACTTTTAAACACACGGGAGCGGATTGGCATCAATATTGAAGAAAACGAAAAACAACAGCACGCTTTACAAAAGGCACTTTTAAAAAGCAGTAAAAGCAACGACATTTACACTTACTTTACAGACACGCTCCAACTCAAAAACCTAGAAGTTGAAGCGGACATGTATGGCTTTTTAAAAAAAATCCGCACCTCCACCGACTTTTTTAGCCAAGAGAAAGACATTAAGTCTATCAGCGCCTCTTATTTAATCAAGCTAGAAACTTATGCAGCCAAAACCTACGCTGTTCCGGATCGCTTGGAAGACATCAAAAAGCACGAACTGCAAAGTGCCCTAGAGCAGTATAAAATCAAGTTACAAACCTACATCGATGTGTTGCGCTACATCCAACAACACCCTAAAGATGTCCTTGCCAAGAGCGTTATTTTTAACATCAACATGCAATGGGTATTAGAGCGCATCGCCGGGGCGATTAACCACATTTTCCCCGACATGAACGGCTTACAAAATGCTAAAATCTTGCTCTCTTTAGGGCTCTTGGCGTTCTTGCTCGCTTTGCGCCAGCTTGTAACAGCCCTCTTTGTCAAAGCCCTTGATTATTGTGTGCGCTTTACCCGTAAGAATGCCAACATCAACATCCAAGAAAAAATCCGCAACAGCATTCTAGCCCCCATCTCCACTTTTTTATTCATCTACAGCTTTGACATCTCTATAGACATTCTCTACTACCCCCACCCTGCCCCTGCACGCTTTGATATGTATTTGGGCGTGGTGTATATCCTGCTTGTTGCATGGTTGGTGATCGCTCTATTTAAAGCCTATGGGGCGGCGATTTTAGCCACTCTAGCCTCGCGCAAAAATGGTTTTCGTAAAGAAGTCGTCAACTTGATCTTAAAGATCGCCTACTTCTTTATCTTTGTCCTCACGATTTTGGGAGTGCTCAAACAACTAGGCTTTAATATCTCTACGATCATCGCTTCTCTTGGTATCGGCGGATTAGCGGTGGCTTTGGCGGTTAAAGACATGTTGGCTAATTTCTTTGCCTCTGTGATTTTGCTCTTAGACAATTCTTTTAACCAAGGCGACTGGATTGTGTGTGGCGATGTGGAGGGTACGGTTGTGGAAATGGGGCTTAGACGCACCACAATTAGAGGGTTTGACAATGCCCTTTTCTTTGTGCCTAACTCCGAATTGGCTGGCAAATTTGTGCGCAACTGGAGTCGCCGTAAAATGGGGCGACGCATTAAAATGATCGTGGGGGTTACTTATAGTTCTTCGCAAGAAGCCCTACAAAAATGCGTTTTGGGGATTAGAAACATGCTCTTAGAACACCCCCGCATTGCCAAAGGCGACGATTTAGACAAGATCTCCAAACAACAACTCAGCGAGCACCACGAATACCTCATGGACCGCCAAAATATTGTTTCTGTCAATGATTTAATGGGTTACAAGGCGGATTTATTTGTGTATGTGGATAGTTTTGGAGATAGTTCTATTAATATTTTCATCTATTGCTTTTCTAAAAGCATTGCTTGGGAGGAGTGGCTTGCCACTAAAGAGGATGTGATTTTTAAAATCATGGGAGTGGTGGAAGAGTGTGGCTTGAGTTTTGCTTTCCCCTCACAAAGTATCTATATTGAAAGCATGCCAGCACCCCATGTTTAATCTATACCCAATAGCGGAGGACATTTATGTCGTTTCTTAAAAACCTCAAACTAGGTGCTAAAACAGCCTTAGCCATTTCTTCTATCTTAGTTTTATCGTTCTTGACTTTGGGGGCGTATTACATCAAGGAAATCACCCGCGTTCTAGTTAGAGGTGCGAACGACACGGTGAAAGTGCGGGCTATCAGCCAAGCGATCAACATTTCCCTAGAACTCAAAAATGTGAGAGAATCCTTGAGCGACTACGCCGACTATTTTTCAGGGGATGGCTACACCTTCATTAGAAACTCCAATGGGGCAGAGATCATAGACAATATCCGCAAGCTATGCACCCATAACGAGTTTGTGCGGGGCGCATATTTGGTGTTGGTTAAAGACGGCAAACCCTTATTCAGTTACGAGGTGTCCCAACAACACAACCATGACTTGTTCATAGAAAGAAATGGCATCAATGTTCTTAAATCCCCCCTTGTCGCCAAAGTGATCCAAACACAAGCCCTAAACCGCACAAGTAGCGAGATGACAACCTTATCTGGTGGGGCTACATACTTTGGTTTCACCATGGCTGCTCCTATTTTTGATCAGCACCGCCAGTTAAGGGCTGTTGTCGCTGTCTTTGTGAGCTTTGATTACATCCAAGGACGCTACTTCCCCCAAAATATAGGGGAAAATGGATTTTTAGTGGGTTCAAGAGATCGTATTTTTGCCATCAACCGCAACCACAAATTGCAAGGGCAGTCCTTCACAAAAATCATGCAAGCCAAAGAGGCGCGGGTTGTCGTGGATTTTAGAAGAAACGGGCAACCGGGCCAGAGTCTTATCACCTCCTTTTACTCCGATGTTTTGCACGAAGATATTATTTTATCTTTGCATGTCTTTAGACCCTACGGGCAGCTCATGGACTACAATTGGGTGGTGGGCTCTGCCATTACAAAAAAGAAGGTTTATAGCCATGTACGCCATGTGCAGCTTGCCATCCTTGCCATTGGGCTTATATCTCTCATCGTAGCCATCGTTGTGATGGTTTTTTACATCCGTTTGCAAATCGTGGCGCGTATCCATAGAGTGATGAACACGCTCACCAGTTTTTTTAGACTCTTAAACCACGAAGAAGATGTTGAATTGAAGGTTTATCACTCCAGCCAAAACGATGAACTCGGCTGGATGCTAAACTCCATTAGCTCCAACATCACCAAAATCCAACAGGTTTTCCATAATGACAATGCCGCCGTTGTGGAAACCACAGAATTAGCCCTAGATATGCAAAAGGGCATCATTGTCGCTAAAGAAGCGCAAAGCAAGGCAAACACCCCCAAACTCTCCGAACTCATCAAGGTAATGCACTCTATGGTTGAAAACTTAGAGAAAAAAGTGGGCTCGGATTTGAATAAAATTTTATCAGTGGTGCATGCCTACCAAAATTTGGATTTTACCCCCCAAATTGAAAATGCAAAGGGTGAGATTGAAATGTCCGTCAATCAACTAGGTTCCGAGATCATCGATATGTTAAACACCTCTCTAGCTTTTGCCAACCAGCTCAACACCAAAGCCCTAGATTTAAAAGAGAGCATGGAAAAACTCTCTTCTAGCTCGACTAAACAATCTGCCGAAATCAAACAAGCCACACAGAACATTGAGGGAATCACGCAAAACATCACCGATGTGAGCGCAAAGAGCGATGAGATGATCGCCCAAAGCCAAGACATTAAAAGTATTGTGGAAATCATTAGAGATATTGCCGATCAAACGAACTTATTAGCTCTAAACGCCGCCATTGAAGCCGCTAGAGCAGGTGAGCATGGACGAGGCTTTGCAGTCGTGGCTGATGAAGTGAGAAAACTCGCCGAGCGCACCCAAAAGTCTTTGAGTGAGATTGAAAGCAATATCAACGTATTGCTTCAAAGCATTGCCGACAACTCGACAGCCATTAAAGCGCAAGCCTCCGCAGTGCTAGACATCAATAAATCTATGGGGCAATTTGATGCGAGCTTGACACATAACTTAAAAATCGCCCAAAATTGTTTAGGCATCAGCCAAGAGATCGAACACATCGCTAGCGATATTTTAGAAGACACGGGTAAGAAAAAGTTTTAAAGAGGGGAGGGGCGAGCCCCCAAAATCTGCAAGCTAAAAGACTAAAAACGGGGAGTTTTAAGCTGGCTTACGCACTTCCCTAATGCGCGCAGCTTTGCCCTTTTTGTGGCGCAAGTAGTAGAGTTTGGCGCGGCGCACCCGCCCCACCCTTAAAACCTCAATGCTCACTAAACTTGCCGAGTAAAGAGGAAAAATCCGCTCCACGCCCACGCCGTTCGCACCGATTTTACGGACGCAAAAGGTCTTGCCGACCCCATTACCCCTTAAGGCGATGCAAACGCCCTCAAAGTTTTGGGTACGCATTTTATCGCCCTCTTGGATACGGATGCCAAGACGCAGAGTGTCGCCGGCTTTAAAGTGGGGGGGTTGTGCCTTGATTTGAGCGTCCTCAAAGGATTGCAAATAGCGGTTTTTCATTTGGATGAACCTTTCTTGTTGTTTTGGCAGAACTTCTGCAAAGACCTATCTAAGCAATAAAGGGGGGGACGAAAATACTTAGTCCTTTGGATAGATAAATCGTGCATAATCCCCCCTATTTTGGCATGGTTACCCTTTGAATACGCTGAAATAGTCGGCAGTTGCGTACAGCTGGGCTTTTTGGCTAGGTTATAGGTGTTGGCAAAGTTGGGGGCTTCTAAGAGATTTTGGCTAAAACTCTCTTTCTCTAGCGAGTGGGCGTTGCCTAAAGTCCCCTTTAAAAGCCGCGCCACGCTATCGCACACACACAAGGCGGGCAACTCCCCGCCTGTGAGCACGAAATCCCCCACGCTAAAGACCTCATCGGCGTGGGTTTCTATCAAGCGCTCATCAAAGCCATCGTAACGGCCGCAGATGAGGATTAGGTGTTGGTGGGTGGCAAGCCTTTGTGCGTCTTGTTGCGTGTAGGGCTTGCCCACAGGGCTTAAGAAAATCACATGTCCCTTTTCTAGGCTCTCTAGGGCGTTTTCCACCATGTAGGGGTCTAAAATTTGCCCCGCCCCCCCGCCCACTAAGGGGAAGTCCGCCCGTTTGAATTTATGGGGCGAAAAGGGGCGCATGTCCACCAAATTAAGGCTAAAAATGCCCTGCGCTAGCGCGCGCTTTAAAATGGAGTCCTCAAAGTAAAAAGAGAGTAAGTTAGGGAACAGGCTAAGGATGCTAAAGCGCATTAACTCTCCTCTAACAGCCCTAAAGCATCTTTAGTGTGGATACGCCTAGCCTTTAAGTCTGTGCCCACAATATAGCGGGGGATGTAGGGGATTAAAAATTTTTTAGTGGGGGCTTGCACCTGCAAATAATCCACCCCTGCTAGACTCTCCACCCCCAAAACCACACCCAAGACATCGCCCTCCTCCACCACTTCTAGCCCCACCAATTGAAACGCCAAAAACTCCCCCTCTTGCAACTTGCAAAGCCTTAGCGTCTCTTCCTCACTCATTTTAAGGGTACTGCCTGTAAGCTCTTGCGCTTGTTCTCTTGTGCTCACCCCCTCTAAGAACAGCAAAGAGGTTTTAGGCTCGTAGGCGTGGATTTGGTAAGTTTGGGAGGGCTTTAGGGGGCTAGAGACCTGCACACTTGCCCCTAAAGTTAAACACTCCAAACAATTACTTTGTAGATTGAGTTTGAGCCCGCCCTTTAAGCCCACAGCCCTCCCAAGCAGCCCCACAACCAAGAGATTAGAGCACATAGGGGTTTTTAGCTGCCACGACCACGATTTTATAGCTAAAGCCATCCTTTGCCTTGACTCCAGAGATAAAGGCTTTGAGCGCGCTCACCATTTTGCCATCCTTGCCGATCACCCGCCCCATGTCCAGCGGATTGGCGTGGATACAAACCTCCTTAACCCCCGGCTCGATGAGGCGCACCTGAACCTGCAAGACCTGCGGGTAGGTTACAATCTTTTTACAATACTCGGCGACAAAAATCTCAATGGGGTAACCTTGGTTTTCTTGGGGGTTGGGGGCTTCTTTAGGGTTTGTTGGGGCTTGCTCTGTGTCTATTTGGGGGGATTCTTGGGGGTGGCTCTCCTCCACAAGGTTTTCTAAATCGTCTTGTGGCTCTGGCATGTGCACCCCCTCCCCAAGCTTAGGCTTGTTGTTTAGAGAGTTTTTCCACCCTCTCGCTCATTTTCGCCCCCACGCCTTTCCAATAATCTAGCCTTGCATGGTCGATTTGCACCACTTTGGGGTTGGTCAAGGGGTTGTAATACCCAATGGATTCGATCCAACCCCCATCGCGGCGTTTGCGTGAGTCTGTAACCACAATGCGGTAAAAGGGCTTTTTCTTGCGTCCAGTGCGGGTAAGTCGTACAATTGTCATGGCGTTCCTTATCATTTGTTGCAAATTTTCCATTATAGTGCTTTTTTCTAAAAGAAAGCTTTGTTTAAGCAAAATCCCCATTGTCTTTTATTTTGCTACAATAAGGGCTCATTCTAACACAAAGGATTCTCATGTCTGCACGCATTGAAGCTAAAGGTTTTGCAATCCATTCTAAAGAGGGCAAATTTGCCGAACACCACTTCACCCGCCACGCTGTGGGTGAAAAAGATGTGTTGATTGATATTCATTACTGCGGGATTTGCCACAGCGACATCCACTCTGCCTACAGCGAGTGGCATGACGGCATCTACCCTATGATCCCCGGTCATGAAATTGCGGGTGTGGTTAAGGAAGTGGGCGCACAGGCACGCAAATTTAAAGTGGGGGATAAAGTGGGTGTGGGTTGTTTTGTCAATTCTTGTAAAGAGTGCGTCCCTTGCAGTGATCACCACGAACAATTTTGCAAAAAAGCGGTGTTCACCTACGATTGCAAGGACTATTTTCACAATGACGAGCCCCACATGGGAGGGTATTCTAATTGTATTGTGGTGGATGAAGACTACATCATCCGTGTCCCCCACGATGCGCCCCTAGAAAAAGTCGCCCCCCTGCTCTGTGCGGGCATCACCACCTACTCGCCTTTAAAATTCTCTAAGGTCAAAGAGGGTTCTAAGGTGGGCATTGCCGGCTTTGGCGGGCTGGGGCATATGGGCTTGAAATACGCCTTGGCAATGGGGGCTGAAGTGAGCGTGATCGGGCGTAGCGAGGCTAAAAAAGAAATGGCGTTAAAAATGGGCGCAAAACACTATTACAGCGATGTCAAAGACGCAAAGGGGGCAAATTTAGATCTCATCATCTCCACCATCCCCACCCCCTACAACATGGCAGATTATTTAAATGTGCTCGCCTATGGGGGTGAATTTGCCATTGTGGGCTTGCCTCCAAGAGACAAACCCATCACCCTCAGCGCCTCTAACTTTGTGTGGCATGCCAATAAAAAAGTCTATGGCTCACTCATTGGAGGGATTAAAGAAACCCAAGAAATGCTAGACTTTTCTGTTTTGCACAACATTTACCCCGAAATTGAGCTGGTTACAGGCAAAGATATTGACAGAGTGTATTACGATCTCACCCACTCTAATGCCCAATTTCGCCATGTCATTGACATGAAAAAGTCGTTTTAGACTTCGCTAGCCTCCTTGGGAGCTTAGGGGGCTAGTAAAGCGTTACATGCTCGGGTTTACAAAAGAGCACGAGCTCTTTACCATCGTTAAGGCGGTATAGGTCGATGTGCCCCTGATCCAAGATAAAATCCACACCGCAATCGCTCACCGCCACCTCCACACGCACCATGCGTTCCTCTTTGGGATCGCGCTTCATGGTTAAAATCCGCCCCGTGAACGCCATAGGATCTAGGATCAGTCGCTGTGTGAAGTTTGGGATCAGCACTTCTAGAACTTTTAAAATAATGGTGATGTCATCATCAATTTTGCAACTCTCCACCTCCGAATGCATGCATTTGGCTTGCACCACGACATCTTTAGCTTCAAAGTGTATGCGCCAACGCCCTTGTCCCCTTTCATGTAAAGAAATCTTGCCTCGGATGCGGTTTTTTACATAAAGACTTGCACTTGGCATAATTTTCCTTCTTAAGCATTGATTTTAAGAGTTTAGCAAAATATAAACAACTGCGATCGGCAAGATAAGCAAATATTTGGCGTTTTGGCGTTTTTACACAGAAATTTATATTTCTGCTAAATAGAAATTTACTTTAAAAACACCATTTTTAGCCGATCTAGGGGTCTATTTTTCTTGTAAGGAGTTTTTTATGCGTAGCCGTTCTTTGTTTGTGAAATGGGGGGGGGGGGGGGCGATAGCCGCTCTCTTGCTTGTGGGTTGCACCACTAAGATTGCGAGCATCAACCCAAATCAGCCCATGACAGGGCATGTCAATCCTGTGCTTGGGTATGCTTGTAATAATTTCACTTGGCCCTATGGTAAGGCGGATGACTTGAAGCAACAAGCCTTGCAACAAGCCCAAAATCAAGCAAATCGTTTTGCTGAAGCAGCGGGGGCGAAGGAAGGCGAGTTGATCAATGTTACGGTCAAAAAAGAGATGTGGCCTTGGTTTTGGTGGCTCTTGGGTTCTAAGTGTGTAAAAGTGGAAGGCTACGCACGCCCCAAAGCGGATTAGCAAACTTAAGTTCTCGCCCCAAGAGAGACTCATAAAAGGACTAACCCTCTTACCGCTCTAGCACTTAGGGGCATGCGCCCCTTGGGGGCAGTTGGGGGCAATGTCTTAAAAATCTCAAGTTGATTGTAAATGGCTTGGGGGATTTTAAGCGGTGCGCTGTGGCAACTTTAAAGACTGCACACACAAACCTGATTTTTTCAAAAACCTCTAACACCCAAGTTTCCCCCTCCAAAAGGGCAACTTTAAAAACGCTCGTGCTCTGTATTTCCATATACACAATTTTAACGCAGAACCTCTTATTTCTAGGGGGTGTGTTTGTTTTTGCGTATTTTTACGCCACTTTGAGGGGGCTGTGCGTCAAGACAGCCTAAAAGCCCTTAAAAAATCTTGTTTTCATGCTATCATGGGTGGGTCTAAATTTTAAGGAGAAGCAATGAAAAGATTAGCAATCGGCATGTTTTTGGCTTATGGTTTAATGCACGCGGCGAGCCTAGACACGAGCAAGGCGAGCATGGAGTTTACGGCGTTTAAAACGGCGCACAAGGCGGGCGTGAAGGGGACTTTTGACCATGTGGTTTATAAATTTGGTAAGGACACCTCCAGCATCGCCAAAACCCTAGATAAGGCGAGCGCAACCATCAATGCCGATCAGTTGGATCTGCACGATGCAACCAAAACTAAAAATGTCAAAGAAGCGTTTTTTGATCTCTTTAAAGACAAAACCCTCAAAGTTATTTTTAGAAATGTGGTGGAGGGCGACAAACAAGGCACGATTTTAGCTAGTGTGCGCATGAATGGCAAAAGCGTGAAAGTGCCCATGAGCTATAAAATTGAAAACAAAGAATTGGTCGCTACGGGCGTGCTCGACATTTTAGAATTTGGTTTGAGCAACGAGTTTAAAGAACTTGCTAAAAAATGCAGTGCACAGCATGAAAAACTCACTTGGTCGCAAGTAGAAATCAGCTTTAAAGCCCCCGTTAAAGAATAGGCAACAATGACGAAAAAAGAGTTGGAGCACCCGCTCTTGCACAGCATCAACGATTTTAACGAAGCCAAACAGGTGATTGTGGGAGGGGTGAACTCCCCCGTGCGGGCGTTTAAGAGTGTCGGGGGCGTGCCCCCCTTTATCTTTAAGGGGCGAGGGTTCTCCCTCTTTGATGTGGATGGCAACACCTATGTGGATTTCGTGCAGAGTTGGGGGCCCCTGCTCTTTGGGCATGCCGACCCTGAAATTGAAGAGCAAGTCATTAATACGCTGCAAAAGGGCTTAAGCTTTGGTGCGCCCACTGAGCTAGAAACCACTTTGGCAAAAAAGATTGTGGTGGGCTATGAGGGCGTGGAGAAGGTGCGCTTAGTTAGCAGCGGCACAGAAGCCACGATGAGCGCGATCCGCCTCGCAAGGGCATTTAGCGGTAAGGACGACATTTTAAAGTTTGAGGGCTGTTACCACGGGCACAGCGACAGCTTGCTGGTGAGCGCAGGCAGTGGATGCGCTACCTTTGGCAACCCTTCATCTTTAGGCGTGCCCCACGACTTTAGCAAACACACCCTAGTCGCCCGCTACAACGATTTAGACTCGGTTAGGGCGTGCTTTGAGGCGGGCAATGTGGGCTGTGTGATCATTGAGCCCATTGCGGGCAATATGGGGCTTGTGCCCGCTACGCTCGAGTTTTTACAAGGCTTGCAAGAGCTTTGCAAAGAGAGGGGGGCGGTGTTGATCTTTGATGAGGTGATGAGCGGCTTTAGGGCGAGTGCCAGTGGTTCGCAGGGCTTGCACCATTTAGTCCCCGACTTGGTAACTTTTGGCAAGGTCATTGGGGGCGGACTACCCCTAGCCTGCTTTGGCGGACGGCAAGACATCATGGACTTGCTCGCCCCTGTGGGTGGGGTGTATCAAGCCGGGACTTTAAGCGGCAATCCCGTAGCGGTGGCAGCAGGTATTGTGGCGTTGGAGAAAATCAAACGACAGCCCAAGCTGTATGAACGCCTAGAGAAGCTAGCTAATCAGTTTTGCGAAGGGCTAAGACAAGCGGCACACGCTTGTGGTTTTGCTTTGCAAACCTGCGTTAGGGGGAGTATGTTTGGATTTTTCTTTAGCCAAAAGCAAGTGTCAAACTTTGAAGATGCTAAGCAGTCTAACACTGCCCTTTATGCGCAGTTTCACCAAAAAATGCTACAAAAGGGCGTGTATCTGCCCGCCTCCGCCTTTGAAACAAGCTTCATCTGTAGCCCGATGGACGCACCCATCATTGAAGCCTGCTTAGGCAAGGCGCAAGCGAGTTTTTATGAGCTCCAACACGGAGTCTAAACCCAAATTTAAACCCGTGGTGGAGGGGGCGAACGCCTTGAGTCTAGGCATTTCTATCGTTGTCGCCCTCTTGCTTGGTATTGGGGCGGGCTATGGCTTGGTGAAATTAACGGGTATTGCGTGGCTCTTTTGGCTAGGCGTGGCTTGGGGCGTGGGGGCTGCGATTTTAAATGTCTACAAAGCCTACAAACAAGCTAAAAAAGAGCTAGACGAGCTGGCAAACGACCCCAAATACAAACCCCTAGCCTGATGTGTTCTTATCTGTGCGCCTTGCTCTTACTGGGCTTTAATGCGCTGTGTGCCGGGGGGGTGTTTTGCTTCTTTGGTGCGCTAGGGGTGCTAAGCTTTGAAGGGGCGTTTTTAAGCTTCTTATTGATTTTACTTACCGGCTATCAACAACTGAAAAACAAACTACAAAGCACCAAAGAGTCCATGCCTTCTAAGTTCTTTGCCTTTGGTTTGGGGCTGCAAATCTCATTAGGCTGGCTAAAAATCCTTGCCTACGGGGTGTTTTTAGGGGGGTTATTTGGCTTGCTAGAGCTGAAACTCTTAGTGCCCGTGGCGTACTTCGTGGGGCTTGGGGCGTGCTTGGTGGGCGTGGTGGTCTTGCAAGCCCTTAGGCGTGCCAAATCTTAGGGCGGTAATGTGAAAGCCCATAAGCCACTACCCCCACAAAGTTTAGCCGCACGCGGTGTTGCTTAGCGCGTCTCATTAAGGTCAGCTTGTGCCTAGGGGGCACGCTTAAGAGCAGTTCATACTCCTCTCCGCTCAAATAGGCTTTGTTGTGTGGTGTGTCAAGTTTGCACGCCAATTTATTGAGCTTGGATAAGCGGTTGCACTCGGCTAAAAGCCCGTCTGAAATGTCAAGCCCGGCATGCACGAAGGGGCGCACGCTTAAAATGAAGGGCAAGAGGTTTTGTAGTCTAGGGCGGGCAAATTTGGATTTAGGCGACACCCTGCCCCCCCTTAAAAGAGCCCTTAAGTCCTTATCGCTTTGCCCAAGTGTGCCCGTATGCACCAATAAATCCCTAGGGCGTATTTTAATGCGCTCTAAAGGCTTAGTGCTCTTAGCGATTAAAGTAACGCTTAGGCTCAAATGCGCCCCCAGCGTGGTGTCCCCGCCCACAATTTTAATCTTAAACTCTTTGCACGCCCGAGCTATCCCTGCGACTAGTTGCCTCATCTCGGCTAACTTGCACCCCCTAGCAAGTTGCACGCCCAGCAAAGCGTATTTAGGGCAAGCTGCCATGGCAATGGCATCCGAGATATTCACACACATGGCTTTATACCCGATTTGGGTGTAACTTAACCACCCCCGTTTAAAATGCACCCCCTCGCTAAACATGTCAAGCATGTAAAGGGCTTTAGAGGTATCTAACAACACCGCGTCATCGCCCAGCCCCCACACCACCCCGCTTTGCGCGAGGGTGTTTAAAAAGCTTGTTTCTAAATCCACTAAATTTTAAAGCTAAAATCCACCCACACCGCTTGGTGGATGAGTGCGCCGCTGCTAATGGCATCCACTCCACTTTTAGCGTAGGCTTGCACGCTTTCTTCAGTGATGTTTCCGCTTGCCTCCAAGAGCACTAGGGGGTAATTTTTATTGCGCTCGGCTACGACCTCTTTAATGCTCTCAATGTCCATGTTGTCGCACATGACAATGTCCGCCCCCGCCTGCATGGCATCACACGCCATGGCAACGGTGCTTGCCTCAATCTCGATCTTAGCCGTCCATGGGATTTCTTGGCGGGCTTTGGCGATGAAGGCGTGTAAATCCCCGATGTGGGCTAAATGCGTGTCTTTCACCATTAAAGCGTCATCTAGCCCTATGCGGTGGTTTTTTGCCCCCCCGTTACGCACAGAATACTTTTCAAACACCCTTAAAAGCGGGCGGGTTTTGCGCGTGTCTAATAGGCTGATGGGTAAGCCTTGAATGAGGCGCACAAAGCTTGCTGTCTTGGTGGCGATCCCACTGCTGTGTTGCAAAATGTTTAAGAGCACCCGCTCAATCTGCAAGAGTTGCCGCCAATCCCCAAAGACTTCTAATAAAATTTGTTTGGGGCTGAAACTCTCTTTGTCTTGGATTTTCCACGCATATTTTAACCCAAACATCTCTAGCAACTCAGTGGCGTAAACTTGCCCTGAGAACACCCCGCGATCTTTAGAGAGCACCACCGCTTGCACCTCTTTAGCCTCCACTAGGCGGGCGAACAAATCCCCTGCGCCCAAGTCCTCCGCCAAGCAATCCTTTAAAAACGCTTGTATCTGTAAATCTTTCATGACAGCTCCATCATTTTATCTAGGGCGGCCTTCGCCCATTTAGCCACGCTACCCTTTTGGTAAAAATGCACCACCAAGAGCGCGTCTAAATCCTTTAAAAGTTGCTTGATTTGGGCACTACCCATGCAGTGCGCCTATGGGCGTGGAGAAGAGCACCTTTTGCCCCATACTTGCGTTTAACGCCACATGAGGCACAAAGAGCACAATCGTAGAGCCCATTTCAAAACGCCCCAATTCTGCGCCCTTTTTAAGCGCAATGGGGGGGTTGTAGGTGTAGATTTGGGGCTTCTTGTGTATTTTGGCGTTGGTGTGGATGTGCATGTCAAAATTTAATACAATCTGCCCCACATTGAGTGCGCCCACCGCCACGAAGTATAAAACCTGCCCCCTAGAGTCTTTAGCCACCACCACCACCCGTTCGTTGCGGATGAAGAGCTTTTGGTGTTTCTTTAAGGCGGGGGTATTTACGGGCAAAAGCTCTCCGCAAAAGTGGCGCACCTCTGTAATTTCTAAATCACAAGGGGCGTGGAAGCGGTGGTAATCTTTGGGCGATAAATAGAAGTTGCAATAGCTGTAGTTTTCTAATTGCTCTCCCTTGCCCAGTAGTTCATTAACCCGATAGCTCATGCCCTTAATCTGTAGGGCTAAATTGTCTTGCACCGCCCCGCAAGTGCTGATGGTGCTGTCGCAAGGGGCGATGAGGACATTGGGGTTAGCGTCAATGGGGCGGGGGGTGGCTAAAGCCCTTGTAAAAAGGGCGTTTAAAGTGGGGTAGCTTTTAAGGGGGGCAAAGCCACCTAAATCGATGTTAAAAAGGCGGACATAAATAGAATTGATGAGCCATTGAACGGGGGGGATGAAGGCGCACCTAGAAAACTTGCCAAAGAGTTTTGAAAGGGTGTTGCTCTGTGCCACTATTGCAAATCCGCCAATTTCAATACAAACTCAATCTGCCCCTTGCTGATGCGCAATTCTTTGGCGATGGAGTCGATGCTATGCCCATCTTGAAAAAGCTGAATGACCCGCTTTTCGTCAATGTCATCGCTGCCCGGGGTGAAGTGCCCGAGCTCTTTAAATTTATTCTCCAGCACGATGATTTTTTCCTCCAAATAGTCCCTATCCTTGTGCATGGTGTCTTGGATTTCTTGCAAATGGTTGTAGAGATTAGTTAGGTTCGTGTTTAAGTTCGTGTTGACCTCGTTTTTAACATTGGTGCTGATGTTGGAGGCGTTGAACTCGGCTTGCATTTCGTTTTCTTGTATCCACTTGCGGATTTTGTAAATCTCTTGGTTGATGGTATCTAGGGCTTTTTCGAGTTGCTTGGTTTTGCTCGCAAACTCTTTGTCTTTCAAGTGGCTGTAGGTGACCAAACACACAAACACCAAAACCACCCCTCCCCCCGCAATCCACAGAACTTCATTAAAGCTCAAGTCCATGCATAGCCTTTCTTTCATTTAAACTTTCTAATTCGCTTTGGGCGATGTGGCTATCCCACTCTTTAATGTCGCTCGCGTGCATGCGCTCCACACTTAGTAGCATGGGCGTAAATGCCCTAGCCACAAAGCCCAGCCTTTTATAGGGGGTTTTGGGTAGTTTTGTGCGCATGTAATACAGCTCCCCCTCTTTTAACCCCCCGCTCTTAACGCCCAAAATCCCATGCCCTAGCACGCCAATCACCCCCACCCCCTCCAAGGGCAAGTAGACCCTATCCTGCTCGTGCAAATACCGCTCAATGCGCTCTAATTTTTGGTAAATCTCGCTTAGGGCTTTAAAAATGATGTCCTCGCGATCTTTGCCATAAAAAACCTCCCACGGGGCACTAAAGCCCCCCTCGCTTTGGCCTAGTTGCAAATACTCGCTTTCATGTTCGGGCTTTAAAGGGGCAAATTCTAAAGGCAAAGCCACCGCTACAAGGCGGGTGTAAAAGCCAAATGCCACGCAAGCGCGCTTGCACGCCTCTAAATCCAAGCCAAGCCCCTATCCACGACAATAAAACCCAAAAACACCACCCCCAAATACCCATTCGTCACAAAAAACGCCTTGGGGATATTCCTAAAGTCTTTGAGCACTAGCCACTGCTCGTAAATCAAAATCATAAGGCACACCCCCACACCTAGCCAAGCCACGCCCCCTAAGTGCGCGCTTTTAGCAAAGAGAGCCCAAAAGAGCACGGCTAAAATGTGGCACGCCCTAGACACCCACAGCGTGGTTTGTGCGCCAAAGATTGCGGGCACCGAGTAAAGCCCCTCTTGTTTGTCAAACTCCATGTCTTGCAGGGAGTAGAGCAAGTCAAAACCCGCCACCCAAAACGCCACCCCCAAAGCCAGCCACAAGCTCCAAAGCGGAATTGTGCCCAGCACCGCCACCACGCCCGCAATGGGCGCCAATCCCAAGCACACGCCCAGCACTAAATGCGCCAAATAGCTAAAGCGTTTCATGTAAGAATAGCCCGCTAAAATCGCCAAAAAGGGCAGGGAGAGTTTAAAGGCAAGGGCATTGATGGCATAGCTCACACCCACAAAGCCTAAAGCATTAGCCACACAAAACACCCGCAAGGTGGTGAGCGAAATGCGCCCATCCACGCTCGGGCGGTTCTTGGTGCGCTCGTTTTTAATGTCGAATTTGCGATCGGCTAAGCGGTTAAAGCCCATGGCAAAGTTGCGCGCAAAGAGCAAGGCCAAAGCGCATAGAAACAAAGTCTGCACGCCCTCAACAAAGCCCAAATGCGCCTGCAAGCCCGCCACCACAAGGGCGATTAAAATAAACATACCTGAAAATATGGTGTGCTCGATCGCCACCAAATAGCCTAAAAGCTTGAGCTTTTCTAACATTAAAACCTCTTTAAAAGCCCCTATTCTAACATAAAATTACAAAATCAACAGATAGAGCAAAAAGCCCACCCCCACTACGCCCACCCCCACCCACGCCCAAAAGAAACGCATAGCTAAAAGCGACAAGCCCACATAGGCGCATAAAAACCAAGCGGGGGTGAAAAAACTTTTTAAATGCAAGGGCAAGCGCACCAAAGAGAGCAAGTAGGGGTCTAATAATCCACCTAAATGCAGGGCGTGCAAGATCAAAACCGAGGGGAAAAACACCACGAACACGAAAGAGAGCAAAATGATGCCAAGTTGCGTAGCCCCAAAGGGGGCAAAGAAAAAATGCACTAAGGGCAACATTAAAATAAAAATGCCGGCATTAAAGAGCAGGGCGTAGAGCCATGCGGGCATTTTAGGCATGTGCTTGATAAAGAGAAAGATATAAAACACCCCGCCCACAGACAGCCAAAATCCGGCGGAGCGCACCAAATTAGGGAATAAGGCAAGGCAAAGAAGCGCGCTTAAGCCCAAGAGCCAAAAGCTCACAAGCTCCAACCCTCCATAGACCAAGACAAAGCCCAAGAGTGCCATGACATATGCCCTTAAAAAAGCGGGTTGGAAGTGCAGTAAGATTAAATACCCAAAGAGAGCCATTAACACCACGGCCATTAGATCAAAATAGCGGTTTCTGTAGGGGAAATAGCGTTGTTGCAAAAATTTATAAGGCGGGCTTAGTAGGTAAAAGAAAAACGCGCTCAGCAAGCCTAAATGAAACCCGCTGATGGCAATTAAGGGGCTTACCCCAAAACCCACGACCACCTGCCTTAAGCGTTGGTCCAAAGGGTCGGCTAAAAATAAAGTCCTATAAAAGTTAGCCATGAGCAGGTTTTGGTGCTGTTTGTTGATGAAGGCGCGCCAGGGGGCGGTGGGGTCGCTTTTGTTTTCTAGGGAGAGTTTCAAGGTGTGAAAATAGCAATTTTTAAGAAACTGCCAAAAGGAACACCGCCCCATTTTGCCCCACGCGCGCACGAAGTGGTGGGTTAAGTCCTTGATGTCCTCTTCACTCGTGATGTAAAAGTGGTTGTTGTGCGTGTCTTGTAGTTTCAACACAAAATGGCCATTTTTAGGATATTGTAACAACACTTGAGCGTGCAACTCTAGGGGTTTCTTGCTTAAAAAGACTTTGTATTGTTGGTGCTTCACACCAAAAGAGAGGGCGCATAAACTGAGCAACAACAGCAAGGCAAAAATCTTTTCTTTTGGGCTTTGCAGAAGGGGGATGGGGTTATTAGAAGGGGCAATCATCGCCCCATCCACCATCTATGGGGTTTGGCATGTTAAAGTTGCTTGGCATGCCATCGCCCATGTTGATGTTTGTGGGCGTTTGATCACCCTGTGGCTCTTCTCCCTCTTTGGGGATGTCGCTAAAGCGAGTGTAAATCTTGTCAAAATGGACTTTCACCGTGCCAGTCCCCCCATTGCGGTTTTTGGCTAAAATTATTTCGGCTTGCTCCTTTTCGTAGCGCAGACTGTCTTGCAATGCATTAAATTTTTTCTCTAAATTCTTTGCCTCCTCCACCTTGCCTTCCTTGCGCAACTTCGCTACTCTGTCATTGTGTTCTCTGTGCTTATACACCGCATCGCGGTAAAGAAACAAGACTTGATCGGCGTCTTGCTCGATCGCTCCACTTTCTTTTAAATCCGACAAAATCGGGCGTTTGTCCTCTCTGCTCTCTAGTAAGCGGTTGAGCTGTGACAGAGCAATGATGGGGATATTAAGCTCTCTAGCCAAAATCTTTAGCTCCCGGCTGATTTTGGCGATTTGCTCGTGGCGGCTGTCCTCCCCATCGCCCCTCATGAGCTGCAAATAGTCAATGATCGCTAGGGCAATTTCGGGGTGTTCGTGCTTGAGTTTACGCAACTTAGAGCGGGCTTGGCGGATGTTTAACAGCCCGGCATCATCTATGTAAAGCGGTTTATCGTAGATTTGTTGTGTGTGTTTGGTGAGCCTCTCCCACTCATCTTCGCTTAAATTGCCATTTTTGATGTTGTGTAGGTGTAAATTCGTGTAACAAGAGAGCATGCGCATCATGAGTTGCTCTGCCCCCATCTCTATGCTAAAAATTGCCACGCCTTGGTTGTGGTTTAAGGTGGTTTTGGCAAAGTTGAGCACTAGGCTAGTCTTTCCCATGCTCGGGCGTGCCCCAATGATGATTAAATCACCGGGCGAAAAACCCCCCGTGAGTTCATTGAGCTTTAAAAACCCCGTGTCTAGCCCTATGAGTTTTTCATTGCCCCTAGCTTTCGCCTCCGCAATCATTTTCAAGGTGTCTTTCAATACCTTAGCCATGTCCTTAAAGCCCGTTTCTACATTGTCCAAAGAGATTTGATAAACCTTGCGCTCAATGCTGTCTAGGATGTCTGCGGTGGGGCGGTCTTGTTGGCACAGCTCACGGATTTGCAGGGCTAGGCGCATTAAATGCCGTTTTGTGGAAGCCTCTTTGATGGCGTGGATATAGCTTCTTAAATCCGCTAGGGGATTTGTTTGCATCACCAAAGCCAAAGCGTCTAGGACTTGTGGATTGCCCTGTGCCTTTTTCTCTAAAAACATGGCACTTATGGGCTTTTGCTCGGCGTGTAGCTGACTGCAATACTCAAAGAGCTTGCCATGGGCGGGGCTAGAAAAGTCCTCACTTTTAAGCTGACTAGAAAAGTCCTCAAATTGTTGGCTGTCTAATAGGGCGGAGAGCACCACCCTTTCCATCAAAATCAAGTCATCATCGGTGTGTGAAGTTTCTAACATAGTGCTGCTTATTGACCTACTTTAATAAATTTAGAGCTTGTTGGCATAAGTCTTTCCAAGCTGAAGATTGTTTAATGGCAACGCAAGCTTGAAAGGTCTTTTTAGCTCCCTCTTTGTCGTTCTTTTGGCGCTGTAAGGTCGCCTTGTTATAAAGGGCGCGTTGGCGTTCTTTAGGCTCAAGCTTTAGGGTTAGGAGGGCATCGCTTTGTTGCAAAGCTTCTTGGATTTTGCCCTCTCTGCTTAGTGCGCTGATGAGCTGGTTTTGGGCATAGGGAGTGTAGCTGTTATTTTCGTAGCGCCTTTGCAAGGCAAGAAGGCTTTTAGCGTAAAGTTCTAAAGTTGTAGGGTTATTCTTGCCCCGCTGCTCGCTCTCTAAAAGCAAGGCATACACTTCAATCATCCGTTCATCATCCTTAAATTCTTTTTGTAATTGGCTATAGACTTTAAAAGCTTCTTGGGGGTTATTGGTTTTCATATAGTCTAAAAATACGGTGAAGGCGATGTCGTAGTACTTGGGCTGTTTTTTAAGATTGGCTAAAGTCAATGCATCCTTAGCCGCCAGTAAAGAGTTTTGGTAGTCATTTAAAGCGTAGAGGTTGCGCCCCTGTCTATAAAGCCAAGGGAGTTTGTCAATGGGTTTATCTTTTATAGCTGTGGTTGAAAAAATAGCGGCTTTGTCGTAAAGGGCATTTTCATACAAACAATCAAAGGCTTCGATTTGTTCTTCATCGTTAAAGCCGTGTGGATTGATTTTATCCATACGCACTAAGTAAGCACTAAAGCTTTTACAATCGGCCTCTTTTAGGGCTTGACGCTCTTGTTGCAATAGGGCTTCTTGCATAGCTGGGGAGTCTTTAGGGAGTCCCATATTTAAAACTTGGCTGTAGTAGTGGCGCTCTAAGAGCAATTTAGCCTTATACTCTAGGGCTTTTCGGTGCTCTTTAGAGGTTTTGGGGTAATCTTTTAAAACTTGGTTGTAGCGATCTAACTTTTCTTTATAATCCCCACGCATGGCAAACAAGACTTGCTCATCTCTAGCTTTAACCAAGGCGATGTGGATCACATTGGTGTAATTGTCTAGGTATTCTAAATTCGCAAAGTGGGCTTCGTTGGGTTGGTTGTTTTTAGCGTAGAGAAAGCCCAACTCAAAAGCAGCCTTTTCTTGGATAGTCTTATCGCTATCATCGTGGGAAAGCAAAGTGGCGATTTTAATGGCTGGACTGAAAATGGATTGTGTTTTTAAAGCAATGAGTAGATCGTAGGATTGGCTTGGGTGTTTCATGAAGTACTCAGGGTTGCCATAGATGATTTTATTTAAAATCAAGGTGGCGTTCTTGCCTCCATTGTCTACATCAAAAGACCCCCAACTAAAGGCGATTTGGCTCGCACTCTCAATGTCCTTAGCCTCACTATAGGCCTTTTGAAAGAGGGTGAGTGCACCAGAGCGATCCCCGCCACTAGCGGCTTGCTCGGCTAAATGCATTTGGGCTAGGGGGGTGTAGCGGCTGTCTGGGTATTCATCAATGATGCGCTTGTAGGCTCTGGTGGCTTGGATGGTGTAGTTGATTTGGCTATAGGCATTGCCTAACAAATAGAGAACATAGGGGATTTTGGGGTCTGAGGAGTAGAGTTTGATCCACTGCGTGGCGATTTGTGTTGTTAGGTCTTGCTTTTTTTTGAGTGCACTCAAGGCGACAATCTCGTAAAAATACAAGTCTTTCTTAAAAATGCTATTGGGGTAAAGCCTAAAGATCCGACTAATGGCTTCTAAGCCCTCCAAGTAGTCGCCATTTTTAATGAGTTGTTTTAAGGCTAAATACTCTTCTAAGTCTTGACCTTGGGAGTAGGTTAGGGGTCTATTGTCGACATCTAATTCTTGGATATAGGGGGTTTGCGCCCCATTTATAAGAATAGGAAAATTTAACCCCACATTGCTAGGGGCGCTGGGGTCTTTGGGGGTCAAAAACGGCAGTTGCTTGTAAAAGCCCACCACTTGCCACACCTTAGAAATTTTGAGTTGGAGTTTTTGTATGGGGATGCTCTGTTTGTAGTCGTAGGGGAGCGCAAATAAGGCTTCTTGGAATTTGGGTCTAATGTGTAAATGGAAAATAAAATTTTTCATTTCGTAGGACACTTTAAAAAACTCTGTTTTAAAGGGCATGAAACCGATCTTAGGCACGGACGCAATTGTGCAAGTGATCTCTACTCTAGGGTATTTAATGAATTCGCAGGCGAAAGGTTTATCGTTTTTAAGGGTCAAGGTGGCGAAATTGGAGTCCTTCTCCCGCCCCTTGGTTACGCTCAAATCAAGGGCGTGCAAAAAGGGCAAGAAGGCGCAAAAAAGGGCAAATAGGCGCAACATCAAGCTTGGCTAGAGTTTAAATAAAGGCGCAGCACAAAGATAGAGAACACGCACAAGAATGCCATCGCAGTGCTGACGCTATAAAGGGCAGGAGTGGCGTTTGTGGCGGGGGTGGTGCTGGGGGCTTTAAAGAACATCGCCACGAGCAAGCGCAAATAATACACCGCGCTCACCGCACTATTGAGCACCATCACAATGGGTAAAAAGACTTGGTGTTGGTTAATCACCTGCTCTAAAACCATCACCTTGCCCCAAAACATGGAAAAAGGGGGGATGCCCGCAAGCGAACATAGAAAAATTGCGCTTAAGATCGCTAAAAGGGGTTTGGTTTGGATTAACCCATTAAAACGCTCATAAGGGTAAGTGTAGGTGTTTTGTTTCGCGTCCTCTTGGTTGGTTACCATCCACAAAATCGCAAACGCCCCGATATTGGTGATTAAAAACAAGAGCCAATAGCCAAACAACGCCCCCGCGCCACCTGCCACGCACGCTAAGGCAAAGCCCGTATGCGAGATCGAGCTATAAGCCATCATGCGCTTGACATCTTTTTGCAAGAGCGCCATGGCATTGGGGATTGTGATCGTGAGCGCAATGAGAGCCGTGTAAAGGTTTTCAATGACAAAGGATTCAGTATTCATAAAGGCGTAAAGCACCCTTAACATCACCACTAGCCCCGCCATTTTGGGGACAATGGAGATGAAGCCGGCAAAAACGGGGCTATTGCCCTCGTAGATGTCGGGCATCCAAGTATGAAAGGGCACTAAGGACACCTTAAAGCCGATCGCCCCTAGCATGCACGCCAAAGCGACAAAGAATAGGGGTAGGGCTTTGGGCTCGTGGTGGAAAAACACGCTCCTTAGCCCATCGCCCACCCCGCTTAAGTCTAAATGCCCCGTGAGTAGGTAGAGCAAAGCCACACCCAGCACAAAGAACACCCCCGCTAAGACACTCATAGTGAAGTATTTCACCGCCGCTTCTAGCCCCGTTTGTTTGCCATTAAGTGCCATGAGAACACACATCGCCAAAGATGCGCTCTCTAGCCCCAAGAAAATCAAGAGCAAATGATCGGTAGAAACCATGAGCGTGAAGCCGCCCACCATAAAAAGGTAAAGGGGGTAAAACTCGGGGGTTTCAAACTCGCTAAATTTCTCTTTGCTTAGGGCTAAGAGCAGCAGGAGCAAGCTTGCTAGGGCGATGAAAAGCTGTCCGCTCAAAGACGCGCCATCGGTTAAGAAGTCGCCCACGCTATCTGTGGGGGGGTTGTAAAAGGCGATCCACAGCACGCTAAAGGTAAGGATCAGCCCGGCGATTGCCACGCTTAAAGGTTTAGAAAAGCCCCTGACATTTAAGAGCAGCAAGAAAATCCCGCCCCCTACGCACAGAAATAGGGGCATTAACACTTGTAGGTCTAACTCGGGCATGAGAGATGAGATCAAGGGATTCATTGTCTTTCCTTAGGCATTGATGCGCCCTTGTAGGCTTTCTAAGAGCACTTGCACGCTTTGCTCAATGGGAGCAAGCAGCGGTTTAGGGTAAATGCCTAAAAAGAGCACCGCCGCCACCAAGAGAGCCAACACACTTTTTTCGCTGCAGGTTAGGGGGGTCAGGGCTTTGGCTTTTTTAAGGGTATAGAAGCCTTGCGGCTCTGCACCATAGAACACCTTTTTATACAACACTAGCATATAAATAGCGGATAAAATAATGGTCGTCCCCGCTAAAAACGCTATAAACGGAGAGCTTTTAAAAAAGCCAAGTAGGCTTAAAAACTCACCCACAAAGCCGCTTGTAAGGGGCATGCCCACATTGGCTAAGAGAAGCACCATGAAAAACGCCGCATACGCCGGCATAGAGTGTGCCACGCCCTTAAAGGCGACAATCTTGCTAGAATTGCAGCGATCCAAGAGCACCCCCACCAAGATAAACAGCCCGGCACTCACTAGCCCGTGCGAGAACATGGTAAAGACAGCACCCCCCACGCCCTCGACATTCAAGGCGTAAAGCCCAAGCAAAGCCACGCCCATATGCGACATGGAGCTGTAGGCAATCAAGCGTTTCATTTCTTTTTGTGCGCTCGCCAAAAGCCCGCCATACAGCACCATTAAGAGGGCTAAGACGCTTAGGGGCAAGAAGTAATGCAAGATGACATTAGGGAATAGGGGGAGTAAGAAGCGCACCATCGCATAAGTCCCCATTTTTAAAAGCAAGGCAGAGAGCACCGCCGAGCCGATGACGGGGGCGTTGCCATAGGCGTAGGGCAGCCAATTATGGAGGGGGAAAATGGGGATTTTCACCGCAATGCCGACAAAGAAGGCGATAAACACCCATAAACGCTCTTTAGGGGGCAAGACTACGCTGTTAAAGGTTTCTAAATCAAAGTTAAAGGGGGTTTCAAGCGCGAGGCTACACGCATGGGCGTAGTAGAGAATGGCTAAGAGCATAAATAACGAAGCCAAAAAGGTGTAAAGGAAAAATTTAAGCCCCGAATAGACCTTAGGCCCCACGCCGTAACGCCCAATCATGTAAAGCACGGGCAAGAGCGACACCTCCCAAAAGACATAAAAGAAAATGAGATTAAGGGAAGTGAAAACCCCCATTAAAATCCCCTCTAAGAGCAAGATACAAATGAGCATGTCTTTTATGTGCTGACTCACATACAGAGCGAGCAAGAATAAAATGAAGGCGGTCAGCACCAATAGGATTAAAGAAATCCCATCCACGCCTACATGGTAGTTGATCCCTGCTTGCTTGACAAGGTCGGCAAACTCTTCAAATTGCAACACCCCCGTGTCCTTGTCAAAGAGCACCCACAGCCCCACAACAAGGGCGAGCTCAAGGGCGGTTACCAACACCCCATAGGGCTTGGCGTGCTTTTCGCTCAAGCCAAAAATGGGCAAACACGCCACAATGGGGAAGAAAATCAACACGCTTAAAAAGTGGTGCGGCAAAAGTGCGTCCATACTAACTCCAAAAACTTAACATTGTAACAAAGACAATCACCACCACCCCAAAAGCCATAAGGCGTAGTGCTCCGCTCAAATTGCCGCTTTGTAGGGGGGTTAGCATTTGCCCGATTAAAGTGGGGATTTTGGCAATGGTATCCACAAAGGCATCGAGCATACGCACTTCAATTTTACGCCACACCCAAAAGGCAAGGCTTAAAAACGCCTTAGAGATCGCCCCATACAGAGCCGGGATATAGTATTGGTTTAAAAGCAGGCGGTAGAAAAAGCCGCCTTCTTTATTGCCAAAGCCCTTTTTATACTTTTGCACGGCGTAAGCAATGGAGAGCAACACCCCAATGGTGGTGAGAGCCAATAAGAGCAATTTAGGCACGGGGTAATCGGCAAAAGAAGGCACTTTGATCGCTTGGGAAACAAAATGAAAAAACCCATGCTCAAAAAAGCCCGCCACCACCGCTAAAATCGCTAAGGGGAGCATCGCCCATAACATAAAGCTAGGGGCTTCGTGGGGGTGCTCGATTGTATGCACTTTGGGGGCAAAGAACACGAGCATTAAGAGCCTAAAACTATAAAAGGCGGTGAAAAGCGCGCCTACGAGTAGAGCTAAGAAGAGCCCGTGGTGTCCTGTAGCAAAGGCGACTTCTAGGATTTTATCCTTAGAGAAAAAGCCAGCAAAGGGGTAGAGCCCACACAGGGCTAGCGAAGCAAGCCCCATTAAAATGGCGGTGGTTTTTAAAGGCTTATACAGCCCGCCCATTTTGCTGATGTCTAGCTCATCGTGCATGGCGTGCATGACATTGCCCGCCCCCAAGAACAGCAAGGCTTTAAAAAAGGCGTGGGTGAAAAGGTGAAACAAGGCAATCCAGTAAGCCCCAAGCCCTGCACCCACGAACATATAACCCAGCTGTGAGAGCGTGGAGTACGCCACAATGCGTTTTAAATCTTTATTCACTAACGCCATGCTGGCCCCAAAGAGTGCCACAAACGCCCCCAAGCAGGCAATACCATAGCCCAATTCAGGCAAGGCACTATACAAGGGGTGGGCGCGAATGACTAGATACACCCCAGCGGTAACCATAGTGGCGGCGTGGATTAAAGCGGATACAGGTGTGGGCCCCTCCATCGCATTGGCTAGCCAAGTGTGTAGGGGGAACTGGGCGGATTTACCCACCGCCCCAATGAAGAGCAAGAGCCCGATACAAAAGAGCGTGTGCGGATTAGTGTTTGCGATATTGGCAAAAACCACGCTGTATTGCAATGAGCCAAAAGTCCATTGCACCAGCAAAATCCCCATGAGCATGCCTAAATCGGCGATGCGGTTCATCACAAAGGCTTCAATGGACGCATTGTTGGCACTCTCTTTATGATACCAAAAGCCAATGAGTAAATAAGAGCAAAGCCCCACGCCCTCCCAGCCCACAAACAGCCCCAAGAAGTTATCGCTAAGCACCAAGACAAGCATAGAAAAGACAAAGCCAGAGAGATAGCTAAAGTAGCGGTTATAGCCCTTGTCGTGTAGCATATAGCCGATTGAATACACATGCACCAAGAAGGACACTAAAGTAACCACCACAATCATCACAGCACCAATAGAGTCTAGCCCAAAAGAAAACTTGACGCTAAAGCCCCCGAGCGTGATCCAGTCAAACAACACTGCTTGTACGCTTTGGTGGTGTAGGCTTAAATTCAATAAATACAACGCCCCTAAAAAGGACAGCCCCAGCAGGCTAGAATTAACCACCCCCACTTGCACGCTTTTAGGGCAAGTGCCAAAAAGCCCGGCATAAACAGCCCCCAGCAAGGGCAAGAGCAACACCGCCTCCAACACCAAAGACGCACACATGCTCTCTTGCATACTAGCCCCTCATGCGTGCTAGAGTGTCTATGTCTAGGCTTTTGTGTTTTCTATGCCACAAAATCACAAGCCCTAGCCCCACCGCCACTTCTGCCGCCGCCACCGCGATCATAAACAGGGCGAAAATCTGCCCGTCTATGTTTTTTAGGGCGTGGGCGGTTGCCACAAAGGCGACATTGATGGCATTTAGCATGATTTCTGTAGAGAAAAAGAGCATTAAGATATTCTTGCGTCTTAGCATGCCAAAGAGCCCTACGCTAAAGAGCAGAGCCGAAAAGACTAAATAATGCGACAGGGTAACCATCAATGATCCTTTGTAGGGCTTTTTTTAAGGGCACTTGCCATCGCCCCGACTAGAGCGACTAAGAGCATGAACGCCCCCACTTCAAAGGCGACTAGGTATTTGGTGAAAAGCACATACCCAACGAGCTTGGTGTTTGAAGTGTTTAAGTCGGGGTTTAAGCTCTCTTGTAGGCTGTGGGCGTAATGCGAGATGAAGGGCGCGCCTAAAAGTGCCACCAGCACTAGGGCTAGGGCAATGGCAAGCAGGGCAGGGATTTTAGGGGCGTGTTTTCTCTCTTGCACCTCTTTGGACGCATTCAAAAAGAGCATGCCAAAGGCGTACATCACCACCACCGCCCCCACATAGACTAAGATTTGCACCACGCCTAAAAACTCAGCGTCCAAGAGAAAGAAAAAGGCGGACACAAACACCATCGCGGCGGCTAGAGAAGTCATGGCGTATAAAATATTCGTGGTTGTTACCACCACAAACGCCATGCCTAAAGTCAAAGCAGCGAAGAAGTAAAAGGCAAGGGTTTCAAGCATGGCTCTCCTCCTTCTCTTTTTTCTCTTTACCCTCTGTTGCCCCCTCTTTATTCTCTTGTGTCTCTTGTGCTTCTTTAGTGGCTTGTGCCTCTTTTGCCTCTTTAGCTCCAGCTTCCTTCGTCTCTTTTACCCCCTCTTTTTTCTCTTGCACGCCTTTAGCCTCAGCCTCCCCTTTTACCTCTCCCTTCACTTCTTTTACCTCTTTGGCTTCTTTTGTTTTTTTAGCCTCCTCTTTTTTGCCCTCATCTTTGGTCTCTTCTTCTCTCTCTTCTTTTAGGGCGTAATCTAGGGGGGTTTGGGCTAAGCGTTCATTAGCGTTTGTGCTAGGCGCACCAAAGCCCATGAACTCTTGGTGGGTATGGTTTTTGGCACTTTCTATGTCGGTTAGAAACTCTGCCTTGCCTCCAAATTGGGAGCGTTGCACGCTGCTGTTTTCAAAGCGTTGCCCCATCACAATGGCAAGCTCGGGGCAAACCTCCGCACACAATCCGCAATAAATGCAGCGTCCTAAATTGATGGTGTAGCTGTCTATGTATTTTCTCTCGTCCTCGCCCTTGTGGGTGATGATACGGATGCAATTACTCGTGCAAATCTTTTCACACAATCCACAGCCGATACACCGCTCACTGCCCGACTCCAAAAGCCTTTGTAGGTGATGCACTGCCCTATATCTAGGGCTTAAGGGCAACACCTCCATAGGGTAGTGTATGGTAACTTCTTTGCTGAAAAACTCTTTAATGGTGAGCCCCAAGCCCTTAAACAACTCTAGCCCAAAGCTGGTTTTGAGCGTGTCTAAGAGTTTGGGGCTTGGCTTCTTGGGGTCTAGCCACTTGTAGTTTTGTCCCACAAGCACCTCCTTAAAAAAGTAAAATGACTAGCCCAGTGGCTAGGATATTGACTAGGGCTAAAGGGAGCATGATCTTCCAACACAAACGCATGAGCTGGTCGGGGCGGACATGGGGGAAGGTCGCTCGCGCCCACATGGATAAAAACACAAAGAAACAGACTTTAATCAAAATTGCAATCCCCCCCGGGATAAAGCCCCACGCATTGTAACCCCCAAAGAAAATGAGAGAAATCACAAAGCAAAAGGCGAATAAATGGGCGTATTCGGCTAAGAAAAACATGCCCCAACGCAAGCCACTATACTCCGTGCAAAAGCCCGCCACGATCTCCGCCTCGTGCTCTAGTAAGTCGAAAGGGGTGCGGTTTAACTCGGCATAGCTAGAAATTAAGAATAAAAAGAAGGCTAAGGGCTGTTTAAACACTAACCAGTGCAACATGCCCCCCTCTTGGTATTGGTTGATTTCTACTAAAGAGAGCGAGCCTACTACCATAATAGGGGCTAAAATCGTTAAAGTACTCACCACTTCAAAGCTTAAAAGCTGTATGGTCGCCCTTGCCGCCCCGATTAAAGAATACTTGCTGTTAGACGCAAGCCCGGCTAAAAGGGGGGCGTAAATGCTCGCTGAGCCCACCGCTAAGAAAAACAAAAGCCCGACATTAATGTCGGAGATGATGGGCTTAATGGTGTGCCCGAAGACTTTAAAGTCGCCAAAGAAAGGGATGGGTGCCATGCTCACAAAGGCACTCACCATCGCAATCACGGGAGCGATAGAGAAAATCAAGCGGTTGGCATGTTGGGGGATAATGTCCTCTTTGGTGAAAAGCTTGATCGCATCGGCGATCACTTGTAACAGCCCAAAGGGGCCCACATAAGTAGGGCCTAAACGCCTTTGAAAATAAGCCAAGACTTTGCGTTCTAAATAAGTCCCAAACGCCCCTAGCCCAGAGAACACTAGCACCACCACTAAGATTTTAATGATGGTTTCTACAATTTCAGCACTCATGCACGCTCCCACTCTAAAGTTTCAAAGGGGCTAGCAAACACCCCTTCAGTGTCTAGGCTAGGGCTTGCCATAAACACGCTGCTTTTTAGGCTGTGATCGATATACACCTTGCCTGTGAGTGTATGCCCCTCTCTTTTTAGGCTAATGGTTGTGCCCTCCTCTAGCCCCAAACTCTCTAAATGTGCCTTAGAAGTGTAAATGCCCTCTTTGAGCTGTAGGTTTTGGCTCTTTAGGGTGTGGGTGTTAAACTGCGTCTCGGCAAATTGCAAATAGGTGTTAAACTCGCGGACACTCTCTAGGGGGCTTATGGCTTGGCTTTCTTCTGTGCTTTCTTTGGGGCTTGTGTTAAGTTTATAGCCCCTGTGGTTGCTCTTGTCATTGGCGTAAAAGTTTGTCAAATCATCATACGCCACGCCTAAAAAGCCCTTTTCTGTAGGCAATTCGTGGGTGTATTCGGCTAGCGTTTCGCCATAAAAGCCAAAATGCTGGGCAATGTCGGCAAAGTCTAGCCCCTCATAGGCTAGAGCCGGGCGAAGGGCAAGCACCCGACCCTCCAAATTCACCATGCTCGCCTCCATTTGTGAGAAGCTTGGCAAAATAAAATCCACGGGGTTTTGGGCGACTCCATCGCTATCCACGCAATCGCTATCGATCACAAAATCCCCTTTAGTCCGCACGCCTACGCTAGGACTAGCTTTGCTGTCCTTTTCTAAAGTGCAAAGCGACACAATGCCTAGAGCATTGGCACTTGGGGGGATTAAAAAGATTTTAAGCTTGTCTAGCTTGCTTGCCTCTTGCAACATTAAAGCGATATTTCTAGCTTTAGGGTGGGTGTAAATTTCAGGCCCGATTAACAAAGACACGCTAGCGGCTTTCTCTAACAAGCCCTTAATCTTTTCAAAGGTGGGGCTGTCTAACTTCACACTTTCTAGCATGGCATAAACAGGGGGTTTTGGCGCGGCTTTTTTAGGCTCTGCCTTTGCCTCGCCCTCTGCATTTTCTGCACCCTCTGCAACTTCTACAGGCTCAGGCTCTGGCTCAATAAGGGCACTATCTTTTAGACTCTGCAAGCTCGGGCTACTCACGCCCAAAGCCATTAAAAACGCCCCTAAAATGATCTCCTCCGCCCCCACAGCGTGGCACACGCTCACCACGCTACGGCTGATTTTCTCTACGCTCAAATCCTCTAGGGGGTGGGCGTAAATAAGGCTCGTGCCTTTATTCACTTTAAGCGTGTTTGCTATGGCGTATCTCAGTAGGGGGGCTTCGTTTTTCAGCCTTGAGCCCAAAGAAAGCACACAGCTAGACTTTTTCAAATCTGCCAAATCGTGCCACACGGGGTTAAAGGTGTTTAAAAACTCTTGAAAAGCGTAAAGTTTGTCGTTATGGATTTGAAAGCCACAAATGCGACGCATTTGCTCGATTAAATACGCCTCTTCGTTTGTGATATCCCCCCCCACATACACCGCCTTCGCCTCTTTGAACTTCTGCACCGCTTGTTCTATGTTGTTACTCCCCCCCCTTGAAGCGTGCAAGTCAAAAGCAAACCGCCCCGCCCCACAAATGGGGTTGTGGTAAAAGTCGTTGCCGACTCTAAAGATTTTTTGCTCTTCGCCCAAAGTGTCGAAGTGGCGGACTTGGTAATCCAACAAGCACCCTGCCGCACAATGCATGCAAGTTGAATCGATGTGCTTTAACTCCCACGCATTGGCTTTGTAGCTAAAGTCCTTATAGACAATCGCCCCCACCGGGCACACCGCAATACACTCCCCACAATCATAGCAAGGCGTGTCGCCCACAAAGGCGATCATGCCCTTTTGTTTGCGGCTCCAAACGCTAAAGGGGTCTTTTGGCATGCTCTCTTTGAATTTGTCGGGGGCGTGTAAATTCGCCTTGCTCGCCTTCAAATTGCTATCGCCTATGTTGTCGCTGCAAGTGGTAACACAGCGTTCGCACATGATGCATAAATTCGGGTCGTAGGACGCTTGCGCCCAAAAGGCAAAGGGTTTTAAATCGTCCCTCACGCTAAAGGGTTGCCGATCCACTAGGGTTCTATGCGTCATGTCTTGCAACTCGCACTCCCCGCTTTTGTCGCACACCCCACACTCTAGGGGGTGATTGACATCGTAGGTTTGCATGATCATTTGGCGTTCTGCCACTAGGGCGGGGGTCATCGTGGCGACTTTGGTGTTTGCCTTCGGTTTGGTGTTGCACGCATAAACCCTTTTGCCCTCCACCTCCACCATACACATTTTGCAAGCCACTGTTGGCGAGCACCCGCTCAAATAGCAAATGGCGGGAATATACACGCCGGCACTCCTTGCCGCCTCTAGGATTGTCTGCCCCTCGCTAAATTCTACTTGTTGCCCGTCTATTTCTATGCTTGGCATGCATTTGCCCTTTTCACCACTAAAGTCCAATCCACCCGATTAAAACGCAATGAGTTCATCAAAATATCCCCCCGATCTCTAATCGCCTCTGCACTCTGCTCCACAATGCCAAAATCCACCACTTCAAACATGAAAATCGCCACCTCCCCGGGGCTAACGCTTTTATCTAAAATCACTCCCATGCGTTCAATCACCACGCCATTAGGCTCATTTCTTAAATGCCTCAAGTCAAAGCGTTTCATCGATCCACCTCCCCAAAGACGGCATTGCTTGAGCCAATGATCGTTACAGCGTCTGCTAGATACTGCCCCACTAAAATATCTTGCATCGAGCCTATGTGAAAAAAGCTCGGGGCACGGATTTTTAAGCGGTAGGGGTAGGGCTCGCCCTGTGAGTGGATAAAAAAGCCTAATTCGCCTTTGGGCGACTCGGTGGGGGCATACACCTCGCCTCTTGGCGGACGCATGCCTTGCGTTACTAGGACGAAGTGTTGCATTAAGGCGTAATTTTGGCTCATGATGTCCTCTTTGGGGGCGCTGAAGTATTGCGGGGCATGTGCCATTATGCTAGGCTCTGTGGGGGCGTACATGGGGATTAATTGCTCTAAAATGCGTAAGGACTCTAAAATCTCAAGCATGTAGAGTTGATAGCGATCGTAACTATCCCCATAATTGCCTACGGGTATGTCAAAGTCTAGCTCAGGGTAAAGCTCATAGGGCTCTTCTTTACGCACATCATAGGCGATCCCAGTGCCCCTTAACATGATCCCACTCGCCCCCCACGATTTGGCTTGCTCTTTGGTGATTGTGCCGACATTTTCTAAGCGGGCTTTCCAAATGCGGTTGCTATCTAACAAGCCGCCCACAAGTTTATGCAAATCCCTCACTTCTTGCATGAATTTTTTAAGCCCCTCAAGCCAGTTAGGGGGCAAGTCTAAGGGCACGCCCCCGATTCTAATGGCGTTGTGTGTGAGCCTTGCGCCACAATAATCCTCCATCAAATCCAGCCCATATTCACGGGTTTTAAAGCAATACAAAAACACAGACATCGCCCCGACATCTAAGGCATGCACGCTTAAAAAGAAAATGTGCGAGATCACACGATTAAGCTCTAAAAGCAAAGTGCGGATCACTTGGGCACGCCTAGGGATTGTAACGCCTAAAAGCATCTCTACCGCATGGGCGAAAGCGTAGTTATTGCTCGTAGAAGAAGTGTAGTCTAGGCGGTCGGTGGTGGGCATATACTCGTTATAGGTCATGTTCTCGCCCAGCTTTTCACAGCCTCGATGCAAGTAGCCGATCTCGGGTGTGGCTTTGGTGATTTTCTCGCCCTCTAGCTCTAAAATGAGACGCAACTGCCCGTGTGAAGACGGGTGTTGGGGACCAAAGTTAATCACCATTTGCTTATCGTCTCTCTCAAACAAGACATTTTCAAATTGCGGTTTGAGTTTGGTGAAAATCTGTGCCATTAGGGGCGATCCTTTAACTCTGTGGGCTCTTGGCTGTGTAGGTCTTTGACGAACGCCGACTTTTCAAAGGCGTATTTGCCCGCCTTGTCCTCTAGGGGCAAGCCTTTTTCTTGCGTGTGCCCCACTTTAGAGAAGTTGAAGGTGTCCTTTTCATCTACCCTTGCACTATCCCTTTGCTCAGGACCTATGATTTCTCTATACTCTTTGCCAAAAATCTTATCCACCTCATACCATGCGGCATGTTCATCGCCTTTGAGCGGATAGGATTTTAAAAGGGGGTGTCCCACCCAATCATCGGGCATTAAAATGCGTTTTAAATGTTTATGCCCCTCAAAGACAATGCCAAACATGTCATATGCCTCCCTTTCGCTCCACACAGCCGAGCGGTATAAGTGGCTTAAAGTGGGGGGGTTGTCGCCTTTTTTCAACACCGCTTTTAGGCGTAATCGGCGTTTGGTGGCATAGCCGGGCAGGTAGGATAAAAACTGATAAAACAGCTCAAACTCCCCCCTTTTTTCTAAAAAGTCGATCGCACTCATTTCGCTTAAAGATTCATAGCCCAAATTCTTTAATCGTTCAGCGACTTTATCCACTTCGCTAACTTCGATCACAAACACCGCTGTGCCTAGCTCAATGAAGCTTGCTAGCACCTTGTGGTAGTAGCTGATATGGTTGTAAATCACTTCATAGGGCGAGCCGATAATGGCAACTTTGGGCGTTTTAGGCACGACATAGAAGCGATCGGAGTAATGGACTTGCTTTTGGATATTGGCGTTAGGGCGTTGTTTTCTAACCATATGAAGCCTTTAGACTAAGCGTTTCGTGTTGGTTTCAGGCAACGCCTTTTGGCGGCGGATTTTATCCTGCAGCACCATTAAGGCGTATTGCAGGGTTTCAGGGCGGGGGGCACAGCCGGGCAGGTAAATATCCACAGGGATCACCCGATCCACCCCCTGCACGGTGGCGTAAGTGTTAAACATCCCCCCCGTGTTGGCACAAGAGCCCATAGAGATCACCCATTTAGGCTCGGGCATTTGGTCGTAAAGCCGCCTTGTAAATTCGGCGTGCTTTTTGGTAAGCGTGCCAGCGATAATCATCACATCCGATTGTCTAGGCGAAGCCCTAAAGATCGTGCCAAAGCGATCAAAGTCAAAACGCGAACCCCCCGTTGCCATCATCTCAATCGCACAGCACGCCAGCCCATAAGTCAAAGGCCATAATGAGTTGCTACGCCCCCAATTCAACAACTTATCTAGCGTTGTCAAGGCAATGGGTAGCCCCCCGTTTTTTAAATAACTCACTGCATGCTGTGCCATTCTAGCGCTCCTCTCTTTAGGGCATAAACAAAGCCCACCACCAACAAGAAAATAAAACTTGCCATCTCAAAAAAGCCCAAAAAGCCCAATTCTTTAAAATCCAAAGCCCAAGGGAACATAAACACAATCTCCACATCAAAGAGGATGAACAACACCGCCATCGCATAGAATTGATGGCTCAAGCGGTTTTGTTGCTTTAAAGCGAGCGGACCGCACTCATAGGCGGCAAGTTTTAACTTCTCGTTTTGCTTGCGCGCCAACTTGCGGCTGATGAACCTTTGTATCCGCAAAGTCCAATTAAAGACTAGAAAACTAAAGACTAGTAAAACAAACGCCCCAAAGTAGGGGTGCTCGGCGACATTTTCTACGCCCATCGTCATCTCCCACAAACTAAGATAAACCAAAGCATTAAACCCAACTATTAAACCCAACTATTAAAGCATATTTTCATTAATCCTAACTTTTGGCAAGAGGATAAATGGAGGTAAGTGTGTCGTTTTGTGCTATAATGCCCCTTTCTTGCCCCATACTTTGCGGTGCAAACCATTGATAGGGACAGCCAATGTACACAATCAGTAAAAAAATCTTAAATGTCGTGGGGCGTACAAACGCCGCTTACAATCTCATCAGCGAAGGCGATAAAGTGCTTGTGGGGCTTAGTGGGGGCAAGGATTCGATTTTGCTCTCTTGCATTCTAGCACGCATGCAAGCGCATGCCCCCTTTGACTTCAGTTTTAAAGCCACCACCGTGCATTATGGGCTGAATGAAGATTTGGCGTGGCTTACTAAGCTCTGTGCTGAACAAAACATCCCCCATGAAATCCTACACACCAACATCGCCCAAACGATTAGAGAGAAACGGCGGGAGCAAAGCTCTTACTGCAGTTTCTGCTCGCGTATGCGCCGTGGGGTGCTTTATAATTACGCCTTAGAGAATGGCTTTAACAAACTTGCCATCGCCCACCATTTAGACGATGCTGTGGAGAGTTTTTTCATGAACTTCACTTACAACGGCAGTTTGCGTAGCATGCCCCCCATTTATAAGGCAGAAAATGGGCTATTTGTGATCCGCCCTTTAATCCACATAAGAGAACGCCAAAGCATCGACTTTGTCAAATCCCAAAACATCCCCACCGCCCCCGATTGCAACTGCCCGGCTAAACAACCCGACTCGGACAAGCCCCCCATTGCACGGCTTGCTACTAAGAATTTTTTAAAAGAAATGGAGCAGAACAACCCTCGTCTTTTTACATCGCTCAAAAACGCCTTTTGCAACTTGCACGCCAATAGCTTTAGCGATCACGCCTTTTTGGACGCACAGGGGGCGTAAATGGGGCTTGATTTAATCGTTTTCTTGCTTTTCATGGCTTTGGCGTTGTTGATTGACTTTAAGGCACACAGCCAAGACAAGGCTATGGGGCTAAAAAGTGCCATAGGGTGGTCGCTCTTTTGGGTCGCCACCGCCCTGCTCTTTGCTGCCTATTTGTATTGGCATGACGGCTCTGTTAGTATGTCGCTCTTTTTAACGGGCTATGTGTTAGAAAAAGCCTTGTCTGTGGATAATCTCTTTGTGATGATGGCGATTTTTGCGTGGTTTAAAGTACCCGAGATTTACCGCCATAGAGTGCTTTACTATGGCATCATCGGGGCGATCGTCTTTAGGCTCATTTTTGTGCTGGTGGGCAGTGGTCTTATGCACCTATCCGCCTATGTAGAAATTATCTTTGGCTTGCTGGTGGGCTATAGCTGTGTGGTGATGGTGAAAAACCAAGATAAAGAGGAGAGCGAGGGCGAAGAGGACTACTCCAAACACCTAGCCTACCGCCTTGTTTATAAGTTTTTCCCCGTCTATCCTAAGCTAGTCGGGCATGATTTTTTCATCAAAAAAGAGCAATTAAGCACTTTAGAACAAGATTTAAAGGGGCAGGAGGCAAGCGCGCTGCACCACCAAAGCGCCTTTGCCAAGGCTAAGATTATCGCCACGCCTTTGTTTTTATGCCTTGCGGTGATTGAACTTAGCGATGTGATGTTTGCCTTTGATAGTGTGCCGGCGGTGATTGCCGTGAGTAAAGAGCCCTTGATTATTTATAGTGCGATGATGTTTGCCATTTTGGGGCTTAGAAGTTTGTATTTTGTGCTTGAGGTGCTCAAAGGGCATTTGATCTACCTAGAAAAAAGCGTGATTGTGGTTTTAGCCTTCATCAGCTTAAAACTCATCTTAGCCGCCACCGATCAGCTCTTTGGCGTGGGTGTGGACATTAGCCCCACCATCAGCCTTTACATCGTGCTAGGCGTGCTGGGAGCGGGTGTGCTCTTGAGCCTATTCAAGGGCAAAGAAGAAAGTGTCCCTAACACCCAAAATAGCCCCGATCAATTTGAAGAGCCAAGCACCCAAGCACCCAAACAAGGAGTGGCGGACTTCATCAACGCAAGGCTCAACAACTGCGAGCACAAACTGCAAGAGCTCGAAGATCGGGTCAGCAGACTTGAAGGAGGGCAAAATAAGCCCTAAAATGGACTTAGTGGGTTAAAGTAGAGCCGATAGGGTTAAATTTTGCTAGAATAGTGTTCTTATTCCATAGTAAGGAGTTTGCTTGTTTAAAAAAGTGGTTTGCCAAATGGTGGGCTTTGGAGCTCTCTTGGGTTGCTTGCCTTTAGAGGCAGCTAAAGATGGTTGGTATGTGCAAGCGGGGGTGGATTACGCCCACGCAGCGGGGTCGAGCGCGACACGCACCCCTAACAGCACTTCTTCAAGTCCTTGGTCTGGAAATCTAGGTGGAGTAGACTTTGTGGGTGGTTACAAACAATTCTTTGGCAAAAAAAGGCATTGGGGTGTGCGCTACTATGGGCTCATCAATTTACAAGGCGGAGGTTTCTCACAAAAAATGGGGAATAAATACCCCACACAAGGACCCGTGGGGAATTTCTTCTATGGTGTGGGTATAGATGCGCTTTGGACTTTCTACCACAACAAGGGAAGTGAGTTTGGGGTCTTTGTGGGCATGGCAGTTGGAGGGAGCAGCTGGGCTTTAGGGGCAGGTAAGGCTAATGATGTATGCCAGACACGAGTGAATGGCGTTAATTGTGTGAGCACAAGCAATTTTTACTTCCAACAAGCCATTGGAAACCCAAGTGTCGTCTATTCTCCCACCTTTGTGCAGTGGATGTTTAACTTTGGGATGCGGGCTAACCTCGGGGCACATAATGGCATTGAAGTGGGCTTTAGAGTCCCTGCTATTAACGATCCCTATTACACACAAACCAAGGGCGACACCTCCACCTTCACCTATTCTTTTAGACGGGTGATTGATTTATACGCCAACTATGTCTATAACTTTTAAAAAGGAAAATGGTGCATAGGCTTGGGTGCGCTTTGTTGCCTTTAGTGTTGTTCTCTTGCGCCCATGCCGGGCAAATCTACAACGCCCAAAAGATCGCCGACTTGTTTTACCAACTGAGTGGCGATGCCAAAAACCCACACAAGAAAATCAACCACACCAAGGGCTTTTGTGCGCTGGGTGTGTTTATCCCCGATGAAAAAGCCAGCGCACGCCTAGATATTCCGCTTTTGGATAAAGCCAGTATCCCCACAGAAGTGCGCTATTCGCTAAGTGGGGGTAATTTGCATGCCAGCGATAAATCTAAGGGGCGAGGCATGGCTTTAAGGATGGGTAAAGATGATTGGGTGATGGTGATGACAAACGCCCCCATTAACTTTGCTAAAAACCCCGAAGAGTTTGGGCGTTACCTAGAAATCCGCATCCCTAAAAACGGGCATGTGGATCAAGAAAAGATCAAGAGGACAACACAAGAAGTGGCAAGTTTTAGAAACTTCGCCCACTATATGCAAGGCGTGGGCGTTACAGACAGCGTGGCGCACACGCGCTACTACTCTACGCATACTTTTTACTTCAAAGACAAACAGACCCAACGCTTCTTGCCCGCCCGTTTTAGTTTTGTGCCTGTGGCAGGGGTGCACGATTTAACCCACGCCGAGCTCAAACGCACCGGCAACGACTTTTTAGAAAGAGACTTTAAAGATAGGGTCGCCAAAGCCCCTATTGTCTATAACATGGTTTTAGAGCTCGCCAATAAAAACGATCCCACCAACGACACGACCAAGTTATGGCATGGCAAGCACGAGGAGATCAAAGTCGGGCAACTGAGGGTGCAAACCTACAAGGGGCATGGGTGCAATGGGGAGGTGTTTATGCCAAGCATGTTGCCTAGCGGGGTTGAGCCGCCCAAAGACCCGCTCTTTGAGTTGCGTAACGAGGTGTACTCCATCACCTTTTCTAAGCGGCAATGACGGGGTTGGCGTGGCAAAACGCCCTTAGTTTCCATGTCTTTTTAATGGCTTTGGGTCCCGTGCTGTTTGTCTTGAATCTTGCCTTTTTGTGGCTGGCTAAAAACTACGCCTCTTTAAACAAAAAACTTTATTTAATGATGCCCATGGTGTTTATGTGGGGGGCAATGGCCTTTTTTAGTGGGGTGTTTTTATTGGCAATGCAACACTTTAACTTCTCTTGGCGTGTGGGGTTTATGGGGCTTGTGCTGTGTGTAGTCTGTGGGGGTGAGGTTTTAAGGGTGCGTAAGCTTAAAATCGCGCGCACAAAAGAGCCGTTAATGCTTGCCTACATTAAAATGGTGCAAGGGTTTGTATGGGCTAAACTTGCTCTTGTGCCTCTTGTTGTTCCTTTAATGCGCTTTATTTACCACCCACTAGCCGGAGCACCCACTCTAAGTCTAGAGGATAAGGCTTACACACACATTTACCTCAGCCGCCGCACTTTAGCTACAGAACAACTCGCTTTGCGTAATCTCAAAGACGACAATTTATATTTTTATAAACCCCTAAGCGTGCAAAAGCACAGCGCAAAACTAGAGCTCGTGAGCGCACAAGCCCAGCCTATGCGCCCCACACAAGGTGCGCATTTAATTTGGGCGATCATCAGCACCAAGAGTATAGAAAAAGTCCTGCCCTATTTAAACCAAATGGGGGTGCTAAAGATTAGCTTTTTTATGGCGCAGTTTAGCCAAAGAAGTGAGGGGCTAGACAAAGCCAAGCTAGAAAGGTTTGAAAGGATTTTGATCGCCTCTTGCGAGCAATGTGGGCGCAGCGACTTAATGCCCCTAGAAGTGTTAACAGATTTAAAGAGTGCGCTAGAGATTTACCCACAAGCAGGGGTTTTAGATTTTGGCGGGCACGCACAAAGTTTAGAGCCCCAAAAGGGGGTCATCATCGGTCCCGAGGGGGGCTTTAGCCAAATGGAAAGGGAGCTTTTTAAAGACGGAAAAATATTTAGCCCTTCTAGATTAATAATGACAAGCGAGGGAGCAGCACTTTTTAGTGCCACTCTAGCCCTTAAGCCATAGGCTTAAGTTCAAAAGGCTTAGAGGGAGAGGGATTTCACATTTAAATCGTTGGGGAAAGTGCGGACAAAGATGATGTTGTTGGTATCGCCACAAACTTGTCCGGGAGCAGCGGGCTTACCATTGCAAGGGGCGATGGTGAAGTCTTGATGCAAATTATCAATTTGGATGCTAAATTTATGTGCTTTGTTATCCACGCGCCCCAAATAGACCATGCTTGGAAATACATTAGAACCTCTTGTGTCAGCGGCAGTGCTGGCTTTATTGACACTACGCATCACTGACCCAAGACCGCTCATGACAGCACCACCCACACCGGGGACAAATTGTCCGGCTGTTTCCATGCCTTTGCCCGCAGCTGTTTTTAAGATTGCTGAGCTAATGGCACGACCTCTAATGACGGGGAGGGTTGTTTGGAATTCTTTTTGCACAACAACATTGAAGTTAGAGAGCACGCCCATTTTTTCGCTTTTGCCATCTACTACAACGCTAAAGTTTGTGTGGAAAGCTTGCCCGTCTTTGAGTTTAGGCAACGCCAAGTTAATGGAGGGCATTTTAAATTCTCCCAAAGTGGGTTGCTTGCCATCTTCCACAATCACCCAAGTGAATTTTTCTTTGGTGTGGTCCATGAAGTTTTTAAGGTCTTCGCCCACAATTTTATTTTGGCTCACCCCATAGGCTTCTTTTAAGTCATCAATGCCCTTACTATCGCCTGTGCTAGCAAAGAACAACCCACTTACATAGTCAACTAAGGGGTTAATGAAACCGGTGTAGGTTTTAAATTGCGCCAAGTTTGAAAAGGTTTTGTCAAGTTCGCTCTGCCACCCAGCCGTGCCTGCAGTCAATTTACTAAACATTGCGCCATTTTTTTGTTTTGCCTTTTCCATTTCCTCTTGGGTTTTCTTGATTTGTTTTTTGTAGGCTTCTTTAATGCGGCGTTCTCTGTCAATGGTGCGGTTAAACTCGACTCTAGCGTCTTGTTTGTTGCCTAAGAACGCATAGTCTAGTGCCATGTAGTAGTTGGTGAGAGTCCACTCATACATGTGCCCTTCATAAGGCACATTGATGGCTGAACCCAAAGTGGCTGCTCCGGCTTTAGCAATGCCTTTTTCCATGCTTTTAAAGTTAGTGTCAAAGGTTTTGTTCGCCTTGTCTAGGGTGTCTAAAGAAGCTTTATACTGCCCCATCATAAAAGCATTGACCCCATCTTCTAAGTTCCACAAAGGCGCGTCTTTTTGTTTTTTATCCTCTTTCAAGGCAGCCTTAGACACTTGGTCGGCTTGTTTGTGGTCTTTGGCATAGTAAGCTTGTTGGAAACGATCCAATTCCCCACGACTCGCTGTGTGCGCACACCCCAAAATCAAACCTGCCACAGCAACGCTACAAACACCATATAACTTACGCATAGGACCTCTTTTTCTTAAAATTAAAGGCTCCATTCTAGTGTAAATAACTTTAAAAAGCGCTAAGTTTATGTAGCCTTTCTAAACGCCACAGAGAGTTCTATAATTTCTTCCTCGTTGGTTTGCAAGGCGTCGTATTTAACGATGATTGTGTTTTGGCTCTCGTTGATATACCACTCCAAAATCCCCACTTGTGCCTCAATGGCTCCAAACTTTTTGCGATCGAAGGCATCTAGGGGAAAATAGACATTTTTTTGACGGCTAGGGTTGCTAAGCAGGCTCACAAGCCCTAGCCACAACACACACACCACGACTACAAGGATTGCCACTTTTTCTACGCCAAGGTATGTATAACCCATGCCCCCTAGCATCCCCCCCACAAATGAGCCCACATAGCCATAAGTTACAAACATGCCAAGCACCAGCCCCCTTTGGTGCGCTTTGGCAAATTTGCTAGCCAGTGATTGCATGATGGGCTCAAGCGTGCCAAAGCCGGCAAAAAAGCACATGATCCCTGCGATAAAAAGCCAAGTCGTGGGCGAATTTAAATGCCGATCAGCATAGGCTAAACAAGCATAGGCGATTAAAAATAAAAACACCCCACTTAACAGCACACCCTTAGCCTTGTGGAACTTCTCGGCGATGATCGCCGCAGGTGCCATGCTCACCATGCCTAAGAACGCCCCCGCTGTGTAGATTTTCCAAAGCACGCTTTTATCCATTTTAAACTCATGCACGAGAGCTAGGGGGATTAGAACAAAAATCAAAGTCATCAAGCACTTTTCAAAGAAAGAACAAGAGTTGATGATGAAAATATCCTTGTTTTTTAAAGCGTCTTGCAAGCGGGGTTTTTCTTTGAGGGTATAGACGATCTTGGGGGGTTCTGGGACTTTAAACGCCATTAAGAGCATGGAGGCTAGGCTCAAAAGGGCGGTTAGCATAAAGAGCCACTGCACCCCAAAGTGCATGCCAATGCTAGGTCCTATCACCATTGCCGCTGTGAAGCTAAAGAAAATCCCCGCCCCCATCATCGCCATCGCATGCGTGCGCTTTTCCTCCTCCACAAGGTCGGCGATCATCGCGCTTAGCACTCCACCCATTGCGCCCATGCCCTGGATCAAACGCCCCACCACGAGCATTTGGATATTGTGCGCCATAAAGCAAAGAAAAGAACCTATGGTGAAAACCCCCAAGCACCACAGCACGACCTTTTTACGGCTGTATTTGTCGCTTAAAATCCCAATGGGGGTTTGGCATAAAATTTGGGTGAGATACGCCCCCCCCACCGCCAAGCCCATCATCGCCGCCGAAGCCTTGAAACCCACCGCATACAAAGAGATCACGGGCAAGACGATGAATAGCCCTAAAAAACGCAAAGAGGACACAAACACGAGGGGGAGAATTTTTTGCAACATAAACGACCTTTTTGCCCGCTAGTCTAGCTTTTGGGCTTTAAAACTCCTTGGCATGCTTTTTTGTCGTGGTGTAACACGCAAGCTTCTTGCAATTTTTTAAAATCTTGCTCTTTTTGCACTTGGCGCATTTGGTAGCTATAGACCCCATAAAAAGCCAAACCTGCAACTACAATAAATAACAAATCGCCCCGCCTAACCTTGGGGCAAAACCTGCAAGCCATGGTGTTTCTTTTTGCTAGCCTTATAACACATTTTCATTTAAGGTAGTATAATAAGGGCTTATCCTCTTTTTGGAGTTTTTCATGTGCGCCAAGTTGGCAAAGGTTTTCACCACCCCCCTAGATTTTATCACCCGTTATTTTAAAGCGATTGTGTTGCTTTTAATCGTGCTGTTCGTGCTGGCAAGCAGGACTGGCACACAGACCTCCCCACCCAATCTAGCCAAAATCTATCTCTATGGCCCGATTTTTGAAAGCGAGAGTTTAAGGGCGCAGGTGCAACAAGTGCTGGCAAATCCTAGCGTTAAGGGCGTGCTGTTGTTGATAGACTCGCCGGGGGGGAGCATTAGCGCGAGTGTGGAGCTAAACGACATGATCGCTGAGCTTAGGCAAAAACTGCCGGTGGTGGCGTATGTGCAGGGGGTGATGGCAAGTGGGAGCTACTATGCGGGCATGGCGGCCAATGCGATTTACGCCAATCGGGGCGCGCTGGTGGGCTCTATTGGGGTGATCTTTAGCGGGGTGAATATCCAAGCCCTCATGGATAAATTAGGCATCAAATCTCAAGGGCTGGCTAAGGGGGCGTATAAAGAGGTCGGTACTTTCACGCGCGCTTGGACGGACAAAGAGAAGCAATATTTAGACAAACTTCTCACGCAAGAGTATCAAATGTTTGTGAGCGATGTGGCTAAAGCGCGTAAGTTAGACTCCAAAAACGCCCCCGAGTTTGCCGAGGGCAAGATTTTTAACGCCAAAGAAGCCCTGGATTTGCACCTTATTGACCACATAGGCACTTATAACCAAGCCATTCAAGCCTTGCAAGATTTAAGCCATGTCAAAACCCCCATTTGGCTGCAAAAAGACCGCTTTGAAAGGCTCTTGGATAAATTCTTGCAATCGAGCACGCAAGTTTTGGGGCGGTATTTGGGCGTGGGGCTTCATTAGCCAAACTTAGGCTATAATGGGAGTTTTGATTTAGATTAAAGGTTACTCATGGCTGCGATTTACCCTTATGTCCTCATTGTCCACTTGTTTTGTGCGGTGATTTTCATCGGTTATTTGTTCTTTGATGTGGTGATTTTGCCCAATGTTAAAAAGCTTTACGGGGAAGAGGTTGCTAACAAAGCGGAGCAGGGGATCGGTCAGAGGGCGGTTAAAATCATGCCCATTTGTGTGTTGTTGCTTTTGATCACGGGGGGGATGATGGTGAGCCAATACATCGGGGGGGATAAGGGTTACTTTGAAACCCCCTTTCAAAAAGTTCTCATGTTAAAAATTTGCTTTGCATGTGGGATTTTTGCAATGGTGGGGATCGCTTTAACTTGCAAATTTTTAAACAAAAAAAACCCCATTGGAAACATCATCCACCCAGCCGTGTTAATTCTAGGCGCTCTCATCATTGTGTGCGCTAAACTCATGTGGTATGTCTGATGTGCCCTCTTTACACGGCTCTACCCCCCCATTATTTAAACTTGAGTGTGTGGCTTTCTTTCTTAAGGCGGTTTTAAAACGGCGTGGGCGGCGTTTTAAAGAGGGGGGCTGAAAGGAAGTTTGTGGAAAGCGAGCATTTAGAACGGGGCATTAAAGTGCGGCAATTATTGATGATTGCCTTAGGCGGAACAATCGGCACGGGACTATTTGTGGGCACGGGGGGCAATATCGCCAATGCCGGGCCTTTAGGGACATTGATCGCCTACATGGTGGGGGGGGTGATTGTTTATTCCATTATTTTGTCTTTAGGCGAGCTAGCGAGCGTCTACCCCACTACGGGGAGTTTTGGCGATTACGCCACACGCTTTATTGGTCCGGCAACAGGTTACATGGTTTTTTGGATGTATTGGGTGGGTTGGGTCATCACGGTGGCGGTGGAATACATCGCCGTGGGGCTTCTCATGCAAAGATGGTTTCCCCATGTGCCCGTGTATTACTTTGTCATGGGCTGTATTGTGCTGATTTTTTTACTCAATGCCTTTTCGGTGCGGGTCTTTGCTGAGGGGGAGTTTTTCTTAGCGTCCATTAAAGTTTTAGCCGTCTTTATTTTCATTATCTTAGGGGTGGTGGGGATTGTTTACCAAAGTTATCTGCACGGCTTTAGCCATGTATGGGATCATTTTTACATCACTAAAGCTAACCCAAACCTAGGATTAGAGGCGGGGTTTTTCCCCAAGGGGCTTTCTGGGGTCTTTGGGGTGATTTTAGCCGTGATCTTTGCCTACACGGGCACAGAGATCGTGGGCGTGGCAGCAGGGGAAGCAAAAAACCCGAGTGTGGCGATGCCTAAAGCCATCAAGGCGACTTTGTGGCGCATTGTATTTTTCTTTTTAGGTTCGGTGATCGTGATCTCTGTTTTTTTGCCTATGACCGACTCGAGCATCGCCAAAAGCCCCTTTGTCAGCACCCTAGAGCGTATCCCTTTGCCCTTTTTTGGCACGGGGATTCCTTACACTGCCGATGTGATGAATTTTGTGATCATCACGGCGATTTTATCCACCGCTAATTCGGGGGTCTATGCCTCTAGCCGCATGGTTTATGGTTTGGCACAAAAAAAGATGTTTCCCCCCATTTTTGCCAAACTCAATAAACAAGGTACCCCCGTTTACGCGATGTATTTGTCTATGGGCTTTACGCTTCTTGGCATGCTCACCCAAGCCTATGCCCCTGAAAAGATCATCGAATCTTTAATTAACATCATCAGTTTTAGCGTGATCATTGTGTGGATCAGCGTGAGCGTGGCGCAGTATAATTTTAGAAAGCAGTTTGTGGCTTCGGGCAAATCCTTAGACGACTTGCCTTACCGCGCCCCCTTTTTGCCTTTGATCCAATTCATTGGCATTAGTGGGTCGCTTGTGGGGGTCGTGGGGGCGTATATGGACCCAGACCAGCGCATTGGGGCGTATTTAACCATTGGCTACACCCTTTTATGCTATTTGGGCTACTACCTGACTAAGGATAGATGGGGGCAGGCTTAAACAAAGTTTGGTTATACTAAATAGAAATACTTATTTTTAAAGGACAGCGATGAGGTTTATAGCATTAAGCGTGGCTTTGGCCGTGGGGCTGGGGGCGGGGTCAATCAAGATACAGACCATGCCTGAGGTGAAAAACCGCGTGGGCGCAGATCACAATGGGATCAACACGATCTATTCTTACCACAACTCCGTAAAAGAGGCGACCAAGGCAGTGGTGAATATCTCCACACAAAAAAAAATTAAAAGCAATTTCATGGGTGGAGGGATTTTCAACGATCCCTTTTTCCAACAATTCTTTGGCGATCTTTATAACTCTGTGCCTAAAGATCGCGTGGAGCGCGCGCTGGGCAGTGGGGTCATTATCTCTAAGGATGGCTACATTGTTACAAATAACCATGTCATCGATGGGGCGGATAAAATCTCTGTCACCATCCCCGGGAGCAATAAAGAGTATGTGGCAACTTTAGTGGGTAAGGACGCGGACAGCGATTTGGCGGTGATTAAAATCAATAAAGAAAATCTACCTACCATCCAGTTTGCCGATAGCGGTGATCTCATGGTGGGGGATTTGGTCTTTGCCATCGGTAACCCCTTTGGGGTGGGCGAAACCGTAACACAAGGGATCATCTCTGCGCTCAATAAAACCAGTATTGGGATCAACAATTACGAAAACTTTATCCAAACAGATGCGGCGATCAACCCGGGCAACTCAGGGGGTGCGCTCATTGATAGTCGGGGCGGGTTGGTTGGGATCAACACGGCGATTTTATCGCGCACGGGGGGTAACCACGGCGTGGGCTTTGCCATCCCCTCAAACACGGTAAAACACATCGCCGTCCAACTCATTAAAACCGGCACCATCCACAGAGGCTATCTAGGCGTGGGGATCCAAGATGTGAGTTCCGAGTTACAGTCTAGCTACAATGGACAAGAGGGGGCGGTGGTCATCAGCATTGAAAAAGACTCCCCGGCTAAAAAAGCGGGCTTGATGATTTGGGACTTGATCATGCAAGTCAATGGCAAAAAGGTGAAAAACTCCGCCGAGTTGCGTAATTTGATCGGCTCTATGGCGCCCAACCAACGCGTGACGATCAAATACATGCGCAACAAAAAAGAATACACCACGAGCCTAGTCCTCACCGAGCGCAAAAACCCCAATAGAAAAGAAACCAGCACCGCCCACGAGGGTGCACACGGGCAACTGAGCGGCCTTAAAGTAGAGACCCTAACCCCCAAATTGCGCAAAGAAGCCCGTATCCCTGAAGAAATCCATGGGGTTTTGGTGCAAGAGGTGAAAGACAACTCTAAAGCGCAAGATTTGGGCTTTAGAGCGGGCGATGTCATCATGCAAATTGAAAATGTGAGCGTGCGCAACATTGAGGACTTCAACCGCGCCTTGAGCCGTTACCGCAATGTCCCCAAACGCTTTTTGGTTTTTGATCCTAGCCGAGGGTATAAACAAATTGTGGCAAAATAGCCCTAATGGAGGGGTTGATCACAGAAGAGAGGATGGGGGCGTGCTTTGAGAGGAATTTAGGGTTTTTTAAAGCCTACCTGCCTAAGCTCTATGCCACCCTTCTTAAACCCCCCACGCTCTATAACCTCTTAAGCGATCCGGGTGGGGTTAATATCATCAATTTAAACGACCATTCCTTGCTTTTTGCTTGCATAGAGGGGCAACACCAAATGTTATCCGTTGCCAAAGAGTGGGCAAAAGCCCCGCTTACAAATCCCAAATGGCGGCTAGATGATAACCAAATCACTCCCCTAAGTCCCCTTGAATCTCTGCCCTTAACCAACAAGGGTTGCCAAGCCCTTTTAAATCTAAGCCCCAATATAAAAACCTATCACTTGGGCGCAAACTTCTACCCCCCCACGATTTTTTATGGGCTAGCCGGCGGACTGGTGTTAGCCTTACTCTTAGAACAAGGGGCGTTTTTCCACGCCTTGTATTTATGTGAAGAACACCCCGATTTGTGGCGTATCAGTTGTTACTTCATCGATTACGCCCGCTTGTTTGAGGCAACCACACCCAATGCGTGCGTTCTAAGTCTAGGCACAATGCAACCAAAAGTCTTGCAACATATCTTTATTTCTAAAAAAATCACCCATAGCTTTTTGCACCTAGAATTTGACCCCTATAAAAACGAGGACACCAAAGCCCAAGCCCAAAGTTTTTACGCCCATAAAAAAAGCGCACTTAGGGGTTGGGGGAGCTTTGAAGATGAAATGCTAGGCTTTACAAACACCTTAAAAAACCTAAAAACAAACCCCCCGTTCTTGCGCCCAAAACGCATTAAGCCCATAGACTTGCCTATTTGTATCGTGGGTAATGGTCCTAGCCTAGATGGCTTATTGCCCTTTTTAAAAGAGCATGGGGATAAAATGATAATTTTTAGCTGTGGGACGGCTTTAAAGGTGCTCAAAAAGGCGGGGGTATCTGTGGATTTTCAAATTGAAATTGAGCGCATTGACTATTTAAAAGAGGTTTTAGAAAGCGCACCACTGGAGGACACGCCCTTAATCTGCGGCAATATGCTAAATCCTAAGGCCCTAGCCTACGCTAAAGAGGCGTATATGTTCATGCGGGGGGGGAGTGGGAGTGCCTACCTTGATCCGCATTTAAGCGTGGAGTTTAGCGCGCCCTTTGTGGGCAATGCGGGGGCAGCACTTGCCAGCCTCTTTAGCCACACCCTGATTTTATGCGGACTGGATTGCGGCTACATTGAGGGGCAAGCCAAGCATGCCAAAGGTTCATACTATGGCACAGAAAGCTCCTTTATCCCCCCAAATGCCCTAGAAGTGCGCTCGAATTTTGGTGACAGCAAAGTCTTTAGCGATGGCTTATTTCTGCTCTCAGCTAAACAAATGGAGCAGCTCTTTAAACAAGGCAAAAACCAAGTTTACAATCTCTCTAGTGGAGCTTTTATTGAGAACACCACCCCCCTAAGGGCGCAGGATTTAAAGCTCACGGGGGGCAAGAAAGACAGAGCCATTAGGCGCATTAAAAACGCCTTTAAGCCCCTGAAACTAAGCCCACCCATAGAGGGCTTCAACGCCTTTAAAGAGACTTTAGCAGAGCTTTTAAACACACCCATAAGCACCAAAAAGGAGCTCTACGCTTTGGTGGATCGAATCAATGCCTTTAGCGTAAAAACCACGCAAGAAAACCCCTTTGTGGGGATTTTGCTAGAGGGCTCACTCGCCCATTTGTGTTTGCACCTGCTCGTGGCGTGCTTACCCTTAAAACAAGCCGACTTGCCCGTCTTTTACGCCAAAGCCAAAGATATTATTTTAAACACTATAGATGAAATGCTAGACGCTTACAATGCAATGAACACATTTGTTTAAAACCATTTGTCCTTCTGTGCTAAGGTCGGTAATGTTGGAGTGCGAGAAAATGCCTATACTCTTGAGTTTGTTGGCTTTGTTTTTAGCGTGCTGTGCGCGCCAGAGTGTGCAGGTTGTGCTTGAACCAGAGCCCCCCGAGCAACACCCAAAACAACAAACGGCCTACACTTTGCAAAAAAACTATAAATCTTTGCCCTTAGAAAAAGCCCCCAAAAGATCAAAAGAACGCTCCTGTGCACGCCCAAAACAAAAGATCACAGGTTTGGGTAGACACCAGTATAGAAGCAAAATATGTCTGGATCTTTTGAACATCACTTGGTAGTTTATTGCATATTCTCAATGCTGTATTTGTAGCGTTGTTTTTCTAACTCGAGCTGTAAGCGGTTTTTCTCTTCTTGCAAAATCTCTTCTTGGCTTTGGAGTTTTTGGATCGAGCGGCTCATGTAGTAAATGTTGTTACTTAAGTAAATCTTAGGCACAAAGAGAAATAAAACAATAAAGAAAGTGGAGAAAACAGCGACTAAGGTGGGAGCAGATAACCCTTGTTGTTCTTCTTTGTTGTCAGCAAATAGGGCTTCTTTCTCTTTGTCTGTGGCACGCAGACGGCGTTCTTCGCTCTCAAGTTCTAAGGGCTTGGAGGATACCATCACAAAGCCTTAAAGTGAAAAGCCCGCATTTTGGCACTGCGCGCACGGGGGTTGTGTTGCACTTCAGTGGGGCTTGGGGTAATGGGCTTTTTAGTGAGCGTGTCGCCATAGATGTTGGCGTATTCTTTAAAGGCGTGCTTAACTTGCCTGTCTTCTAAAGAGTGAAAAGAGATGACACACATAAGCGTGTCTTGCAAGGTTTTAGAATACTCTAACAAAGCTTGTAGGTTTTGCATTTCGGTATTCACCTCCATACGGATCGCTTGAAAAACTAGAGTGGCGGGGTGCAACTTGCCCCTGTGGGTGTGCTTGGCTAAGAAGTTTGCTAAATCCTGCGCTGTGTTGAAGGGCTGTTTGTGGCGTTGCTGCACGATGAGAGAGGCGATTTTTTTGTATTCTCGCACTTCGCCCACCTGCAACATCCGTTCTAACTCGTAAAGGCTATAATGATTCACCACCTTAAATGCGTCCAAACTCTGCTCCGTGTCCATGCGCATGTCTAAACTCGGAGCGTTAAAGCCAAAGCCCCTATTTGGGTTATCTAGTTGCAAAGAGCTCACCCCCAAATCCGCCAAAATGCCTTGTGGAGGGGGTAGGGTGGGTAGAATCTGGGCGAAGTTGCCTTGTTTGTGGGTAAAACGCTCAGCATAGGGGGTAAGTTTGTCAAGGGCTAAAGCCTGTGCCTCTTTATCTCTGTCAATGCCGACAATGTGTAAATTCGGGTAGGCTTGCAACAAGGCTAGGCTGTGCCCACCTAGACCCAAAGTGCAGTCGATTAAAATAGGTTGTGGCTTTTGGCTTAAGGGCGAAAAAAGAGCGACAACCTCTTTTAATAAAACACTTTGGTGCATGCAATCCTTTAAGCATGGGCATAAGCCGAGTTCTGTCGAGGGTGGTTATTTATCTTGGATGGGTTTTGCAACCCACCTCTTGCGAAGTGCCTCATCAAAGACTTTACCATACACTTCTTGCTACAGATTGGGTTTACCTAAGCCGACCCCAATTGCTTGGGGCGCGGTGGGCTCTTACCCCACCTTTTCACCCTTACTCTTAAAGAGCGGTTATTTTCTGTGGCACTTTCCCTTAGCTTGCGCTAGCCATCCGTTAAATGGAATCTCGTCTTATGTAGCTCGGACTTTCCTCTTTGGTTTGATCCAAAGCAACCACCGCCCATGCGACTTATATTCTAACTAAAAATTCCTAAGTGTTACCTTTACACTCTGTTATATCTGTCTTAATTATTAAACGAATCAGGCAAACCATAGATCAAGCGGAGCAAGCCAATAGGATGGCGGTGTGATGAAAATTTTAAGAATGATTTTTTACAGGCCACAAAAAACCAACATCCTTCTTATGTGTCTCTAAATTTAGTCGCTATTTAGTCTTTATGCGTGGATATACTTGTTCTTATTGCCCCTAGTTTTAAATAGATTTTCCTATTTAGATCTAATCTAGACGCACTGCCTTATTTTTTGAAAAACTTTTGATAAGCCTTGTCTATCCTCTCTACTAACTTAGGTGGCATGCATCACAGCCAAAAGTGCTCATCATATGCACTACATGGCCAAATCTTGTTCTAAATCAATTTTATATAACTCTTTGAGCATCCAAAAAAATACGCCTCTAGGTTAAGGAAATGGAAGATTATTGTAAAGTGATTTAGACTATTTGCCTACATTCCATTTTGTTTGTGGAATTGAACCTTAAGATTTTGAAATCAGGTTTGTAAACTGCAACGAAAGCAGTTATCAGCTTTAGTTAGGAAAGTGCATGCGATCCACTCAATAAGTGCAGTTGCTAACTCTATGCTTATTTTTTGTACCCATTTTAATGTGATTCTTAAAGTTTAGGTCTATACTTTCTCATTATTTTATAAAAATAAGATTTCATTAACTTTAGAGTGTTATAATGGCGCGCCTTTTAACAACAACAAGGAGTTTTATATGGATTTGCAGTTTATCTTAAAACACATGAACGAAAACCATGTGAAAGACATGGAAGCCTTGCTCGCCAAATTCGGGCAAATTAAAAATGCGGTGGATGTGCATTTAAAAAACGCCACAACAGAGTTTATTGAGATCGCCTACAAAATCAAAGAGGGGGCACAGGAGCAAATCCAAAAAATCGACTACCCCGCTAGAGTGGCTGAAATGAAGGACATCAAAGATGCCATCATTGATCTGTGTAAGTCCATCCCACAAACCACCGACATCAAAGGGGTCAAAGAGGATTTAGAGAAGTTTAGGGACAGCTTTAGCAGTGTGTGTATCGCCAGCCTTAGCCCTGAAAACGAGGTCATTTGCTCTTATAGCGCACTTCTCTTTGACGAACACCACGACCACAAACATTTTTACATTTATGTGAGTGAAGTTGCCGAGCACTTCAAAAGCCTAAAAGCCCACCCTGAAAATGTAGAAATCATGTTTTTAGAAGACGAGGCGAGTGCAAAATCGCCCATTTTACGCAAACGCTTACGCTACCGCACAAAATTGCACTTCATCGAGAGGGGCGAGGAGTTTGACCGCGTGTATGACAACTTCTTAGCCAAACACGGCAAAGGACGGGGCTTAGAAACCATCCGCCACATGCAAGACTTCCACTTAATTAAATTAGAGTTTGTCAAAGGGCGCTTTGTCAAAGGTTTTGGGCAGGCTTACGACATCGATGCGCATGGCAATATCTCTTATGTCGGGGCTAAGGGCAACCCCCACACAAGGGGCAACCCCCACGGCGCGCACCCGCATGGCGAACATCCTCAAGGAGCGCATCCGCATGGTCATCCGCACGGTGCACATCCACACGGACACCCCCACGCTTAAACCGCTTTAGTCTAGCCACCCCATGCCCCTTAGTGGGTGTGGCTTAATTTAAACTTTATTCTTTTCACGCTAGAATAGCCACTTGCTTTATGCAAAATCACACACGCCCCGCCTTAAAGTGTTTTTAGGGAGCGTGGCGGCAAACTTTAAGGAGTTAAGTATGATCACAATGAAGGATTTATTAGAGTGTGGGGTGCATTTCGGGCACCAAACACGGCGTTGGAACCCCAAAACAGCCCGTTTTATCTTTGGGGTGCGTAAGAACATCCACATCATCGACTTGCAAAAAACCTTGCGTTACTTCCGCTACACCTACAATATCGTGAGGGACGCGAGCGCAGAGGGCAAAACGATCATGTTTGTGGGTACCAAAAAACAAGCCAGCGATGCGCTCAAAGAATACGCCATGCAAGTCAATGTCCCCTATGTCAATTACCGCTGGCTAGGCGGCATGCTCACAAACTTTAGCACCATTAGAAAATCTGTACGCAAGCTAGAAATCATGGAGGAAATGGAGAGCAGCGGGCAGATCGACCTGCTCACCAAGAAAGAAAAGCTGATGATTTTACGCAAAAAAGAAAAGCTTGAAAAATATCTAGGTGGGGTACGCCACATGAAAAAAATGCCCGATATGATGTTCATCGTGGATGTGGTGAAGGAAAAAATCGCTGTGGCTGAGGCACGCCGTTTAGGTATTCCCATCATTGCCCCCTTAGACACAAATTGCGACCCCGATTTGGTGGATTACCCGATCCCGGGCAATGACGATGCGATCCGCTCCATCGGCCTTTTCTGTAAAGAAATGGCAGAGGCGATCACAGAGGGGCGTGAGCTTGTGGGACGCAGCGAGGAAGTGGCGGAAGATGTGGAGGCAGCTAGCGAGGTAGAGAAAGAGGAAATTTTGGAGGAAATTGCCCAAGAAGAGGGGGTAGAAAATGAGTAATGTTAGTGCCGCCCAAGTTAAACAGCTGAGGGAAATGACAGACGCACCTATGATGGATTGCAAAAAAGCCCTTGTGGAGTGCGGGGGAGATTTAGAAAAGGCTGTGGAATATTTGCGTGAAAAGGGCTTAAGCAAGGCGATCAAAAAAGCCGATCGTGTGGCAGCTGAGGGTGTGATCGCCCTTGCCGCGGACAGCACCCAAGCGACCATGCTAGAGATCAATAGTGAAACCGACTTTGTCGCCAAAAACGACCACTTTAAAGCCCTTGTAGCAAAATCTTTAGAGCTTGCCAAAGACAAACAACCCAAAGACACCAAAGAGTTATACCAACTGCAAATCGAGGGGCAGGCTTACGAGTCCTACTTGCACGCTGCGGTGGCTAAAATCGGGGAAAACATCGTGGTGCGCCGTTTGGCTTGCGTGCAAGCGGGGGCTAATGAAGTGCTCAATGGCTACTTGCATGCCAACCACCGCGTAGGTGCGATCATCAAAATCGCCCACAAAGACCCCAAAAACGCCGATAAATTGCGCGAGTTAGCCAAGCACATTGCCATGCATGCGGCTGCCATGAAACCCGTAGTTTTAGATTACAAGGCCTTTAGCCCCGACTTCATCGCCAAAGAAAAACTAGCTTTAGTGGCAGAAATTGAAAAGGAAAATGAAGAGGCAAAGAGGCTAGGTAAGCCTTTAAAACACATCCCCACCTATGTAAGTAAAGCCGAACTGACAGAGGACATTTTAGCCAAGCAAGAGGAGGCTTACAAACAAGAGCTAAGGGATCAAGGCAAGCCTGAAAAAATCTTTGATAAAATCATCCCTGGCAAAATGGAGCGCTTCATCGCCGACAACACCCTACTAGACCAAAGGTTGACCTTGCTTGGGCAATTCTTTGTGATGGATGATAAAAAGACCATCCAACAAATCTTAGATGAGAGAAGCGCACAAATCAACGATGAAATCCGCATTGTGGAGTTTATCCGCTTTGAAGTGGGCGAGGGGATTGAAAAGAAAAGCGAGGATTTTGCGGCCGAAGTGGCGGCACAAATGAAATAACGCAAGCCATGCGATCAACTAATAAGGAGGACTTATGAGCTCTTATCTTTTTACCTCCGAGTCGGTTACAGAGGGACATCCGGACAAAATGGCGGATCAAATCAGCGATGCCGTCTTAGATTATATCATTGAGCGGGATAAAAACGCCCGCGTGGCGTGTGAAACCTTACTCGCCAATGGGTTTTGTATCATCACGGGCGAGCTCAAGACCAAGATTTATGCTCCCATGCAAGAGATCGCAAGGGGAGTTGTCAAAGACATCGGCTACACGGACGCGCTCTATGGCTTTGATTACCGCAGCGCAGCAGTGCTCAATGGGGTTGGCGAGCAAAGCCCGGACATTAATCAAGGCGTGGATCGCTTGGATGGCGAAGTGGGGGCGGGCGATCAGGGGATCATGTTTGGTTATGCTTGTAACGAAACCCCCCAACTCATGCCCCTAGCCGTTAGCCTTGCGCACGCCATCACTTTGGGGCTTGCCAACGCTAGAAAAAGCGCGACCTTGCCCTTTTTGCGCCCCGATGGCAAGGCGCAGGTTACGATCCGCTACGAGGGCCATGAGCCCGTGGGCATCGACACGATCGTGGTGTCTACCCAACACTCCCCCGAGATCGACCAAAAGCACCTACGCGAAGCGGTGATTGAAGAGATCGTGTATAAAGTCTTGCCTAAGGAGTTTTTAAACGACAACATCAAATACCACATCAACCCCACCGGTAAATTTGTCATCGGCGGGCCGCAAGGCGATGCAGGGCTTACGGGGCGTAAGATCATCGTGGATACTTACGGGGGTTCTTGCCCACACGGGGGTGGGGCGTTTAGCGGCAAAGATCCTTCTAAGGTGGATCGCAGCGCGGCTTACATGGCGCGCTACATCGCTAAAAATTTGGTGGCTAGCGGGGTGTGTAAGCGGGCGACTGTGCAACTCGCCTATGCGATCGGCATTGTGGACCCCGTGTCTGTCTACATCAACACCCACCACACAAGCATTTATACCCCCCAAGACCTTGAGGCGTGCGTGCGTGCGCTTTTTAAACTCACCCCAAAGGGGATCATTGAAAGTTTAGACCTCTTACGCCCCATTTACCGCCAAACGGCAGCTTACGGGCATTTTGGACGGGAAGGGTTTAGTTGGGAGCAAACCGACAAAGCCACAGCGATCGCTGACTTCTTGAGTAAATAACCAAAGTTTTTAGATTTTAGGGAGTGGTGGAGTGTAGGGGGATCGAACCCCTGACCTCAACGCTGCCAGCGTTGCGCTCTCCCAGCTGAGCTAACACCCCAAAAGTCCGCATTCTAGCACAGATTTTATAAAAATGCAAGCCTAACCATTGAGTTCGTGGTAGTGTTTTTGATACTCGGCTTGCATGTCCTGCTCTAATTTGGTGTACCAATCCGTGCTTAAATCGGGGGTGAAGGCGGGCATGAGCACCATGCGTAAATGCGTAGCTTGCGATTCTATGGGCTTGGTGTTAAAAATCTTGCGGGTGTTGAGTAAGAGTATGGGCTGGATTTTTAAATGTAACTTCTCGGCTAAAACCTTAGCCCCCGGCTTAAAGGGCAAGAATTTTTCTAGCCCACGGCTTCTTGTCCCCTCGGGAAAGATCACCAAGGGGCGGTCTTGCTCTAGCTTTTCTTTGGCAATTTTAAGCAAAGAGGCTAATCCGCGCCGATCCTCTCTGTCGATTAAAATCATCTCAGGAGTTTTAAGTGCGTAGCCATAGTAGGGCATATCGCCCAGCTCTTTTTTGGCGACCCAGCAAATGTTGCGGGGGTGGTAAGCCTCTAGGCAAATGATGTCGATGATGCTTTGGTGGTTGAGCACAATCAAATCTGCGCTTAAATCAAACTCCCCGATTTTCTCTAAGGGGGAATGCACTAAAAAGAAAAAAGAGCGACACCATTTACGGGTTTGGCGGGAATTGTTGTGTTTACGGGTTAGAAAGTTCATTAAAATGATGAAACCTAGCCCCAAACCCACGACCAAGAGCGTATAAATGCCTCGGATTCTACTCCACATCTTCCTTCCTCACCCAACCGATTTTCTCATCATCTGTCATGATTTTATAGTATTTGGCATGCTCGCCTATGATTTTGACATGCAGGGCTTGCTTGGGGATCAAGAGCAAAGTTGAATTTTGCGTGGGTAAGATTTTAATCGTTGCATTAGCTCTTAAAACCCCTGTGCGGTAGGTGGAAAGGACATTCCACAGCAAAACCCCCATGAGCAAAATAGCCACGACCAATGCCGTGTTTTTATAACTTGTGAGAAAATAGCACACTATAACCACAAGCAACAAGCCCATTAAAAAGATGTTTGAAAAGAGCAGTAAATTGTTCTTAGGCTTTAGGTTGCTCTGTGTGCTCACACTTTCTTCAATGGGGATTAAAGAAAAATGCAATTCCTTAAATTGTGCCTCTTGCAAGGAAAAATAATTAAAAGACAAGCTTTGCATGCTCTTTGGCAAAATACAATAATAAACCCCACTGACATTATCCGTACCTGAATGGCTGCCCTCAAAGCCTTGTTTGAATTCGCCGGGGATTTTAAAATCTTCTAAATTTGCGCCTTTGGCTTGCAACTCAAAGACGAGAATATTGTGGGTGGTGTCGTATTCTTTGACCTTGTAGCCGGTAACGCTAAAGTTTGTTGCCACCACGCCCACATAATTAGGGTGTGCTGAGAGGTCAACCACTTGCAAAGGGATGGCGGGCGCACTGGATTTATCCAAATAATCTTGATCCTGCACGAAGGCACTCACTTTAAGAGCAGGGATCACCGCCTTTGTGCCTAAAACCTTGTAATTGTAAGTGGTGCTGTAGCTGTCCGTGCCCGAAGCGACCCAATTTGGGGTAAAGTTTAGGCGTTTGAGCTCTTTAGGGTCGGGTAGGTTTTCTAACTCTGCCCCTAAAAATTTGGCTTGAGAGAAGAGCATTAAGTTATATTGTACGCGGATTCTTTGCCCCACATACACGGGCTTGCTGGTCAAATCTTGTAAATTCACCACTTTGACATACACAACCTTCGCCCGCACTTCCTCGCTTTGCAAACCAACTAGGCAAAGTAAGAAGTATAAAAGGCAAGCTAGCCCCGCCCTCACAAGCGTCTACCTATGTGCGCTCTCTTTGTTAGGAGCGGTTAGGATGTCCCAAACTTTTAGGGTGTCTATGGCGGTTTTTAGCTGAATATCCGCATTGATGTCCTTTTGGGTGATGGGTTTGCTCTCTTTGTCCTCAACCTTTTTACCATGTTCGTGTTTTTTGTTCTCGGATTTGCTGTTTAGCGATTGTAATTCTTGCTGCAAGTGGTGTTTTAAATCCGCCTCTTTAATGCTGAACTTGCTTTCATCTTGGGGGACATTGCCCGGATACACCACAATGTCGGGCTTGATCCCCACGGCTTGGATCGTGCGCCCGCTGGGCAAATAGTAGCGGGCGATGGTGATCTTGATCGCCTCGTCCCTACCCACGGGGAAGGTGGTTTGCACGCTGCCTTTACCAAAGGTGCTTTCCCCAATGATGACCGCGCGTTTGTGATCTTGCAGAGCCCCTGAGACAATCTCGCTTGCGCTGGCTGTGCCCGCATTGACTAAAACGGCGATGGGCAAATTGGGGTAGGGGGCTTTGCCATCGGCGTGGTATTCAATGTCCTCGGCCTTCACCCGTCCTTTTTGCGACACGATGATGCCGTGCTTGATGAAGAGATTAGATAGATCGATGGCTTGGCTTAAAAGTCCGCCCGGATTGGAGCGCAAATCGAGCACAATGCCCTGTAAGTTTCTAGCCTTTCTTAGCTCGGTGAGCACCCCTTTAACCACATTGCGATCAAATGAATTGACCCGCACATACAAGAAGTGTGTCCCTTCGATTTTTTTGGCGTGCACGGATTTAATCTTAATGATGTCGCGCAACATTTTCACCACAATGGGTTTGGATTCATTCTTACGCACCAAAGTGAGCTCAATGGGGGTTTTAGGCTTGCCACGCATGAGATTAACGGCGTTGTCAATGCTCATGTTTAAAGTGCTCTCTTGGTTGATCTTCAAGATCACATCCCCGGCCTTAATCCCGGCTCTAAAGGCGGGGGTGTCATCCAAGGGAGCGATCACGGTGAGCGCACCATCGCGGATACCCACGGTGATGCCAAGCCCCCCAAATTCGCCCTCTGTTTGGGCTCTAAAATCGCGGAATTTCTTAGGCGTTAAGTAGGATGAGTGCGCGTCTAGGTTCGTCATCAAGCCATCGATGGCTTTATCCACAATGTCGTTAATGCTGACCTTGTCTACATAGTAGCGTTCAACTTGTTCCACCACATTGGAGAATTTTTTTAGGGCATTGAGCCGCTCTTGGGTTGTGGATCTGCTATTTTTTTTAAAGTTTTGGGTGTGGGGGGTATTTTGCGCCACTCTGTCCTGTGGCAAGTTATGCGCCACCAACCACACACTCAAAATAGAAGACACAAGCCCCGTTACAAAATACTTATTCATCATGCCCCTTATCTTTCAATTCACATCAAAAAGTGCCATTCTACCGAAAACTAGGCAATTTTACAATTAGTCCACACAAACCCCAAATCTTATAAACCAAAGTTTAAAGCCCTCTATGGGCTTAGTTACTTTGTGTAGCGTCCCTTTGTTTTCTAGGGTTTTGGCGTGGGCTTGGGGCAACTCTAACAGAGTTTCCAATTTATAATCCTAAATGTAGGACGACTTCTAATAGGGCTAAAAGAAGGTTTTTACTCGGTCTATTCGGATCAGCCAAGGAGACAATATGCAAGATAGACATGAACAACGACAAGGGCAAAGTTTAGGCATTAGATCGAACTTCTCCGTTCTAACCTATGTCTGTGGACCATTGATGTTTTTTGCAACCTCTATGGATGCGTTCGAGTATAAGTTTGGCGGGCGTGCCGAGCAGACCTCTCAAATTGGGTTCAACACGAGAGAGATCGACCGCAGGAGAGGGCTTTACCCCATGCAACAATACGCCACCGTGTCCGGGTATTTGGATTTAAGCATGAGCTTTTTGCCCAAGAAATCCGCCCATGTGCTGAAAGGTGGGATCGGGGGCATGGTCGGGGGCGTTTTCTACGACAGCACCAAAAACCTCGATCGGGGCAGCCAAATCTTCAACTATTTTGGTTACTACAATGGATATCTAGACGGCAACCACAACTCCATCGCCACCGATGACGACAACCTAAAGGACAGCTTCATTCGAAAAAACTCGCGTACCTACATTTGGAGCGATGCATTTTTGGAGTACCAATACAAGGATTACTTTGGCATCAAGGGTGGCCGCTACACCTCTACAATGCCCTACAGAAGTGGGAAAACCCAAGGCTTTGAGGTCTTTGGGCAATATAAACACGCCCGCTTGGTGTGGTTTAGCTCGTGGGGGCGTGCGATCGCCAGCGGTGGATTTCTAATCAACTGGTATGCCCCTAGAACCTCTTACAGCGGGGGCTATGTGAAAAACGCCCAAGGGGGTTGGACCCCTGTAGGCTACAAGCTCTCTTACGGTACACATGCTGTGAGACTCATTTACAACCAACATAAATTATTGGCGGAGTTCTTCTACTACTTCTCGCCCAAGACTTTCAACGCCCCGGGCTTTACGCTCGGCTGGGACACCAACCCTAATTTTGACGGCAAGGGTTTTAAATCAGACACCCACATCACCGCCATCTTCCCCGTGTATGAGCCTTGGATGGTCTTTGGTTCAACGGGGGCGGTGAAGTATAAATACGGCACGCCCATCACCCAAACCGGCCAAAGCCTCATCTTGCGCCAACGCTTTGACTACAATAACTTCTACCTTGTGGGGACTTTTTACAAGAACTTTGGCAACCCCAACACCTATGTGGGCAACATGGGTAACCCGGCTGGTGTGCTTTTGGGGGGTAATAGCATCTATGTGGGCACGGCGGGTACGGCTTTAAAAGCCAATGCTGTAACAGGGGCGATCGCCTATGGAGCCACGCATTTTAATAAAAAGTTCACATGGCGGATGCAATGGCAGTGGACAAGCGCACCCGTGGCATGGGAGGGCCGCTACATGCTCACCCTAGGCTACAACTTCAACCAATACCTCAAAGCAACGGTCGACCTTGCATACTATGGGGTGCACACCAACAAGGGCTACCAAGCCGGCTTGAACAATCAAATCTGTATAACTTATTGTAGCGGTGGCTATCAGGATAGAAGTGCCCTTTACACAAACATCATGGTTTCGTTTTAGACGGACAAGCAAAGGGGATACGGAGGTTTGAGATCGGGGGGGCTTAAGCAAATTTTTGCTATCCTTAGCGTACAAGGGTAAATATTCTTAGATATTTGCTTGAAAATTTTAGATTTGAGGAGAGTTGATGGATAAAATAACAATAACCTTGACAAAATCCCCACAAAGCCTTTCTTCTCTAATCATGGTCATTCTTTGCGGAAGGAGGATGATGCGCGCAATGCTCTTTTGCGCGAGGCGTACCTTCAGGGTAACACAATAACCCCACCGAGTTGGTCTCACAAGTTTCTACAACGAGGGTTCTTGGGTGTGCTCTATCCAAGGACTTCACGATAGCAAAAGGATTTAAAATGAAAAAAGTTGTGTTACTCTCTAAGAGTTTAGTGGCCTATTTGGGTCTTCTGTCCCAAGCTTCCTCCATGGATTGGAAACATTTTGACCTACGGCAATTAGAGCAGTTTGCCAAGTTCAAGGCCGGGGTCGAGTCGTTTTCTAAGATTGGGTTCAATAACAAACCTATCAACACCAATAAGGGCCTTTATCCGACAGAAACCTTTGTAACCATTGTGGGGTATTTACAAATGGATCTTCCCGAAATCATGCCCAAAGCTGCCCGGGCTAACGGACACCACATGTCGGGCAGTTTAGGGGGCTTTGGGGGAGGGTTGCTCTATGATGGCACCAAAGACACCATCAACCAAGTTACGGGCAAACCCTATGGGAGTATGGCGTGGAACTACTTTGGTTACTGGGGCGGGCTCGTGGGGCAAAAGCCTTGGGCGCAGTGCTGGTATGGGGCAGGGGGAGGAAGCCAAGCATCCTACGCAGGCAAAAGTGCAGCCCAGTTACAAGCCATGTCGAATGCCACAAGCATTGGGGGGGTAAACACGGCAGATTGTGTGCAAGGCTATGCCAATAATACCCGTAACTATGTGATCTACAACGCCTACATCGACTACTCCTACAAGAACATTTTTAGATTCAGGGGTGGGCGTTATGAATCACCAGCCGACTACATGAGTGGTTACACGCAAGGGCTGGACATGACCTTAAATTTAAACCATTTTAAGTTTTGGTGGTTTAGCTGCTTTGGACGGGGCTTTGCCTACAACGAGTGGCTGTATAACTTCTACTCTCCCAAAACCTACACCCTAGCCGATGGCAAGAAGATCAACCCCGGGGTGCACGCCTTTTACATCACTTGGGAGTATAAGGGCTTTAGTGTGGTGCCCTTTGTCTATTTTTCGCCCAACAACGAATACAGCCCATGTTTTACTTTGATGTATGATAGCAACCCCAAATTTAAAGGGATTGGCTGGCGCTCCCAAACCGACATCACGGTGTTAAACCCCTTTTATGCCAAACGCTTTTGGGACACCTACCAGTTTGGCATGATCTCACACAGAAACGCCCACAGCTTGATGATCAAACAGCGCTTTGACTACAACAACTACAACTTTGGGGGCGGAATTTACCAAAACTTTGGCAACGCCAACTGGATGATCGGCTACCACGGGAGCCGTCTAGGGTTTGACTTTTGGGACAACACGGTTTATGCCAACACCATTAACTCCCTCTCTTACATGATGGACTCCAATGCCTTCACCGCCTTTCTCTTTGGCGGGGGGGTGTATAAAAAATGGCTTTGGGGTTTGATCGGCCGTTTGACCTATGGTCCCCGTGCGGATGAACAGGTTTTTGCGTTTAACCTCGGTTACGAGTTTTCTAAGCGTTTTTATGCCGACATTAAAGTGGAATACTATAACCAAATCATGCGTCACGGCTATAAAATTGGTTGGAACGGACCTTTCTTACCCGATCAGCCTGCCACCGACCAAGACAGAAGCCATATTTTTACCGAGATTAAGGTGAAGCTCTGATCTCGTAGAATAAGACTTAAAACCCAATAGAGGTGAGATAGATGAGCCGTAGGGGCTTGCTCTTTTATGTGTGCTATGTGGGTTCTATGGGGGCTTTTGATTATAAATTTAGCGGGACAAGTGAATCGGTCGCCAAGATCGGTTTTAACCACTCCCCCATCAACTCTAAAGAGGGCATTTTTCCCACAGAAAGTTTCATGACCCTAACCCTCAAAGCCCAAGTGGATGCGAGCTTGTGGGAAAACGAGAACAATAAAATCAGCGCAGGGTTAGGGGGGGGGCTGGGGGGGCTTGTTTACAACTCCACCAAAACCTTAATCGATCAGAGCACGGGACAGCTCTATGGATCTAAAATCTACTACTATTTTGGGCGTTGGTGGGGGTTTTTAGGCAACGCCCCTTGGAAAACATCAAATATTGAATCCACCCAGCACGCCCGCCCCTATGTGCTCTACAACGCTTTTTTGCGCTACGATTACCACCATGCCCTCACCATCATCGCCGGGCGTTACCTTTCCAAAACTATTTTTATGAGCGGTTACACCGAAGGCTTTGAGGCCTCCTATAAATTCCGCCCTTATTTTAAGTTGCGCTGGTTTAGCTCCTTTGGTAGGGCTTTGGCGGTGGGCGAGTTTATCCGCCCTTGGTATGCCCCCATCACGACTAAGAACAAGCAGGGCAAGGTGGTGGATTTGGGCATCCACGCTGTGGGCTTGAATTATGACACAAAACATTTTTCAGCGGTGGGCTTTGTGTATTTCTCGCCCAACACCTACACCACCCCGGGGGTGAAACTCCACTACAACAGCAACCCCTCCTTTGCGGGGTTGGGCTTTAAATCCTTAACCGACATGACGGTGATTTTTCCCATTTACAGCCCACACCTCTACGATACATGGTATCGGGGCTCTATGCTGGGTAAGGGTGGGGTGAGTTTATACATCCGCCAACGCTTTGACTATAACCAATACAACTTTGGCGGGGGGTACTTCCAAAACTTCGGCAACGCCAACGCCAAAATCAACTGGTACGGAAGCCCCATTGGCATCGACTACCGCGACAACAGCGTTTACGGGGGGTTGATGGATAACATGATCTCACCCAATGCTGTAACAGGTTTTGTGTTTATGGGTGGAGTGCATAAAAAACTCTTTTGGGGGCTTGTGGGGCGTTTGACTTTCTCGCCTAGAGCCAATGAACAAAGCCTAGCATGGAACTTAGGGATCAAGTGGAATCGTTATTTTTCAACGAACATTAAACTCGAATACAATGAAGTCGACACCCACAAGGGCTACAACATCGCCGAATGGTATACCAAAGACCCGAGTGCCCCCGCCACCCGCCAAGATAGAAGTTATCTAATGACCGCCATTAAGGCACAATTTTAGTAACATTTTGTAACATTTATAGGAGCTTCTGCACACTCTGTCTAAAAATGGGTATGACACCACTTAAATCTGTGCTAAAAGCTTAAAGACTAAATCCAAGGGGTTGCATTGATCACACGCAAACTAAGCCACATTCTCTATTCTTTGACTTTTTTAATAAACCCCCTCAAAGCCTTTGATTTTAAAATCACGGGGCGTTTAGACAGCTTTTCTAAAATAGGGTTTAACCACTCTAAAATCAACACCACTTACGGCATCTTCCCCACAGAGAGCTTTGTGGACATCGCCGGCTTTGCCCAAATGAAAATAGGGCTCTTGCCCAAACACACCACGGACCACCAATTGAGCTTCAGCCTAGGGGGGGCGATGGCAGGGTTGCCCTACGACTCGACCAAGTATCTAAGGGATCAAGATGGACAAATTTACGGCTCTGTGGTGCATAACTTCATTGGGGGTTGGCATGGGTATTTCTTCAATAAATACCTCACACAACTTTCAGGGGCTTACCACGCCCGCCCCTATGTGCTCGACACCGCTTTTTTACAATACGACTACAAGCATAAGTTTGGCTTTAAAATCGGGCGTTATGAAGCCAACATTGACTTCATGAGCGGGTCAAACCAAGGCTTTGAGTTTTACTACCGCCCGATTAAAAACCTCAAACTTTGGTGGTGGAGCTCCTATGGGCGGGGCTTGGCGTTCAACTCGTGGATTTACCAATTCTATGCTTCAACCGCTTATGAAAAACCAAACGGGCAGATGATCAACTACGGCTGGCATGGCATTACGGCAACTTACGATTACAAAAACTTAAGCGCACAGGCATTTTTTTACTTCTCGCCCAAGACCTACAACGCCCCAGGCTTTAAGCTCATCTACGACACCAATAAAAACTTCCAACTTGTGGGCTTTCGCTCCCAAACCCTTTTAATGGTGACAGTTCCCGTTTACGACTCGGGTTGGTATGACCCAAGCACAAAACAATACAGCATTTGGGATTCATTACAGCATGGTTCATATGTGGGTAAATACGGGGTAACTTTAAACATCCGCCAAGCCTTTTGGTGGAACCGCTTGGCGATCATCTTGGGGCTTTACCACACCTTTGGCAACTCCGATGCCCTCCTAGGCAGCCACACCATGCCCATGGGGAACAACACCTCCTATGTAAATAACTATGTGAGCTCAAGCATTGTCGGGTTTGACTTTTGGGACAACACAGCTTACGACGGGCTGGCTGACGCTCTCACCAACGCCAACACCACGACCATTTACGGCTCTGTGGGCAGTATTTATAAAAAGTTTGCATGGCACATTTTTGGACGCGTGAGTCTTGCCAACCGCAATGCGCAAGGGCACATCGGGCGCAGCAATGAATACTCTGCGGCTCTCAGTTTAGACTACGCCTTCACCCGCGCGGTGTTTTTACACTTTAAGCTCGAATACTACGGGGTGCAAATGCACCAGGGCTACCAAGTGGGCTACTTTGGCGCACCCCAGTGGAATAAACCCGACTATAGGGCGAATTACCAAGACAGAAGCCATATCATGACGAATGTCACTTTGAAGTTTTAGGCTTAGTATTAATAAAATATTTAAAGTAACATTCTATTTATTTACCAAATTTTTAAATTAAAATGCGTTTCTTTAAGAAAAAAAATACAAAAACTATATTAGAATGCACTTACACAATCGTAGTCTCGGGAGTAGCCCGGTTCTAGGGCTTTGCGGGTGTTCTGCGTAGTTCTCTAAATACCTAGGGTTACCAATCTGCGATTTGAAGGCAGCACTTAATGAATGAAGATAAAACGAAAAAAAGGTTACAAGGCATGAAGAAGAACGAAGACACTAGATGGAGTAAATTAGTGGAGGGGGTGCGTAAGTTGCGCAATGCGCTAACGCCCGCCTTGCTGGCTTCCTCCTCTTTGGGGGTTTGTGGGTTGGATGCGATCAGCTATGAAGTGCATGGCGATCTCATCAACTTCTCCAAGGTGGGGTTCAACAACTCTCCCATTAACCCGGTGAAGGGGCTTTACCCAACCGGTACTTTTGTGGAGTTGACGGGTAAATTAGAAAGCACCGTGCATTTAGGCAAGGGTTGGAGCTTTACCTTAGGCGGTGCGCTAGGGGGCATGCCCTACGATAACACTCGCTACGATAAATACGCTAGCGACATTAAAATACCGAAGTCTTGGGCGAATGCTTGTGGAAGTAACTATAACGGTCCGGACAGCGCAAACGGTTTCTGTGTGCCTTTCGATGACCCGAGTGCGCACCCCGTGCAAGGCTCTTACCAATACGCCATGCAGCACGGCGGCGTAGCCGACCCTAGGGGTATCGGTTATATGTTTATGGGTGAGTGGAACGGCTTGTTCCCCAACTACTACCCCGCCAGTGCCTACACCCCGGGGCAGTCGCGTAGGTATGAAATCTACAAGGCGAATGTCCAATACAAAAGCGATAAAATTTGGATCATCGCCGGGCGTTACGACACCACGCAAGTCAAAGACATCGACTGGTTCTACCAGTTGACCCAAGGTTTCTACGGCATGTTTAAACTCACGAATAAGCTGACCTTCCAAGTGTTCAGCTCCTGGGGCCGTGGTATTGCTGACGGGCAATGGATGTTCCCAATCTATCGTGAAAAACCTTGGGGCGAACACAAAGTCGGGGTGATCTACCAAGTGAACAAACACTTCTCCATCCACCCGCATGTGTGGTTTGCGCCTGAAGTGTTCACCGCTCCTGAGATCAAAATGTATTACGACACCAACCCCGAGTTTAGCGGTCGGGGCTTTCGCTCCCAGACCACTTTCTATGGCATGTATGTTTACCAATGGGACAACGCCATGTATGGTCGTTACGCCCCCGCGAGGTATAACACCTGGGATCCTTGGTTAGATGGCGGTAAATGGCGCGGGCTACAAGGTCCGGGCGGGGCGACCATTTTGATTAAAGAGCGCTTGGACTTCAATAACTACAATGTGGGCTTTGGTATCTACGATAACATCGGCAACCCGAACCCAAACATCGGTACCTATGGTAACCCCGTAGCGATCGATGGCGTCGAACAATGGACCGGTGGTATCTACTCACTAGGGTTTGCGTCTATCAACAACATCACCGACGCCGATGCTTTCACTGCTTATGTGAAAACCGGCGCGGTGTATGGCAAGTTTGACTGGGAGTTGGCAGAAAGGTACACCACCGCTCCTCGTGCGGATGGTCAGGCTCTAGCGTTGTATTTGGACTACCAATTTGGCAAACACATCAAAGCCGGGATCAAGCTCGAATGGTTCTTACAAGTCATCCGTGCGGGCTATAACCCAGGTGTGGGCTTCCTAAGCTACATGGGGCAACCTTTGAGCTTGAACACGGGTGCGTTCTCAGCTGCAGGCTTTTTCCAAGGTCCGCAAAACACGGGGGGCATTGCCCATACGGTTGTACAAGACCGTAGCCACTTGATGACCCACATCAGCTACAGCTTCTAGCCTTTGTTTTTACCTTAAGGGCTCTCTCCTTAAGGTATTCTTGTTATAATACCCCGCCTTAGTTTTCATAAATCTATCTCGAGCAGGTCGCCATGCAAGTTCAATTTAGGGGGAACCGCACCGCCCATAAGTGGCTTGTTCTTATGCTTCTTGTTTCAGAACGCATTTTGGCTTTTGATATGAGCATTAGTGGGAAACTGAGCAGTTACACGCTCTATGGCTTCAACAACAAAAAATACAACCCCTCCAAGTTCATTTACCCGACGGGCAGTTACACCTCGCTTTTAGCCGAAATGAATGTCAGCATGGACCTTTATAAGGGCTTGCACGCCGAAGTGGGGGGCATGCTCTCTGCCCTGCCCTATGACTCTACGGCGTATCAAGGCAACGACATCGCACCCGGGCAGCCGGGCGGTCCAGCGGTCAATGGGGGAAAAAATTATTATAACCACGATGGGGGGATATTTTGGGAATATATCGGGTGGTATGCTGGGCATAGCGGTTTAAATGTGCAACAACCCCGCTACGCCATGGTGCACAACGCCTACTTGAGCTACGACTACAAGGGGATTTTCGGCATTAAGGGGGGGCGTTATGAGCTCTCCGATTACGACTGGTTCACCTCCTTTAGTCAAGGTGTAGAAGGGTATGTCAAATACAAGGACTATAAATTAAGGGTGCTCTACTCGGACGCTAGGGCTTCTGCGTCTAGCGACTGGTTCTGGCCCTTTGGGCGTTACTACACCAGCGGTAAGCCCTTAATGATCGCCGAGTTTAGATACCAAAAAGACCATTGGAAAGTCAACCCCTATTTTTATTCGATCTTTGGACGCATGAACGCTCCCGGGATCAACATCACCTACGACACCAACCCCCACTTTAGAAATAAAGGTTTCCGTTGGGTCGGCACTTTTGTAGGCTTCTTCCCCTTCTTTCCCCCCTCTGGGCGGGGTTATGACATCATTTTGTTTGGGCAAGAAACCATGGGCAAAGCCGGGCAAACCCTCTTTTTCCGCTCCCGCTTTTATTACAATAAATGGCAATTTGGCGGTAGTATTTACAAGAACATCGGCAATGCCAACGGCGACATCGGCATTTATGGCGACCCCTTGGGTTACAACATTTGGACCAACAGCATTTACGACGCCGAGATCAACAACATCGTCGGCAAAGACGCGCTCAATGGTTTTTTATACTTTGGCTCACGTTTCCATGGCATCACTTGGAAGGTGCTGGGGCGTTTAACCACCTCACCTAGAGCGAATGAACAAAGCGTGGCTTTGTTCTTAGGCTACTTTTTGAGCCGTTACAATTTGAAGTTCGACTTAAAATTAGAGTATTACAACAACATCACCAAAAAAGGCTATTGTCTTGGCTATGGCTTTGAGGGTTCTGATCAATGCGGTTCATGGGACACTGAGACCAATAGCTACGCCCCTCGCCTACCCCACAATGTGGATTCGGGCCGCAGCCATTTAATGTTCACCGTAACCTATGGTTTCCAGTTGCTCTAGGGCAAGAGCCACACCAACACCTCTTGCTCCCCCCCTTGCAAACAAGCCATAGCATTTGCGCCACTCAGCGCATCGATCGCCCCCGCCCCGTAGGCGTTGTCTTTGTAGGGCGTGAAGACCCCATTTTCTAGCTGTCCTAAAATTAAATACGTGCGTTGCCCCTTTAAATTTAAGGGGCTTTTGAGGCGTGCCTTAATGGGGGGTTCTTGTGTGTGGCTGCCGGCTTGTTTGCAAAGCACGGGGCGCACAAGGGCTAAAAAAGTCAGCACACAACTTAAGGGGTTGCCCGGCATGCCAAAGATGCGTGTTGTCCCCACACTGGCGCATAAAATAGGTTTACCCGGTTTGACATGCACCCCGTGGTAGTGGATTTTTGCGCCCAAGTGCGCCAAAGCCTCTTTAAAATGATCCTTATCGCCCACACTCACCCCGGCACTGCTAATGAGCACATCGTAAGCCAACGCCTCTTTTAAGCGTGCGCTTTGCTCTTGCAAATTGTCGGGCAAATGCCCTAAATGCGTGGCTTCAAAGCCCAAATTTTGTAGCATTGCCACCAATACAACCCCGTTTGTGTCGTAAATTTGGTGTGGCTTAGCAACACTGCCTAAAGGCACAACCTCATCGCCGCTGCTAAACACCCCTACTTTCAATTTTTTAAAAACGCTTAAAGTGGCTAGCCCTTGCGAGGCAAGCAAAGCCATGTGCCCCGTTTTTAGGCGTGTGCCCTTGCTTAAGAGTAAATCCCCGACTTTAATGTTTTCTCCCTCATAGCGGATATTTGCCCCCTTTTTAAAACCTAGCGGAGCTGTGGCGTGGGTTTCGTTGTAACTTTGCATTTTCTCCCAAGGCACGATAACATCCACCTCATCGGGCACGAGTGCACCGGTCATGATTTTTGCGCACGCCTTAGGGGGTAAGGTGTCTAGGGGGCTGCCTGCATAAAGGGTTTTAGCAATGGGTAGAGTTTGCCCCAAATCCTCTAGCCGCAAGCCAAAGCCATCCATGGCGGAGTTTGTGGCTTTTGGCAAGGGGTCTTTAGCGTGCAAATCTACTGCCAAAATACGCCCGTGTGCCTCTTGCAAGCGCACTTCTTGCACCTCTAAGGGGATTTGGGGCAAATTTAACCCGATTTCTAAAGCTTTGGAAAATGCGATTAAATCCATGTTCTGCCTTTAAAATAATTTTGTGATCGCTTGGAATGCCTGCAACAATTCATCTTTAAAGCGGTGCATGATCGCGCCTAAAACCAAGATCAGCCCGATCAAGGCGATCGCAATTTTAAGGGGAAAACCCACTGCGAGCAAATTAAACTGCGGGTGGGTTTTCATGATCATGCCAAAGACAATGTCGCTAAACATCACGATCGCCAAAACAGGAAATGCCATGCTAAAGCCCACGACAAATAAATGCCCCAAGGCTTGCACGCTCGCTTTAACGATGTGGTTAGAGAGCACAAAGCCCCCTAAGGGGACTTGCTCTAGGCTGTGTTGCACCCACAAGATCACCAAGTGGTGCATAGAGGTTTGGAGCATGGTTAAAATGGCTAAGAGTAGGACCACCTGCCCCACCACTGCCTTTTGCGCTCCTGAAACGGGGTCATAGGCACTTGCCATGGTAAGCCCCATGGAAAAGCTGATCGTGTCTGTGGCAAAGGCGATGGCGTTAAAGATGACATGCAAAAAGAAAGAGGCGCACAGCCCCAAAAATGCCTCTGCACAGCAAGCGATTAAAAAATCCTCAGCCCGCAAAAACACGGGACTAGGGGGCATGGAGGGATAAAAGACCAGAGTTAAAAAAAAGCTCAAAGCCCCACGCACAGACACCGGGATCAAATTATTGTCAAAAAAGGGAAAGAGCGCGACCACCCCACTTAAGCGCAAAAAGAGCAGTAAAAAACCCTGCACATGGCGATCGCTCATGTAGACTAACCAATCCAGCATAGGCGGCATTATAGCGCAGCAAGATTTTTATTAGGCTTTTAATGCTAGAATGGGCGGCTGAATTTTAATTTTATAAAGAGGAAGATATGCGTAGATTTTTCTGTGCTTTGAGTTTGTGTGTGGGGCTTGTGGGGGCGGTTGAGAGCAGGGTAGGGCAGGCTGTGGTGGATCTCATCGACAAACAAATCCATAAAAAAGTCAGCGTGCTAGAGGTTAAGTCCCTAAAGTCTAATAGGGAGTTTCAAGTGGTGGTGGTGGAAGACCCCGACACAAAATATAAAATCCCCTTGTTGGTGAATAAAAATGGGGATTTGGTATTAGGACTTACGAATATCTTTTTTAGCAAGAGCAAACAAGACACCGAGTTCGTGCAACAGATCTACCACGACACCCAAAGCTACAACTTTAAACAGCAAAATAGCGCAGCCCTAAATGCCCTTTTTGAAGGCTTGCCCCAGGGTTACGCCATCGATTTAAAATCCACCACCCCCGGGATGAAAAAGAACCTCTACATCATCTCCGATCCCGTGTGCCCGCACTGCCACCACGAATTGGAGCAGATCGACAAACGCTTGAAAGAAGCCAATGTGCACATGGTCTTGGTGGGCTTTTTAGGGCATGAATCCACGCTCAAAGCCGCCGACATCTTAAAGCAAGTCAAAAAAGCCCACAACACGAGGGATAAAGTGGACTTGTTGCAAAAAGTTTACGCCACCGCCTACAAAGTGGCAGATGCCCCCGATGACAAAGTCCAAGAAGTGGAAAAGGTAACCAAAAAGATCTTAGACACGGGGCTTATCAAGGGCGTGCCTTTCATTTACGAGTACCACAAAGTGAATAAAAAATAACTATTTGGGGGGCAGTCTTTTTAAAACCACTTGACTATACGCCCCCCAAAAAATATAAAGAAAAGTAAAAAGCCCTAGGAGCCCTTGATACCACAAAAACCCCGCCACTTCTAAAAACCCAACATGTTCTTTGGCAAAACTAAGCAAAATCAACATTTGCGCTCCATAGGGGATAATCCCTTGAAAAACGCACGAAAAAACATCTAAAATCACCGCACTTTCCCGCCGATCCACCCCAAATTTTAAACTGATTTTCTTGCTGATCGCCCCCACAATCACGATCGCCACGGTGTTGTTCGCCACTGCTAAATCCACAAGGCTCACCAACGCCGCAATGCCCACTTTCGCGCTCTTTGCGCCCTTAATACAACCCTCGATCTTAGAGATGATCCACGCCACCCCCCCCTCTTTATCCACCATGTAAGCAAGCCCGCCCGTAAGCAAAGAGAGCAAAAAAATCTCTTGCATGCTTGAAAAACCCTTATAAACTTCTTGCCCTAAAGAGAGCCAAGTAAAATGCCCCCCATAAAGCCCAATCCCGCCTGAAAGCGCGATCCCACTAAAGAGCACCAAAAAGACATTGACCCCCAAGAGTGCCAACACCAACACAAAGACATAGGGCAGGGTTTTGATGAGTTCATAGCTGTGGGCATGCACGGGCGTGGCGTGGGGGGGCTGCCCCCAAATCAAGAGCAAGATTAGGGTCAATACGCTCGCCGGTAGGGCAATGTAAAGGTTGATTTTAAACTTGTCCTGCATGCCGACATCTTGCGTGCGGGTGCTGGCGATCGTGGTGTCCGAGATGATGGACAAATTGTCCCCAAACATCGCCCCACCCATAAGAGCGGCTAGGACCAAGGCTAAGGACAAATGCCCTTCCTCAGCTAACCCTACGGCAATGGGGCCCAAGGCGACAATCGCCCCCACGCTCGTGCCAATCGCCAAAGAAATGAAGGACGCCATGGCAAAAATCCCGGCGGCTAGATATTGTGGGGGTATGTAGGTGATCCCCAAATTCACGGTCGCATCCACCCCCCCCATCGCCTTGCTCACCACCGCAAACGCCCCGGCAAGTAGGTAAATCACGCACATGGTCATGATGTTTTTGTCCCCACAGCCACTTAAAAAGTCGTTGAACTTCTGCTCCAAGCTTCCTTTAAAGAGCATAAAGGCGGCCGCCACCCCCACCATCGCCGCCACAGGTCCGGGTAGTTTGTAAAAGCCCATTTTCACCCCGCTAAATTCTAAATAAAACCCTGTGCCTAGGTAAATCCCAATGAAGATCCCAAAGGGGATCAGGGCGTGAAAATGCGGTGTGTTTTCCGACTCGTTAGTCATTTTGTTCCTTTTTAAGTTGGTTGATGAGCCCTTCCAAACGCTCTTTAGCGCGCTCGTGGTTTGCTATAAAATCCCTATGGGCGTGGGCGTTGGTGTAGTTGGTAACACAAAACACCCCAAAACATGGCAGGCCATAACATTGTGCCACACTAAGCACGCCAAAAAACTCCATGTTTTCTAACAAAATACCCGCGTGGCACATGGCTTTAGAGAAGTCGGCGTCTGTGTGTATGTAGTTGCTGCTATTGACAAGGGCTATCGGTAAATCTAAAGTTGGTTGCGCTTGCGCTTGCACACCATTGTCTAGGGGGGTGTAGCTATGCTTTAATGTAAAACTCTCTTCAATTTGCGTAGCTTGGTGGCTGATAAAAAGACTTAAAAGGGGCATAGAAAAATCGTAACTGCCCGCTGTGCCGATAAAAATGATCTCTTTAGGCTTTTCAAGCAGACATAGGCGACTTAAATTTAAAGTGCTTTGCACCAAACCCACGCCCACACTTTTAGCGCAAGCAAAACTCTCTGTGTTACCTGCACACACAAACATAAAACCCCTTTTTTTGCAAAGTCTAGCCCTTAAGCTAGCCCATGTTAAAATAGCTAAAAGTTTTTAAAGTGAAATTATGGCACTTTTGGGGCAGCATTTTTTGCACGACCCGCACTATTTAGAGCAGATCTTGCAATCCATCCCCCACGCCCACTTTGCCGATGCCGTGCAAGTTGTGGAAATAGGGGTTGGCTTGGGAGATTTGACAAGCCGACTGCTTAGCAGGTTAAAGCCACCCAAAAGTTTGTTAGCCTACGAGGTAGATACCCGTTTAGCCCAAAGGTTGAAACCGGTTTTAGGGGCATTGGCGGGGCGTTTGGACTTGGTTGTGGGCGATGTGATGCAAAACAAAGGGGTCAAGGATGGAGAGAAACAACAAATTGGAGGGCTTGGGGTCTTTCAGTGCGCTTTTTTGCACCCCAAGCCCTATTTTTTGGTTTCCAATTTGCCCTATTACATTGCCACGCCGATCCTCACAAGATGCCTTAAAGATGCGCTTTGCGTGGGGATGGTGGTGATGGTGCAAAAGGAAGTGGCGCTGAAATTTTGCGCCGCTGCAAATGAAAGCGACTACGGGGCTTTGAGCGTTTTAAGTGCCAGTGTGTGTCTTGAGCGCACATTGTTGTTTGAAGTCCCCCCTAAAGCCTTCAACCCCCCCCCCAAGGTGCAATCTGCCGTGATGCGCCTACTCAAAGCCCCCACCAACGAGGCAAAGCAAGAGTGCATGCCCCTTGCTTTCTTAGAGAGTGTGTTAAAAGCGTGCTTTCAGGCAAACCGCAAAACCCTTTTTAACAACCTTAAAAAAACCTACCCCGTGGCGCAAATCCAAGAGTTTTTCACCCAAAGCGGGCTGGAGCTTTCCACCCGCCCCCACCAAGTGGCACCCGCCCACTATGTCAGTTTAGCGCAATTCTTTCACAAAAAAATAAACAGGACAACACATGGAAAACAATCCCTTTAAAGACAATCCAGCAGAGGGCAATCACAAAAATAACCAAAACCCCCAAAACCATGAAAACCCCGCCCAAGAAGTCCGGGAGAATCAAGAAAGCCCCCAAGGTGGCAACGCCCCCCAAAACAATAAAAGGCTCCATAAAAACCGCTTTAATAACCGCATCAAACAAGGCAGGGAGGCGATCAACAACAACCCCCGCATGCAAGAGCAAAGCGGGGTGAAAAACATCACCAAAGCCAACGAGCGGGGTAATTTGGGCTTTCATAAAGAATTAAAACAGGGCGTGGAGGCAAACCATAAAATCCACATCAACCACCTAAACCCCCACTACAAACTAGATTTAAATGTCAAGGCACGGGTGAAAATCACGCCCCTTGGCGGTTTAGGCGAGATTGGGGGCAATATGATGGTGCTAGAAACCCTAAACCAGGCTATCATCATTGATGTTGGGATGAGCTTTCCTAGCGAGGACATGTATGGCGTGGATATTTTGATCCCCGATTTTAGCTACCTACACAGCATTAAAGATAAAATCGTGGGCGTTTTAATCACCCACGCCCACGAGGATCACATCGGGGCGGTGCCCTATCTTTTCAAGGAATTTCAATTCCCCCTTTATGGCACGCCTTTAAGTCTTGGCATGATTGGCAATAAATTTGATGAACATGGGCTAAAAAAATTCAAAAGCTACTTTAAAATCGTGCAAAAACGCCAGCCGATCCAAATCGGGGAGTTTGTCGTGGAGTGGATACACATCACCCACTCCATCATAGACGCAAGTGCCCTAGCGATCCAAACTAAAGTCGGCACGATCATCCACACGGGCGATTTTAAGATCGACCACACCCCCGTAGACAACATCCCCACCGACCTTTACCGCCTAGCGCACTATGGGGAGCAGGGGGTGATGCTCTTACTCAGTGATAGCACCAACTCTTACAAACCGGGCATTACGCCCAGTGAAAGCAGTGTGGGGCCCGTGTTTGAAAACCTCTTTAAAAACGCCAAGGGGCGGGTGATCATGAGCACCTTCTCCTCCAACATCCACCGCGTCTACCAAGCCATCCAACACGCCTTAAACCATAACCGCAAAGTCGCCGTGATCGGGCGTTCAATGGAGAAAAACCTAGACATCGCTAGAGAGCTAGGCTACATCCACCTGCCCTCAAAAACCTTCATTGAGGCGCACGAGGTGGAGAAACACCCCGACCATGAGGTGTTCATCGTTACGACCGGCTCGCAGGGCGAAACCATGAGCGCGCTTTATCGCATGGCAACCGATGAGCACCGCCACATCAGCATTAAGCCTAGCGATTTGATCATCATTTCGGCTAAGGCGATCCCGGGCAATGAGGCGAGCGTGTCGAGCATTTTAAATTTATTAATGAAAAAGGACGCGCAAGTCGTGCACCACGCCTTTGATGTGCATGTGAGCGGGCACGCCGCCCAAGAGGAGCAGAAATTAATGTTGCGCCTCATCAAGCCCAAATTCTTTTTACCCGTGCATGGCGAGTATAACCATGTCGCCAAACACAAGGAAACGGCGATCTCTTGCGGAATCCCTGAAAAGAACATTTACCTAATGGAGGATGGCGACCAAGTGGAGGTGAATCCTAACTTCATGCGCAAGACCAAGAGCATTAAGAGCGGAAAAAACTATGTGGACAACACGAACAACACCAGTATTGCCGAAAAAATCGTGCAAGAGCGCCAAGAAATCGCCAGCGCTGGGCTACTAAGCGCGGTGCTCTTCATCTCCAAAGAGGGGCAGGATTTAATGCCCGCTTCTAAGCTCACAAGCCTTGGCATCGTAAACATGCAAGAGGAGAGGGCGTTTTTAAAAGAGCTGCACGGGTCGCTGAGCCTTCACATCAAAGCCTTGCGTCAAGACATTTTGGGTAACCACAAATACCTAGACGAAAGTGTCCGCAACTTCTTAAGAAAAGCCTTGTTTAGGCACACCAAAAAATACCCGGCGATCGTAAGCCATGTATTTGTGAGCTGATGAAAGCGTGGGTTTTAGGCTTAGTGGCGGCAGCAAGCTTAAATGCGGCGGAGGTGAAAATGCACACAATTTATTTAGCCGGAGGGTGCTTTTGGGGTTTAGAGGCGTATATGGAGAGGATTTATGGGGTGAAGGACGCTCTAGTGGGCTATGCCAATGGCAAGAGCGATCAAACCAACTACCACGAATTACACAACACCGACCACGCCGAAACCGTGAAAGTGGAATTTGACCCCTCTAAAATCAGTTTGGATAAACTCTTGCTCTACTACTTTAAAGTGGTCGATCCCACGAGTTTAAACCAACAAGGCAATGACAAGGGGCGGCAATACCGCACGGGCATTTACTACACCGACAAAGCCGATGAGCCCATCATCGCCAAAGCCCTAGCCCATTTACAAAGCCATTACAAAGAGAAAATAAGGATTGAGCTAGAGCCTTTAAAAAACTTCGTGGTGGCAGAGGAATACCACCAAGACTATTTAAAGAAAAACCCCGGGGGCTATTGCCACATTGACCTCAAAAAAGCCGATGAGGTCATCATCGACCCCAACGACTACCACAAACCTAGCCTTGAGCAGCTTAAAAAGCAGCTTACCGACTTGCAGTATAAGGTAACCCAAGAGAGCCACACCGAACGCCCCTTTGACAACGAATACGACAAGCTAGACAAGCCGGGGATTTATGTAGACATCACCACGGGCGAGCCCTTGTTTCTCTCCACCGATAAATTTGACAGCGGTTGCGGCTGGCCCGCTTTCTCTAAGCCCATTGAAAAGGAAGTCGTGAGCTATGCCAAGGACACCAGCCACAACCGCATCCGCACTGAGGTTAAAAGCCGTGTGGGGCACGCACACTTAGGGCATGTCTTTGAGGACGGACCTAAAGAGCTTGGGGGCTTGCGTTATTGTATCAACAGCGCGGCCTTAAAGTTTATCCCCCTAGAGGACATGGAAAAAGAGGGCTATGGGGCTTTGATTCCCGTGCTTAAAAAAGCCCTGCTGAAAAAAGAGGTGCGCAAATAATGGACTACGCCCGCCTTGCTACACAGAGCCTAGATTTAGCCATTGAGGCGCTGCAAGATGCCAAGAGTGGCTTAAGCCACAGCACCCTAAAGCCCATTGTAGAGCTGTTGGGCAATGCCCCGCTTGTGGTGGTGATGGGGGTGGGTAAGAGCGCGCACATTGGACACAAAATCGCCGCCACGCTCACCAGCACTGGCACGAAGGCGGTGTTTTTACACCCCACAGAAGCCATGCACGGGGATATGGGGATTGTTAGTGAAAAAGATGCAATCCTAGCCATTAGCTATGGGGGCGAGAGCGTGGAGCTGTTGGAAGCCTTGCGTTACATCAAATGTGCCGGGGTTGTGGCGATGAGTAAGCACAAAAACAGCTCGCTTGCTAAGAGCGCAAGCTATCATTTAGAGCTAAAAATTAAAAAAGAGGCGTGCGGGTTTAACTTAGTCCCCACGACTTCCACCACCCTAAGCCTGGCTTTAGGCGATGTCTTGGCGGTGTGTTTGATGGCGTATAAGAACTTTAGCCAAGAGGACTTTGCCAAGAGCCATCCGGGCGGACTCTTGGGTAAAAAAATGCATTTAAGGGTGAAAGACATTTACCGCACCACCAATTTACCCTTAGTGGATGCCAATTGTTGCTTGCACGAGGCGCTCTTGGAGGCGACCGCAAAGGGGCTAGGCAATGCGCTTTTAGTGGATAGTGGGGGGCATTTAGTGGGGGTCTTAAGCGATGGGGACATTAGGCGCGCCCTTTTGCAGCCGGAAAACTTTGATTTAAACGCCCCGGCTAAAAACTACGCCACCTTAAAACCTAGGATCATCACCGACTTAGACATGCTCGTGGTGGAGGCACTAGAGCTCATTGAGCAAACCCAAATCTCGCTCTTAGTGGTGTGTGATAGTAAAAATCAAGTCTTGGGGGTTTTGCACCTACACACCTTACTTAGTCTAGGTTTAGGGAGCTAAAGTGTTTGAAAAATTAGAACTCATCATCAAGGACATTGAAAACGCCAAGGAAGAGGTAGAGCTTTTACTAAGGATCGCCCATTTGAGTTTGAGCGATTTTATTTTAATGAAGCGGGGGAGTTTGGACATCCCGCCCACTTTGGACATGGCGTTTTACACGCAAATTGGCGAAAGAGTGGAGGAACTCAAAGAGGCCATCAACGCCCTCAACAAATATAAACGAGAAATGTTGGTTTTTTAAAGGAATTTTATGTGCGGAATTGTGGGCTATTTAGGGCTTGCTGAGAAAAAAGAGCTGTTGATCCACGGTTTGGAGGAACTAGAATATCGGGGTTATGACAGCACAGGGCTAGCGGTGCTTGAGGCTGACAAACCCCATTTGCACTTATTTAAAGTGAGCGGCAAGGTGCAAGCCCTGCAAGAGCGCACCCACAACTTCAAATCCAACGGGCTAGGCGTGGGCATTGCGCACACCCGTTGGGCAACCCATGGCAAGCCCACAGAAGCCAACGCCCACCCGCACGCCTACAAATCCTGCGCCATCGTGCACAATGGCATCATTGAAAACTTCGCCCCATTAAAAGCCCAGCTACAAGAAAAGGGGCATGTTTTTTCTAGCCAGACAGATAGCGAAGTGATCGCCCATTTATTTGAAGAGGCATTGAGTCAAGAAACGCATATCAGCGTTAAAACCGCCCTACAAGCCTTTAAAAGCACTATCACCCAGTTGGAGGGGGCATATGCGATCTTACTCATTTGCGACAAGTTGCCCACCTGCATTTTTTACGCCAAACAAGGCTCGCCCCTACTCATCGCCACAGGTGAAAACGGGATTTATTTAGCCAGTGCGCCCAGTGCCCTAGTGGGCAAAGCTAGCCACATGGTGCGTTTAGCCGATGGGGTGGTGGGTGTGCTTGAGGCGGATAGACCCTTAAACCTAGAAAAGCTGGGCAAGCTAGATAGCGTCCCCACAGATAGCCAGCAGGGCGATAAAGAGGGCTTTAAAACCTATATGGAGAAAGAGATTTACGAGCAGGGCAGGGTTTTAACCCTGCTTGGGCGCTTAAGCCCCAAGGGCGTTAGCCTAGAGTTGCCCGAGGGCTTTTTAGAGGGGGTGAGCTGTCTTAGCATTTGTGCGTGCGGGACAAGTTACCACGCTGGACTCGTGGGTAAATACTTGATCGAAAGTTTAGCCGGGCTTAAGGTGCAGGTGGAGCTAGCCAGCGAATACCGCTACGCCCAGCCCGCCACGCTAAAGGGCGAGCTCTTCATCGCCATCTCGCAAAGCGGAGAGAGCGCAGACACCCTAGAGGCGTTAAAACTTGCCAAGACTCTAGGCTTAAAGACACTTGGCATTTGCAATACCCAAAGCTCGAGCATGGGTGCTTTGGTGGATGCCATGCTTTTAACGCATGCGGGGCTAGAACGCTCTGTGGCCTCCACGAAGGCCTTTGCCAGCCAAGTTTTGGTGCTGTGGCTTTTAGCCTTGCAACTTGCCAATTTAGGAGGGACTTTAGAGCCTCAAGAGGAGCAAGCCCACCTACAAGCCTTAAGCACAAGTTTAGACACCATGCAAGAGGCATTAAAGGCACACACCCAAATTAAGGACTTGAGCATCCAAATAGCCAAAAGGGATTTAAAAGGGTATTTTTTCATGGGGCGGGGGGTGTTTTACCCGCTTGTGCTTGAGGGCGCGCTCAAACTCAAAGAGATCGCCTATGTGCACGCACAAGGCTACGCCAGTGCCGAGATGAAACACGGGCCCATCGCCCTAGCCGATAGCACTCTTTTAAGCACGACTTTACTCCCACAAAACCTACTCTTTGCTAAGAATTTAAGCAATGTGGAGGAGCTCAGTGCCCGCGATTCTTTGATTTTCGCCCTAAGCCCCCTAGAGGTCGCCCCTGCCACCTTTTACTTAAGAACTCCACCCTATCCCCACTACATGAACGAGTTTTTTTATATGCTCGTGCTTTTGCAGCTCTTTGCCCTAGAAATGGCGCAACTAAAAGGGTTAGATGTAGATAAACCCCGCAATTTAGCTAAAAGTGTGACCGTTGAATGAAAATATCCCCATTTACATCATACACCTAGAAAACTCCGCTAGGGACATTGCCCCCCTACTGTGGCATTTAAACTATCTCTTGGAGAGAACTCCCCACAAGGGTTTTTCTATACAAGTGTTTAACGCTGTCCATGGGCATAAGGACTTCTTAGCTAAGGGCATCACCTACACCCACACCCACGCCGTGTTTAACAATTTTAGCCCCCACCTGCCCGACTTTAAAGAGGGATTAAGTTTAATGCGCCTTGCCTTAAAAAGCCGTGTGAACTTCCAAAGCTTCGGGCAACTGGGGTGCTTTGCCAGCCATTATTTGTTGTGGCAAGAGTGCGTGAAACTGCAAAAACCCATCATTGCGTTAGAAGACGATGTTTTACCCACTTTTGAGTTTTTTGAAAAATGCGCTTTAGGGTTAGAGGGTCTCTACACAAATAAAGCCCAAATGGTGCGGCTTTTTGCCCCTTACTTTAAACGCCACTGCTTGACAAAGTCTAAGGGATATCACTTTGATCAGCTCTTTAGTCCTATGGGGGGCATGGGGACACAGGGGTATATCTTAAGCCCGCTTGGGGCGCAAAAGCTCATCGATCGTTGCCCCGAGCAATGGATTTTACCCGTAGACACCTACATCGATGCCTACTACACACATAAGGTTTCTTGCTTAACTTTTAAAAATCCTGCCCTATTTGTGGATGAGCTCGTTTCACAAATCCCACCCAGCACGGACTATTTTAAGGGCAAGCTTAAGTTTTTCTCTCATCTCATGCGGGCGTGTAATTACATACTCAAGTGCCGTCTCTTTGTGCAACACTTGCTCTTTTCATTTTTAGCCCGCAAGGCCTAACAGCCAATGCTTAGGCGGGCAGAGAGCATGAAGTCCTCTTTGGCTGGGGTGCCTTGGGTTTTAAAGCGGGTGGGGACGGGGCTGGGGTAAAAGTCTAAATGCTGGATATGGCATTCTTTCTTGAATTGTTTGCCCATCCAGCTCACTTGTTCTTGGGCTTTTTTAATCAAGTCTTGGCGCAAGACACTCCAATCCACCTCTTCTACTTGGGGGTAAAGGGCAGGGGTGCTTGGTAAAATGAGCCCAGTTTTTGACACCACTTGAGAGATTTTGTCTTTTAGATCATCGTAGGCTTTGAGCTTGTCTGCGGGGATTTTACAATCCATCACACCTTGCAAGTTGTAGCCGTTTAAATTTTGTTTAGGTCCAAAGCTGTAGTAGGGGTGCAAGCTGTAGGTGGCTTGTTGGCATAAATGACTCTTTTGGACTAAATCGTTGATCTCTTTAAAACTCTCTTTGATCGCCTTGTCCTGCTCAGGGCTTAAGGTTTGGCTCTTTAAGAGCTCTTGGCTCGCGCTAAAGATAAAATGCGCGCTATAAGCTTTAGGGGTTAAAGCTTGCGTGCTTTTGATCTGTAAAGTGATGCTACTCTCTTGGTTCTTTTGGTGTTTGCCTAAAACAAAGCGTTCAAAACTAAGCCCACCGATAAAAACCACCAAAAATACCGCAATTACAAATGCATTTTTAACATATCTCATCGTTACCCTTTGTTTTTAAGAGATTTGGATTTCATCCAACTTTTTAAGCCTTGCGCTCATTTGCTCCACCTCATCTAAATTGTAGTGCTCTTTGATGTGCCCGATCACCTCTTTGACAAGAAGCAAGCTTTGCTTAGGGACTTTGTCTAGGGCGATGTCCGTCTTGTTGGTCAACACGCTGCGATAGACATGCATTTTTAATACAATCCACTCAATATGGTGCATGACATGGTTTAAACCTATTTCAAGCTCTTGGTTATTGTCTATGCTTCTATGGCTATCATCTACGAACGCCTCCAACACCTTTAAAAACTCCTCAAAATGTGCGTTAATGCCCGTGCTTAAGCGTTGCACCTCCACGAAAGCGGCGACCACTTTATTAATCTCTTCTTCAAAACTACTAAAACTGCTTTTAATGTTGTTGACCTCTTTGGTCACCCTCTCGGCTAATTTACGGATCTCATCAGCCACCACCGCAAAACCTCTGCCCTACTCTCCGCTTCTGGCTGCCTCAATGGCGGCGTTGAGTGAAAGTAAATTTGTCTGATCGGCAATGTCGCTAATCACATTTGTAACCTGCATGATGAATTCCATGTTGCTTTTGAGTTCATCCATCACGGCATTTGTATTCGCACAGCTCGCATTGAGATCGTCTAAGTCTGTATGTATGCCGTGGATTTTATCTTGGCTTTTTAAAGAATTTGCCTCGATATTTTGGGCTAACTCTTTGTTTTCCAAGCATTGCTTAACACGCTCAGATAATTCACCAAGCACCTCTAAAATGCCCTTGGCTCCCCCACCCATCTCTGCTAAACGCAACACAATTTCGCTATTATTAGCTTTTATGATCCCATCGACATGGGACTTAGCATGCGTGGCGTATTGTTTAAAAATCCCCCGATAGCCCTCTTCAAAAACATTTCGATAATCCTTGCCCTCCTTAGCCGCCTGCACGCATGCATTCATTTCCCTAAACACCGATTCGACTTGGTCTAAGAAATCGTTTAAATCGTGCATGATCTGGCTATAAGGACCTGCCTCATCGATCTCTGTCATGCGGCACTCCAAATAGCCGTCTCTAATTTGGGCGGCGAATTTTTGGATTTTAGCTAAAGAAACATCCGGGCTAGTGCTGAACCACTTAAGCATGTGCATCCTCATAGGCGTTGGAGTTGGTTGACCCATTGTTCATAATTACATTCTTGCTTGAGCAAAAACTCTTCAAAAACCCGCTCACTCTCAGCAACCCCACTCTTTTTCTCGGCTTCTAACAAACGGGCATAAAGGGGGATGACAATCTCTAGGGCTTTTTTATTGGGGGCACGCCGCACAGAGTAATAGCCAATGATGTTGTGTTGCTCATCGATGGAAGCAGTGATGTTGGCAAAAACCCAATAAAAATGCCCGTCAAAGGTTTTATTTTTAACATAGGAAAAGATTTCTTTTTGTTTGGTGATGGTTTCCCACATGAGCTTAAAGATCAAAGCGGGCATGTCAGGGTGGCGGACAATATTATGCGGTTTGTGTAAAATATCTCTCTCATGGCAATTCAAAATTTCTAAAAAAGGTTTATTAGCGTAGGTGATGTTGCTCTTTGTGTCTGTTTTGGTTACCAAAAAATAATTCTTATCAACAAACTTTTCCATGATCTCCCTTTGGCACTCCAACCCCTTGATTGTATCTAAAATTAATAATCTTTATCTTTAGAATTTATCAGCCCCCCCTCGATTAAAAAGCGCGAAGGTTCATAAGCGGTCTTTTTCATTTTATCCTCTTTGGCGTAGGACAAATATAAATGATCTCTAGCGCGGGTTACCGCCACATAAAACAGCCGCCGCTCTTCCTCCAAGCTCCCACTTTGTTTGGCTAGCTTGAGGTTAGGAAAGCGCCCCTCCATCAGATCGATCACATACACCGTGTCAAACTCCAGCCCCTTGCTCGCATGCACGCTTAAAAGCTGCACCCCACTGCCGCTTGCCATCTCTTTAGAGCCTAAGACCATTGCGTGCAAGAAGTCGCGCAAACCTTTATAACTTGTGGCAAGCTGCACCAATAAATCCACCCTTTGTTTGATCTTATCTAATGCGCTCTCGCATAGTTTTTCATCCACGCGCCCATCTTTAAGTTTCGCCCGCTCTCTAGCTAGGCTTTGGGTGATGTTGTCAAACCACGCCGACCTAGCAATATGGGTTAGGCTATGGGCGGGCAACTTAGGGCTATAAGTTTTGCAAAGGGTGTAGAGTTGGTCTAAAAAAGTGGCGGCGGTTTGGCTGAGTTTGGGGTGGGTGAGTAGGGGGTGGTTTTTAAACGCAGGGCTCACTTGGTGGGTGGGGGTGGCTGGGGGCAGAATGGATTCAAACAAGCCCATTTGGGGGCGTTTAGTTTGCGGGTAGGGGTTCTTGTTGTTGGGCTTTAACAAGCCTTGTAGGCTATTGCCATCGCCTAAAATTTGCAGGGCTAAATAAAGGTCTTTGGCTAGAGCGTTGCCAATCCCGCTGCCATGGCTTAAAACCTGCATGGTCGCCATCATGTCCTTAGAGTAGCTCAAAAAAGCGCAAGTGTCCAAGAGTAATTTCACTTCCTTGGTGTCAAAAAACCCCACCCCCCCCTTGCGCCTTGAGGGCACGCCAAGCTCCCTTAGTGCCGCCTCGCACCCCTCAGCACTGGAGTTGTTTCTAAATAAAATCGCTGTGTCTTCAAACCCCCCCCGCCTAGCGATGTGTGCCGCAATGCCCTTGTATTGCTCAAACAGCTCGCCATATTGCAAAAGGGTCGGGGTGGAGGGGTTAGCCGCTTTCACCACCTCCAATTGCTTGGGGTAAATGCGGGGGTTGTTGGCGATGACTTTATTGGCAAGGCTTAAAATCGCACGGCTGGATCGGTAGTTTTTCTGCAAGGTGAAGACTTGAGCTTGTTTGTACTTCGTGGCGAAATTGCTAATAATAGAAATGTCCGCCCCATTGAAGGCGTAAATGCTTTGGTCGTAATCGCCTACGCAAAAAAGGCTTTGGGGGCGCAACGCGTCTAAAACCGCGTCTTGCAAGGGGTTAGTGTCTTGGTATTCATCGCACAGCACTTCTACAAAGGCAGGGGGCTTTTGCGCCATGGTTTCCTTGTAGCGCAGCAACAAGTCGTTGTAGTCTACATAGTTTTGTTCTCTCTTAAGCTCGTTAAAAAGCTCTAGGGCACACTCATAACGCTGAATGTAGTCGGCTTGTTTGGCGTTGCGCCCTAAGAGCCAATCGGCAAAACTCTCTTTACTTTGGGCGTTGATATAGTAGGAGTGTAGATCGTATAAGTGGCTCGCCCCATAGGCGTCGTCTTCTTTGGTCTTGTGGTCCTGCTCTAAAATGCTTTTAAGCAGGGTTTGCATTTCTCTAGGCTGTTTGAGGCAGAGCGTGGGGTCAAAGGTTTTTAAGTAGCGGTAGGCGATGGCGTGGAAGGTCCCCGCTTCAATGGCGGCGGCTTTGTCTGTGTGCTGGGCGAGTCTTGCCTTCATTTCTTGGCTGGCCTTGTTGGTGAAGGTGAGCAATAAAATTTTCTTAGGGTCAATGCCGCTTTCTAGCAGGTGTAAAATCCGCCCCACAATGGTGGAGGTCTTGCCCGTGCCGGCTGAGGCGATGACTAAATTCGCCCCTAAGGGGGCTTTGGTGGCTTGTAATTGCTCCGCGTTTAAACCCACTAAGTCAGCTCTTTGATTTTGTCTAAAATCGCCGTAGCACGCAGTTTTAAAAAGTCTTGGTAGTTCTCAAGCACTTTAGGGTCGTTTATGTCGATTAAATGGGTTTTGAGGCTATCTTGCAAATGGGGGTTTTTGGCGTGAAACTCGGGGATATAAACCTTAGGGGGCTTGTCTTTGATATGCTGGTTGAGCTGTGCGCTTAAAAACGCCACATTGGCGATCACATCGGGGTTGCTCTTGGGGGCTATGTGTTTTAAGTGGTTTTTGGGGAAGAAGTGGTGTAGGTTGCGTTTTTTGGTGTTTTGCAAAAAGAGATTGTCGAGCACCACTTTACTATTGTTATCAAAATCCCTAGGTTCTAAAGTGGCGAGCACACATAAAACCCCCCGATGCAATCCGCTTTTAATGTTGATTTTCTCTCCTGTCAAAAACTCTTGGGTGATGCTATAAAATGGGAGTTCTTTTTTAAAATCAATGGGCTTTTCTTCATAAATGCACTTCACCAAACCTAATTGCTTCAGCAGAGTGTCCCCATCTGTTTTAGTGCTAAAAAACGCCCCCCTAAAAAAGAGTCGCCTTAAGTTGGTGATTTGGCTAGCGTTAGGGCTTTTATATCCGCTTAGGGCGTAAAAATACGCCATAAGCATGAATAGACCCACTGAGGGCAAAAAGTCAAAAGAGGGGATTTTTAAGTCGTGCTTGAGCAAGTGGGCGGCGCGAGAAAAGCAGGGGGCGGCAAAATTCCATGTTTCTTGCACCTTCTCGGGTTCTAGTTTTAAAATGGTGGGGATGGAGATTCTTGCTTTTAAATTAGACGCATTGCTGTGCAATAAATACGAAATGAGTTGCAGCACCACCATAGGCTGGTTAAAGGCGTAGTCCAAGTGCCCCAGCTCATCTGTGAGGTTTTCAAAGCACTCTTGCAAGTCAAATTTTGGCTTGATGATGATGGTTTGGCTGGGGTCGGTTTTTGCAGGGCTGTAAAATTTTGCACACATCACTTCAAAGGGAGTGAGCTTTGTCCCGCCCGTGTTGATCCGTGCAAAAATCTCCACAATTTGCTCTAGTGGGGCGTTGTCAATGGCAACAATGGGGAAGCGGTAATTCTCCATGCGCTTTTTAAACTCTTCAAAGCGTTTCGCCTCTTGCAGGCTCAAGTTGTATTTTTCTTGTATCTCCAAAATGCTTTGGGTGATGAGGTCATAGACGCTCACCGCCACTTCATTAAGCTCGGCTTTAGGGTCGCCCACAAAACAAAAATCTTTGTCCTCATCGGCTTCTAGCCTTAGCATGATGTCTTTATAATCGTCTATTTTTGGGGGCTTGGTTACGGGGGTCTCTTGCTGGGTGTTCTTTTCTTGGTAGTGGTCTTTCTTGCGCTTTCTTTCAATTTGCAAGCCCTTAAAAACCACAAACAACGCGCCCATGCGCTGTTGCCCATCTAGGACATAATAAATGTGCTCCTCTGCTTTGGGCTTTCTAATCTCCACCTTGCCTATTTTGCGATTGGCCTGCAGCCTCTCTTTGGTCTTCCACAGCACGAAGCTGCCCGTAGGAAAACCCCTAACAAGGCTGTCTATGAATTTAGCCACCTGCTCCTTACTCCACACAAAATCGCGCTGAAACCTAGGGATTTGGTACTCGCCCTCCTCTAAAAAGCGCACCAACTGCGCAAAACCCTTTTCATCGTAATTGCAAAAGGACATGCTCTACTTCTTTAAATTAATCGCTTCTTTTACCAAATCATCGCCCGTAGTGAAGGCTTTAGCATTCATAGAATAACCCCGCTGCATTAAAATTAAATTCGTAAGAGAGCTGCCGGCATTGACATTGCTCGTTTCCAAATATTTATGCATGACCTTGCCAAACTTCAACTTGCCATCATCGCGATCCCAGCCTAAAATGGGGTTGCCGCTTAGAGGGGCTGCTCGCCCGTTTCTTGTAACATTGGCGATGTCAAAGAGATTGCTCCCCACTTTGCGCAGTCCTTGATCATTGGTGAAGGCGGCGATGCCCACCCGCCCCATCGTTTCGATCGCTCCATTGCTAAAAGCCAAATGGATCACCCCATTGTCGTCGATACGCATGTTTTGCAACAAGCCTTTAGGCTTGCCATCTTGGGAGATTTGATAGATTTTGGAGTCTTCATAGGGCACATCGCTGGATTGGTAATCCTCGCTCTTGGCGATGTTGTAGGTCAAGGGAGTGCCTTTAAAGTTTAATGTAACGGGCTTGGCCTGCATTTTGCCGTCTTTGTCAAAGGTGATCGTTTGGCGCACGGTTTGCGGAGTGATGGGCAGCTTGGAACGCATTTCTATAATGGAGCTCTCCACATCCCATTTCTCTGTGGTGGGGGGGGTTGCCATCGGGTCTTTGGAGTTAGTCATAAAAAAGTCGCTCTTAAGCAAATACTTATCCCCGCCCTTGTCGTAAATCTCGGCGGTGGTGCTGTAAAAGGGGATTCTAATCCCCACAGAGTCGCGCGTTTCGCCCTTTTTAAGGATCATCCCACTCGCCGTCCAACCGAGTTTCTCCGCCATCGGCCCGCCGATAAACAGCGTGGCTTCGGGGTCTGTGGGGTTTTTGATCTGTAGCATGAGTGGGGATTTGATCTGATCGGGCTTGCTTTTGGCGATCGTTAAATCTAAGTTGGCTTTGGTTTTTAAGAGATTTTTTAAATCGCCCAGAGTGTGGAACTCGTTTTTTTCAGGCCCGCCCGTGCCGTATTTAAAGGTCAAGTCCTGCGCCATGTCGCCTTTAACCATCATGATCTCCAAATTGCGGTGCATGGCTAGATCCAAAGGCTCGTTGTCGTCATTGGCTAGGGCGTTGGCGTCTTGGTTTAAAAAGCGCTCGTTGATGATCTCGCCATCTTTATTTAAAAAATACTCTTCAGCGGGGCGGACATGGTTTTTGGCATTTAAATTGAGACTCATGTCCACCTTAGTGGTCAGCACGGGTTGGTATTGCACATCTCGGGGCAAGTATAAAGTGCTGAGTTTGCCGCTTTTTAAAATCTTGGCTTCTTCATCGGGGTTGCCCGCTGTCAACACCCCATTTTTAATCTTATGTAAATCCACGCCATAGAGGTAGTAGCCATGCGTGTTGACGATGTAGCCATCCGCGTCCCTTAAAAAATTGCCCTCCCTAGTGTAAAAGTTCTCTTGCGCCTGCTTGTAGCCATCCTTATTGATCTGCATGCTCCCGTTTTTATTCGGACCCACAATGAACCACCCGCTCCCCTGATAGGCCATGTTGAACTCGCCATCGCTGGGCATATACTCGCCATCGCGATCGGAAATGGCGTTGCTCCCCTTAGTAACCCCAAAGTTGCGATCATCGGCGGTAACATTGCTCGCCCCCAAAGTGTCCAAATGGGCGGAGAAAAGGGATTTAAACTCGGGGGTGTTCTCTCGATAGCCCACCGTGTTGATGTTGGCGATGTTGTTAGAAAGGCTGTCGATGCCAAACTGGTGGGTCTTGATGCCTGAATAGGCGTTTAAAAGGGTGTCGTTCATGCAAGACTCTTAGAAGTGGGGTTAGCGTGGGTGCTGGCTTGTTCCAAAGGATTTAAGCGGTGTGTGTGCGGTGCTGTGCTAGTGGTGCTGGCGTGGTTAAAGCCTTGATTGGGGCGCGTGCCCTGTGCAGTGTGGGCTGTGGTGTTTAAGGGGCTAGGTGCATTGAGCGGGCTGTGGTTGTTGGTGCTGTGTTGCACTGCACTCAAAGGACTGTGGCTGCTGGCTTGGTTTAGCCCGCCATTTTGGGCGGTGTGTGGGGTGTTTAGGGGGCTTTGTGTGTGTGGCACATGCGGGCTTTGGGGGGCGTGGCTGGGTGTTTGGTTTAATGCGCTTGTCTGCGCGGTGTGTGGGGCATTTAGGGGGTTTGTGTGGCTAGGGGTGCTTAGAGGCGTGTTATGCGCTAGGGGGGTTGTTGGGGCGTGGGTGGTGGCGTTGAAGCTTTGGGCTGTGCCTGCGTGGCTGGCGGTGGGGGTTTTGGCAAGAGTGGGCAGATTGTTTAAATTTGTGGGTTTAGCCGCTTGTGTAGGGGCGGTGGGTTTGGGAGCAGATTTTTCGGGCACAAAATGCACGGCGTTTTCTCTTTGCTCTTTTTCTCGTCTGGTGGTGTTGCGATCGTAAAACTCTAGGGCACTATCCATTGGCAAGACCATTTCGCCCATGCGTAACATCGGTTTGCCCTTTTCAAACACCACGCTTTGCACTTCACCCCGCCCTATGCGGGTGTGTAGGTATTTGTTACTCTTGGGGTCTAAATTATACTCGGCAAAGACTTCATAAGTGCCCGGGGCGACAGGCTTGCCTTGATCGTTCAAGCCGTCCCACTCAAAGCGCACATACCCCCCCTGCCCCTCTTTGCTTTTGAGCGATAGGGTGCGGACCAATTGTTTATCCTTGTCAAAGATTTGCACCCCCGTGTTGCCCTCGCTGTTTCTAATGGGCTCGTCAAAGTAGAGCGAAAACTCGACCTTGCCCTTTGTAACATTGATCCCCTTGACATCGGTTTCGGCGATTTTGCCAATCATCGACACGCTGTTAAGCCCGCTCGCCTGCGTCATCGCCAAGTTGCTTTTTAAGGTGTTGTCCACGCCCTGATCTAGGTGGTCTAAGGTTTCTTTAAGCTTGCCCTGAAAATCCTTTAAGGATTTGTTTGTGTCCCTCGTAGATTGCATCGCATCGGCGACTTCCTTCATCGCCTTTTTGTTCTCCTCTTGCATTTCCACTTGCGAGAGTTGGGCGGTTTGGCTAATGATTTTATCCGTTTCCATCGGGGCGGTCGGGTCTTGGTTTTTGAGTTGCTCTAAAAAGAGCTTCATAAAAGCGTCTTTATCTAAGCCATTGGCGATCTTAGGCTCGTGTTTCTTTTTTTCCATCGCCGCCTTTTGCCCCGTAACTTCGGCTAAATCAATGGGCATGCCATCCTCCCAAACCTAAGAATTAGCCCCCATTATACACTAGAAACCCTAAAGCTTAAAACCACCATGTGTAAAGGGTAAAAATTTAGTTTTTTACTCATCTTCCCCAAAAGGATTAGAGTATATGTAAACAGCGTTGGATGATTGGAGTCGACAGCTTGAGACTAAAAAACATAGATAATGCCCATGTGCCTTTCGCTCTAGGGGCGTTAATACCGAAAAAAATTATCTTTAAGCCCTTTGCCATTGCAAATATGCTAAAAACCGGACAGCGATTACTCCATGCGCCTTTGAATAGAATGCGCAGATTAATCACAGCGAAATAAAATAAAGTTGAGGCATGCACACACATAGGAATATTATGTTGGGTTCAATCTTAGGGCTTTGTGTCATAGGGGTTTTAGCCCTTGTGTCGCTAAAAATCGCCCATTTACCCTTTTTAACCACACACCACATTTCGCCCTTGTTAGTGGCGGTTTTAATTGGGCTCTTGGGTTCGTTTCTTTACCCAAAAATCGCCTACTGGACGCACCACGGCGTGCATTTTAGTGCTAAAAAGCTCTTGCGCTTGGGTATTATTTTATACGGCTTTAATGTTACGATCAACGATATTCTGCACTACGGCTACACCCCCTTGTTTGTGGCGTTGGTAGTGGTTGTAGGGATATTCTTACTCGGGGTGTGGCTGGGGGGCAAAATGGGCTTAGAGAAAGACTTAAGCATGCTCGTGGCGTGTGGGAGTGCAGTGTGTGGGGCGGCGGCGGTCTTGGCTTTAGAGAGTGTGCTTAAATCCCCTCCCTTTAAGGGCGTGGTGGCGGTGGGCACCGTGATCGTCTTTGGGCTCTTGGCAATGTTTCTTTACCCCTTTGTTTATAACTTGGGCTGGGTGCCCTTAAGCCCCCTTGCTGAGGGTGTGTATATTGGGGCGACCTTGCACGAAGTCGCCAATGTTGCGGGGGCAGCCAGCGGGATTTCTTTAGAAGCCGAAAAGGTCGCTGTAACTATAAAAATGGTGCGCGTGATCATGCTCATCCCCTTGCTTTTAGCCGTGTCGTTTTACTTAAAAAGCACGAACGCTGAACACAAGCACAAGGTCAAATTACAAGTGCCTTGGTTTGCCTTTATTTTCTTAGGCATGGTGGTGGTGCACTCTTGCTTACAGCCCTTATTTGGCGGCTTTGTGGCGCCCGAGGTGCTCAAACACAGCGTGGAGATGTTGCGTTTTGGGTCTGTGGTGTGCTTGGTGTGCGCGATGGGGGCTTTGGGCTTACAAGTGGAGCTAAAAAAGTTTTTAAGCTTAGGGGGGCGCGCTTTTGGTTTAGCCTTTGCACTTTTTATCATTTTAATCTTTGGGGGTTTTGGGTTGGTGAAGGTGTTTTTTGTGGGATAGCGTAGGAAACGCTCAAATAGCTTAGTCGCGCTTAGAATAAGTGCTATCCATGCAAAAACGCTATGCATCCTTTCCTTCTTAAGCCACTTCAAGCTAGAATAAACCAAAAACTTCTAAGGATTCTCATGGACTTCCCTCCCTTTGACAACGCCCTAGAAAAACGCTTTTACCAAATTTGGCAAGAGCGGGGGCATTTTGAGGTGAGTGAGGATACAACCAAACCCCCCTTTTGCATCATCATGCCCCCACCAAATGTTACCGGCAAGCTACATATGGGGCATGCGCTCACGCTGAGCCTGCAGGACATTTTGGTGCGCTTTAAGCGCATGGATGGGTATCGGGTGCTTTACCAACCGGGGCTAGATCACGCCGGCATCGCCACGCAAAATGTCGTGGAAAAGCAACTTTTAGCGCAAGGGGTAAGAAAGGAACAACTCGGGCGTGAGGCGTTTATTAAAAAAGTGTGGGCGTGGAAGGAGGCTTGCGGGGGGCAGATTTTAGAGCAGATGCAAGAGCTTGGGGTATCTTGTGCGTGGAGTCGCTTGCGTTTTAGCATGGATAGCGGGCTAGAGAAGGCTGTAAGGCTCGCCTTTAAAGCGTGGTTTGATAAGGGCTTGATTATCCAAGACACCTATATGATTAACTGGTGTTGCAAGGACGGGGCTTTAGCGGACATTGAGGTGGAGTATAAAGAGGAGCTAGGCAAGCTGTATTATTTACGCTATCCGCTAGAAAGTAGGGGAGAGGTGGTGGTGGCGACCACGCGCCCAGAAACTTTCTTTGGGGATGTCGCTCTAATGGTGCACCCTGAGGATGAACGCTACAAACACCTAATCGGGCAAAACGCCTTATTGCCCCTCACACACCGCTCTATCCCCATTATAGCCGACGAGTATGTCGATCCTAGCTTTGGGAGTGGGTGCGTGAAGGTTACGCCCGCCCACGACCCTAATGACTATGCTGTGGGTAAAAGGCATAATTTAACTCCTTTGGTGATTTTTAACGAGCAGGGGGTGTTAAACGCACATGCCGGGGCATTTGCTGGGCTAGACCGCTTAGAGGCACGCCCTAAGATTGTAGAGGCTTTAAAAGAAGGGGACTATCTTAAAGAGGTGCAAGAACACCCGCACCAAGTGGGCGTGTGCTACCGCTGTGATAGCCCCATTGAGCCCTACATTTCTAAGCAGTGGTTTGTCAAACAAGAAGTTGCCAAAGGTTCTATAGAAAAAATGGCGCAAGGTTTAGCGCAATTTTACCCCCCCCACTGGCGCAACAACTACAATGCGTGGATGCAGGAGCTGCGCCCGTGGTGTATCAGCCGGCAACTTTGGTGGGGACACCAAATCCCCGTTTTCACCTGCGCTAACAAACACCAATTTGTGCCCCTAGAAACCCCCACACACTGCCCCACTTGTGGCGACACCCACCTAGAGCAAGACCCCGATGTGTTAGACACTTGGTTTAGCTCAGGGCTATGGGCGTTTAGCACGCTAGGCTTTGCCCAAGAAGGGCTAGAGGGCTTTGAGGGCGTGAAGTTTAACCTCGATGATTTAAAAGACTTCTATCCAAATAGCGTGTTAATCACGGGTTTTGATATTCTCTTTTTTTGGGTGGCAAGGATGCTTTTAAGTGGGGAGAGTTTGCTAGGCAAGTTGCCCTTTAAACACATTTACCTACACGCTTTGGTGCGCGATGAAAACGGCGAAAAGATGAGTAAATCTAAGGGCAATGTGATCGACCCCTTAGAGCTCATTAAGACCTATGGGAGCGACTCCGTGCGTTTTGCTTTGGCGATGTTATGCGTGCAGGGGCGGGATTTATGCCTAAACCCCAAAGTGCTAGAGCAAGCCAAACACTTTAGCCACAAGCTCTACAACGCCGCCTTTTTCTTAAGCACACAACCTGCCACCAAAACCACCGGCTTTAACACAAGCTTAGGGACATATGCCAAATCCCGCCTAAATGCCGCTACTAAAGAGGTGCGCTACGCTTTGGAGCTTTACCGCTTCAACGATGCCACCACCGCCCTTTACCGCTTCTTTTGGGGTGAGTTTTGCGACTGGGTGCTGGAGTTTTCTAAGGCGTTCAAGCACAGCCAACAAGCCCCCCTAGTCTTTGGTGAGCTTGTCGCAGTGTTTCAAGAGGGCTTGAAACTCTTGCACCCCTTCATGCCCTTTCTTAGCGAGTATTTACACCAAAGCCTAGATCAGCAGAGCCTAGAAAATGCCCCGTCCATTATGATAAGCCCCTACCCCAAAGACAGCACGCAAGATGAGGGGCTGGAGGCACGCTTTAACTTAATGAAAGAGAGCATCACCGCTTTAAGACGGCTTAAGATTTTGCTAAACGCCCCCATTGAGTCCGCTTCTATTGAGAGTGCCACCGCCCTAGAAGTGGAGGATTTGCAATGCATTAGCAAACTTAGCAAAATCCCTAGCATTTCTGTAACGCAAAGCAAACCGCCTAAATCTTTGAGCGACACGGGGGAGCTGGGTGTAGTGCATGTCAGCCTAGAGGGGGTGGATGTAAGCGCGCTTGTAGGGCGTTTAAAAGCACAATTAGAGAAGTTGAAAAAAGAGCAGGCGAAGTTAAACCTAGACAACCCACAATTTTTAGAAAAAGCCCCCAAAGCCTTATTAGAGAGCCTGCAAGAACGCAGCAAGACCATACTTGAAAAACAAGCCCAAGTGCAAAAAGAACTTTTAATGCTAGAAGGATAAGTATGTTTGACACCTTGACACAATCTTTTAAAAACGCCTTAGGCAAAATCCGCTTCCAAGACGATTTAAAAGCCCTAGAAAAAGCCCTAGATGAGCTCAAAAAAGCTTTATTAAGAAACGATGTCCACCACAAAGTCGCCAAAGAGCTCGTTAAAAACATAGAGGCAAAGACCAAAGCAAAGGGCATTGGCAAACAGCAGTTTTTAGACGCACTGCAAGAGAGTTTATTAGAGATTTTGAGTGTGCCCGGGGCTGCTAGCGGTTTTGTCTATGCCCCCACACCGCCCACGATCGTGCTGATGTGTGGCTTGCAAGGGGGGGGCAAAACCACGACTTGCGCCAAGCTAGCAAACTACCTCAAAACCCGTAATAAAAAGGTGTTGTTGGTGGCATGCGATTTGGAGAGGTTAGCCGCTATAGAGCAGTTGCAGGTTTTGGGGGCACAAATCGGGGTGGAGGTGTTTCATAAAGAGGGGAGCGTGCTTGACATTGCTAAGGGGGCACTAGAGAGGGCGAAAGAGGGGCAGTTTGATGTGGTGCTTGTGGATAGTGCGGGGCGTTTAGCCATCGATAAGCCTTTAATGGACGAGCTCAAAGCCCTAAAAAATCTCTTAAACCCGCTGGAAACCTTCTATGTGGCGGATGCTTTAAGTGGGCAGGACGGGGTGCGATCCGCCCAGACTTTCCACACCGAGATAGGCATTAGTGGGGTGGTGTTAAGCAAGTTTGACAGCGACAGCAAGGGGGGCGTGGCTCTTGGCATTGCCCACCAACTTCAAATCCCCTTGCGTTTTATCGGGCATGGGGAGAAAATCCCCGATTTAGATATTTTCGTGCCTGAGCGCATCGCTAATCGCCTCATGGGCGCGGGCGATATTGTGAGTTTAGTAGAGAAAACTAGCAGTGTGATCGACCCCAAAGAGGCCAAAAACATTTCTAAAAAACTCAAAAAGGGGCAATTTGGCTTTAACGACTTTTTGGAGCAGTTAGAAAAGGTTAAAAAGCTCGGCTCTATCAGCTCTTTGGTGTCGATGATCCCCGGGCTTAGTGGGGTGGCAGGGGCACTTAAGGGCACGGATTTAGAAAACTCAGCGGAGATCAAAAAGATTAAGGCGATGGTGAACTCCATGACCGCTAAAGAGCGCGACAACCCGTCTATCCTCAATGGCAGCCGCAAAAAACGCATTGCGCTAGGCTCGGGGTTAGATGTGGCTGAGATCAATAGGATTTTGAAGAGATTCGATCAAGCAAGCCAGCTTGCTAAAAAGCTCAGTTCTAAGGGGGGTGTGGCGAATCTACTCCACATGTTGCAACAAAATCAGCCTCCTAGATGATTTAAGTTAGTGCTCTAACTCAAAGAGGGCTAGACTTAAGGGATCATTCATCGATTAGGGTAACGAGTTTGCGCTCTAGGTTTGCCATTGTTTGGAGTTGATCTACAATCTCGTGCAAGAGGGGGATGAGGGGGGCTAGGTGGGGATCTTTTAAAGCATCTTCTAGAATGGTGTTATAACCTTGAAACACGCCTTCAAGGTAATCAAGTGACACCATGTCCTTCGTGTAGTATTCTTGCAAGACTTGGAACAAAATGGTGCTCTCTTTGAATAAATCCTTTTCATCGTTGGTGTCTGTCTTTTGCCTTTTGCGGTCTTTGGCGGTGGAGTGTTTGAGCTGGTCGTTAAACAGTGTGATGTCTTCACGCACGCTCACTTGGTAAACCGCCATTTCACGCACAGCGTCATCGATCGCTTGCAACGAAAACTCCGCACACAGCGGGGGGGCAAAAAGGGTGATGAACACCAAAGACAAGCACAAACGCATACAAATCCTTTACCTTGAATTATACACCAAAACCCACGGGTTTATGTTATACTGACGCTTTACACTGCCAATTAAAGAGGAAGCTTGAAACCCACGCAAACCCTGCTCTTCACCCCGGGACCCACCCCCCTACACCCCGCCGTTGCCAACACCTTAAGCCAACCCATACTCCACCACCGCACGCCTGAATTTGAGGCGATCTTTGGCTCTGTGCGCCAACAACTTAAAGAGATGATAGGGCTAGCTGAGGTTTTGACACTCGTTAGCAGCGGCACGGGGGCGATGGAGGCGGCGTTGTTGCAATTTGTGCGCCCCAGCACAGAGCCCGCTTTGTTGGTGCTGAATAATGGCAAATTTGGCGAGCGTTTTGGCAAGATCGCAAGGGCACATAGCCTAAGCGTGGTGGAGATCAAAAGCGCGTGGGATACGCCTATTAGCCCTAAAGAGGTGCTAGAGGTGCTGCAAAAAAACCCGAGTATCCAAGCGATCGCCTTGCAGGTGTGCGACTCTTCGGGGGGGCTGCGTTTAGACTTTGAGAACATCACCAAAGTGGCTAAAGAGCACAACCCTAAGATTGTTACAATCATTGATGCCATCACCGCTTTAGGAGTCGAGCCTTTACAAACAAGCCATATCGATGTGTTGATCGGCGGTAGTCAAAAGGCATTCATGCTCCCAGTGGGCTTAAGCTTTTTGGGCTTAAGCGATTTTGCGCTTTCACAATTAGAGGATCGGGGCTATTACTTTAACCTCAAACTAGAGCTAAAAAACCAGCAAAAAAACACCACCGCCTTTACGGCGGGTATTTCGCACATTTTGGGACTACAAACCTACTTTGAGTGTGTGCAAAATTTAGGCGGATTTGACACCCTTTACACTGCCACGAAAAAGAGGGCGGAGAGCACCCACAAAGCCCTTGAAGCCCTAGGGCTTGAAATTTACCCCAAAGCCCCCGCGCTGTGTATGTCTGTGATTTACCATGAACAAGCAAGCCGCATTAGAAAGCACCTACACCAAAAATATGGGGTCTTGGTAGCAGGCGGACAGGACGCTCTAAAAGATTATCTTTTGCGTATCAACCACATGGGGATCATAGAAACACACCAAAGCGCATGGGTGCTAAGTGCCCTAGAGCAAAGCCTTGTGGATTTGAAACTGCGCCCAAGCTTTGAGGGCGTGGCGATCAAGGCGTTCATGCAACACCACTACAAGGAGGTTTAATGCGCCTTTACTACGGCTACAACGAATTTAGACAAGATGTGGTGGATTTAGCCAAAATGGTTGAGGTGGATTTTAAACCCCAAGCGATCGTGTCTATTTTAAGGGGTGGCATGACTTTGGCGCACTTTTTGGGGCTTTACTGGGACACTAAAGAGGTCTATGCGATCAACGCGAGCTCTTATGGAACGGATCGCAAACAAGGTGAACTTGTGATCGACAATGTCCCCAAACTCAAACCCACCCACAAAGAAATTCTAGTTGTGGATGAGATCGTGGATAGTGGCCGTAGCTTTTTGGGTGTGATGCAGGTGCTAAAAGAACATTACCCCACAGCCCGCTTTAAAAGTGCGGTGCTCTTTGCGCATAAGAGTGCACATTTTCAGGCGGATTACACCCTAAAAGAGGCGACTTCGTGGATAGACTTCTTTTGGGAGGTGGATACACAGGGAGATTACATTGCCTAAATTACATTTGATTTCTTTGGGTTGTTCTAAAAATTTAGTGGATAGTGAAGTGATGCTAGGCAAACTCGCCCATTACGAACTCACCAACGATTTAAGCGTCGCCGATGCGATCATTGTGAATACTTGTGGGTTTATCCAGTCGGCTAAAGAGGAGAGCATTCGGGTTTTGCTCGAAGCCATTGAGGGGCGTAAAAAGGGGGCGGTGGTCGTGGCTAGCGGTTGTCTTAGCCAACGCTATAAAGAAGAGTTGGCGAAAGAATTGCCCGAAATCGACATTTTCACGGGCGTGGGCGATTACGACAAAATAGACACCCTGCTCGCCCAAAAGCAAAGCCAGTTTTCTAAACGCGTCTTTTTAGCTAGCCAACACGCCCGTACCATCATCGGCTCGTCTGTGCATGCCTATGTCAAATTAAGCGAGGGGTGTAACCAAAGTTGTAGCTTTTGTGCGATCCCCAGCTTTAAAGGGCGTTTGCAAAGCAAGAGCATAGAGAGTGTGTTAAACGAAGTGGAGGGGCTAGCCAAGAGAGGCTACACGGACATTAGTTTTATTGCCCAAGACTCTAGCTCTTATTTGCAAGATTTAGGCGTTAAAGAGGGATTAACCCAGCTCATTAAAGCCATTGATAAACAAGGCACACTCAAAAGTGCCAGGATTTTTTATCTCTACCCCACAAGCACCACGCACCAACTTATCGAGGCGATCGCAAACTCGCCCATTTTTGCCAATTACTTTGACATGCCCATCCAGCACATCAGCGACTCCATGCTAAAAACCATGCGCCGTAACTCTAGCAAAGCCAAGCATTTAGAGCTCTTAAAAGCCATGCGTGCGGTGCCCGGTAGCTTTTTACGCTCTACCTTGCTTCTAGGTCACCCACACGAACAAGAGAGCGACATAGATGAGCTAGAGGCGTTTTTACAAGAGTTTAAATTTGACCGCTTAAATCTCTTTGCCTTCAGTGCTGAGGAGGGCACAAAGGCTTATGGCATGCCCCAAATTGCAGAGAAACTTATTAATGAGAGGCTCGATCGCATCAACGCCCTAGTGCAAGAGCAGGTGCAAGCCTCCATGCAAAGCCTCGTGGGGCAGACCTTGGAGGTCATTGTGGAGGGGGCTAGCGAGGACAATCTCTTTTTGCGTGCGCGTGATCGGCGTTGGGGCTTAGAGATCGATGGAGAAATTTTAATCAATGAAAGCCATTTAGAGCACACCCCCCCGGGGCACTACATCGCCCACTGCCACAGCTTCCAAGAGGGGATACTCTTAGGTAGGGTGGTGGCTTAAGTTCTACTTGGGGCTCAGTGCCCGGCACTTGTGTAAATGAAGAACCTTTGTTTTTTGTTAAAAAATGCCCTCATCGTTGAGATCTAAAATCTTTTGCCCCAAGTGTCTTTGCCCCCTTTCTATTATTTTAGCCCTTTATGCGAGGGATCAGCAGGGCGTGGATTTTGATTTTATCGCCAATTTCCTCTTTGCTACCCTAGAGGGCAAGGGCTTTAAGCTCAAAGACTGAGCCCATCACCCCCCACATAGACAAATACCCCAACGCTAAAAAGGCAAAAGAGACGCAGGCATTCTTCTACCCGCCAAGAGACATCAACGCCCTGTCCGCTCACAAACCTTTATGCCAAGCCAAAAGACGCATAGCGTGCTAGTCGCCCCACAAAAATACGGCCTGTATTGCTACATTGATATTTTTGATTCTTATCTTGGTGGAGATTGTGATTAGAGAAAAGCAAGGGGCAATGGGGATGCAACCCATGCTCTATGTCTGTATCCCTATCACCCACCTAAACACAGCAACCCCACTTTTAGGAAGAAGGGCGGGGTTAAAAGAGTGTGGTTTTTATTTTAGGGGCAGAACACAAAGATTTTTATTGGAACTTTTTAAGATTTTTGCTACTTTAAGCCCTAACCACCACCATGATATCCTACAAATTTTGGAAGTGATTTTATGTACCAGAAAGACCTAGAAAACTATTTAAAAACCCACATCCCTAGGGCGGTGTTGCTCTATGGAGAGTGGGATTTTTACATTGAGTATTACGGGCAAAAGATCGCCAAGCTCTACCCACAAGCGCAAGTCAATCGGGCGTATTTTAGCGAGTTTGATTTAAACGAGTGTCTGGAGTGGCTCGGGCAATCTAGCCTATTTGCACAGGGTAATTTAGTGTGGCTAAAGCTAGATAAAAAACTAGGGGTCAAGGATATCCAAAAACTCTTAGACGCTCTAGTCAAGAATCCCAAAAACGCCCTCATCGTTGAGTTTTATAGGGCGAAAAGCCAAAGCGAGTACGCCCAAGATTTTAGGCAATTTAGCGGGTATTTCAAACACCCTATTTTGTTAGATGCGGTGCTAGAAGTGCGCTTTTTCACCCCCCCCTATGACACACTCCTAAAGTTAGTGCAAGAGAAAATCCATGAGTTGCAACTGCAAATCAGCCAAGAGGCGTTGCACTTGCTCTTAGAGGGGCATAATTTTGATTTGCGCTTGGTCCATAGGGATTTAGAAAAATTAGCCCTATTAGAGCAGAATGTAGGCTTACAAGAGGTGCAGGATTTTGTGCAGGGCATGGGGGCGGTGGAGGTGAGCGGGTTTTTAAACGCCTTGTTTGCCAAAAGGGGAGTGTTGGAGCTTTGGGGGCGATTGCAAAATGAGGGGCTAGATGAAAACGAGTGGCTTAGGGCGTTGTGGCGGTATTTTTATCAACTCTTTGGCTTTTACGCCTATAGTCAAAAAGGGCAAGCGCAGGCTAAGGACATTTTAGGCTACACCCCCCCACCTGCCGTGATTAAAGAGTTAAAAGGGCGGTGCCAAAAAGTCGCCGACTACGCTACGCTGTTTGGTTTGTTGCAAAGTTGGCACAACGCAAACTTGCAGGGGCAAAGAGAAAAAAGTTGGCATTTTTTAATCAAAATACAAGATTGTATCCGCTAGAATTCCGGGGTTAACCTTGCTCTTTTTCAAGGATAGAAGGGCGTAAACCAAAAGGAGATTTTTTTGAAGCATTACGAGACGATGTTTATCCTTAAACCCACTTTGGTGGAAGAGGAACTTCAAAGCAAGATTGCTTTTTACCAAGAAGTGATCACGGGACAAGGAGGCGTGATCGCCAACACCTTAGATATGGGCGCACGCCATTTGGCTTATGAGATTCAAAAGCACAAAAGGGGTTATTACTTTGTCATCTATTTTCAAGCCGAGCCTGAAGCAGTTTTAGAGCTTGAAAGGCTTTACCGCATTAATGAGGATGTGTTGCGCTTTATCATTTTGAAATACGAGAATAAAAAAGAACAGAAAGCGTGGCACACTTTGGTGGATCGAGCGAGCAAGAAAATCTTGCATGCCGTGCCTGAAAAGCCCCACAAAGAAACCTCTGCCAAAGAGCCCCCAGCAGAAGGTCAAGGTGTATAATAAAATCACCCTTGTCGGACATTTCACAAGAGATGTAGAAGTGCGCCACTTGTCTAGTGGGTCTGTGGTGGGGAGTGGGGGGATTGCCACGAACCACACCTACAAAAAACAAGATGGGAGCAAGGAACAAGAAACTTGTTTTGTGGACCTCACCTTTTTTGGGCGTACGGCTGAGATCGCCCAGCAATACCTGCATAAGGGGTCTAAGGTACTCATTGAAGGACGCTTAAAGTTTGAGAGTTGGACAGACAACGCAGGCAATAAACGCAGCAAGCATGTTGTGGTGGTGGAGAATTTGGTGATGTTGGATAGCAAGGCGCAAAGCGAGGGCTATATGCAAATTCCGCAAGGCTACGCACAAACCCCCCAAGGTGGTTTTGCTCCCCAAAATAATTTCGCCACGCAAGGCTATCAGCAAGCCCCCAAGCGGGAAGAAAAAATCCCCGAGATCAATGTCGATGATGACATGCCTTTTTAAACCACACTAAAGGAAGTAAATGGAAAGAAAGAAGTACTCGAAACGCTACTGTAAATACACAGAAGCCAAGATTGAGTTCATCGATTATAAGGATTTGGAGTTGTTAAAACACTCCCTATCCGAACGCTATAAAATCATGCCCCGCCGTTTGACGGGCAATAGTAAAAAATGGCAAGAGAGGGTTGAAGTGGCAATCAAAAGGGCAAGGCACATGGCTTTGATCCCCTATGTGGTGGATCGTAAAAAAGTGGTGGATAACCCTTTTAGATTGTCTTAATTCCAAAACAAGGAGAAAACATGGTTTCTAAAAAGTTAGTGTTGTTAGGTTTAGCTGGGGCTTTAGCCCTAGCCGGGTGCGATAAGGCTAAAGAAGACCACAATTCCAAAAAAGAGGAAAGCCACAAAGAAGCCCCTAAAACAGATATGAAAAAAGAAGGGGCAGATAAACCCGGTGTAAAAAAAGAAGAGGGTAAACCCACAAGTCAGGTGGCTAAACCCGAAGAGGGTCAAGTTGTTACCAAGGCAGAGGCCATTACAGACCAAGATGTTGCTAAAGTGGCTAAGAGCGCACTAGAGGATATGCTAAAAGACCCTAAAGTGCAAAAAATTAAGGAGCATAACATTTTTGTTGTTGAGGCTAAAAACAGCATCAAAGGGAAAATCGACACAGCTAAGCTCACCCATATAGAGGAAGCTGTGCTGAAAGAGCAAAAAAAATTTGTTGTGATTGAGCCCCACGCCAAGAACGCGAAAACCGCTGGTTTGATGTTAAGCACCCATTTAGAACAAAACACCACTAAAGCAGGTGTTGCGGTGTTGGTTTTGCATTTAATGGATGCCAAAAATGGTTCAGCTATATGGAAAAAAGAACTTCCCATCACACACGCTGAGTCACAAGCCAAAGCGGGCATTAAGTCTTAGTTGTTTTTTTGTGCTAGAATTTGACTTCATGTTATTTTTAAGGGAGCAGACATGGGTGTTAAGAAGTGGTTGTTACTAGGGAGTGTTGTGGGCGCATTGGTTGTTGTGGGGTGCGGTGAGCCCAAATCTGGGGTGAGCAAAGAGAACAAGGAATACTATAAGGAGACCAAGGGCGCACCCAAGTGGGTGGCTGGCGATCTCAACGACATTAACATGCACGACAAGCAATACAGTGGCGTTTTCTTAGGCCGTGGAGAATACGGTATTGTGGATGGGGATGTGTCTTTTGCCACAGATCAGGCAGCCGCAGCAGCTAAGGCTAATTTGGCGGCAAACCTACAAACCACCCTTCAAAAGGAAGTTAGTAGCCAAAAAAGTAGCGATGGAAAAACCATGAACAAGACTAGCAGCACACAAATAAAAGAGGTGGTCAACAAAGAATTAAACGCTACTAAGTTGGTCGCTAGATATGTTGGGAAAGACAAAGTTTGGGTTCTATATGGGCTTGACCAAGGCATCGTGTCTAAAATCCGTGCAGAATTAGGCATGACCTCTAAGTAGGTGGAAAGGCTTTGGCTGGGGGGGGTTTTGTTGTTTTTTAGTTTTGGCTGTGGGGCTCCTGGTTGGGTGCAAAATTGCCCCACTAAAGCCTACACAGAACAGAGCAACCTTTTAGCTTGTGCCAGTGCGCCTATTGTGGGTGGGGATGTAGATTACGCCACAAACCTTGCGGGCACAAAAGCTAGGGATGAAATGGCTTCTTGGGTCTTGGCAGAGCAAAGGCAAGCCCCTAAGCAGGCTGTGCGTGTGGAGCTTGTGGGGGCACGTTTGGAATCTAAATGGGTGGATGCCTCTAAGGTCTATGTCTTGTTTAGCGTGGATTTGCAAGCGGCTAAAAAAGCTAAAATCGCACCTATACCCACCCACACTAAAGAGCCAGAAACTAAAGAATCCCAAGAAAATACACAAAGTCTTGGCATGTCAAAACCGCCAGAGAAGACTGAGGAGCTGAGTGCCCCCAAAGTGGGCGCGCCAAAGGCAAATTTGCAAACCCCCACGCCAGAGGTCAATGCGTCAAAGAAAAACAAGGCTAAGGGTGTAAAACCCGGAACGGATGAGTCAAAGGCAAAGGAGCCAAAAGGAAAGGGGCAACAAAAACCCCTACAAGTAGAAAAGAAAGGGAACAATCAAAATGGAACTGAATAAAAAAATCTTGGCTTCCTGTGTGGCGGGAGCTTTGGCTTTAGCGATCACGGGGTGCGGTAATGGTGTGTCCTACGCCTCCCAAAAAGATTTAAACGACAAAAAATACGCCACTGTGGGGTTGGATTACCAAGATGTAGAGGATGCAGCTAAAACCGCTGTGGCTTCTATGTTGCAAAGCCCTGATTTCAAGCAATTACAAGGTAAAAAGGTGATCCAAGTTGCAGATGTCATCAACGACACCATGCAACATTTTGACACAGAACAGCTAACCCAAATGGTGTTGCAAACCCTTAAAGACAAGGTGCAGGACAAATTCTATGTAACAAGGGTTGCGGGTAGCCAAAGCAGTCAGGACAAAACAATCGAGCAGTCTAGAAAATTGCGCGACAATGCGGAGTTTAACCAAGAAACCACGCAGGAAAAAGGCACGCTAAGAGCCCCCGATTTGAGCCTAAGCGGTAAGGTGATTCAGCGCAACGCCCGTGTAAGCTCGAGTAAACAGCGCATCGATTACATCTTTATTTTACGCCTTGTCAGCATTAAGAGTGGATTAGAATTGTGGAGTAGAGAGTTCCCCATCACCAAATTAGGGAGCAATAAAGCCGTTTCATGGTAGAGCACAAAAAGAATTTTAGTCTTTGCCAACAAATCCTAGTTTCTTGTGCATTAGGGGTTTCTATCTTAGGAGTTATGGGTTGTAACGATGCCCCTACACAAACGATATCCAAGAGCACCGGGCTCGCTGCCGATATTGTCAACACTGCTAGGGGAGCTTTGGCTTCTATGTTAGAAAGCCCCAAAATACAGCAATTACAAGGGGCGGTCTTTGGAGTCTTGAATGTAGCCAACAACACCAAACAACGGCTAGACACCGAGCAACTCACTGAAATATTGCTCAAAACTTTGGAGGAGAGTGCCCATGGTAAATTCTTTGCTACAAGAGCGTTCGCTGATAATAGCGCAGACCATACAATTGGTAAGGCTAGGGAATTGCAAACCCCACAACCCTCCTCTAAAAAACCCACTCTCTTCTTGGATACCTCCATCATTCAGCGCACAAGCGACCAGCATACAACGAATTATATCTTAGCTTTGAGGGTGGTGAAGATTTCTACTGGTTTGGAAGTGTGGAGTGGGGAATTTTTAACAAAATAGCCTTAATCTAAAGCCCACTGCATAGAAATTCTTTGAGCTTTTAAAAATTCTTGGGCTTTTTTAAAAACCCCACTACCCAAGAAAACGGGAGGGCGGCTTTGAGCGAGCGGACTTGGGTGTGGAGCGCATAGGATTAAATGTTTAGAGTTTTGGCTTAGAACTTTCGTCTTTTCTTGTGCCACTCTGCCTAGGAAGATAAACAATAGGGGGCGATCTAGCTGTGAAAGCATGTTTAAAACCTGATCTGTGAAATTCTCCCACCCTAAATGGGCATGCCCCTTGGGTTGTCCCTTTGGCACACTCAAAATCGCATTCAGTAGCAACACTCCTTGATGTGCCCATGCACTTAAATCGCCGTGCTTACTTAGAGGCGTGTTTAAGCTGATGTGCAATTCTTTATAGATATTTTGCAAACTCTTGGGCAGGGGGGCGATTCTTGGCACACTAAAACTCAGACCACAAGCAAAGGGTTTTTCTTGGTTGTCATGCTTAAAGGTGCCCGGGTAGGGGTCTTGACCTAATAAAATTGTGTGTAATTTCTCAAAAGGTGTAGCTTCAAAGGCTCTAAAGATTTGGCGCATGGGGGGAAAAACTTGCGTGTTTCGTGCCTGCGCTGCCTTTAGGCTTTCTGTGTAATTGTCATTGAGTGCACTAAAGGCGGGGGTCCGGCTCAAGGGCTCTAACAGCTCAAACCATGCCGTGTTTTGTAACCGGGTCAAAATGCAGCGCAACATGACACTTGAAACTTAGAAAACTTTTGGTTTGGCTGCTCATTGTTGGTGCGCACTCTTAGATATTCCTTGCTAAAAAGATCGATCGCTTCTTTAGAGGGGACAAAGTTGCATGCGCGCCTTGGATCCCTTGGCTGTCTTTTATAACTTCTTTGGCCATATTCATCAAGGCTTGGCTAATGACTTCGATCAAAGCCACGCTTTGGGCAGTTGTGAGTCTTTCATGGCCAATACGCAGACAATAATAAACCATCCCCACAACTAGCGATGCGGCGATTAAAATACGCGCCGTCATTTTGGCTTTAATGCTCTTTAACACCCAACATGCCCTTTTATTTATTATATTGGCTATTATTATAACAAAGATTGGTTTTTAAGGTGCATAAATGAAAATTTTAGTCCGCTTACCTAATTGGCTCGGCGATGGTGTGATGGCAACCCCCTTTTTACAAATCCTACAAGCCCATTTTCAAGAGATCAATGCGGAGTTTATTTTAGTTGGACCACCCAAGATCTGCGCCCTCTTTGAGCACACGCCTAATTGCACGCTGGTGGTGGACAACACCAAAAAGGCCTTTTGGCGCGCCCTTGCCACCTATCGGCTAGCTAAGCGTATCGGCCCTTGCGACATTGCGATCACACTCAATAACCACTTTTATGCCGCCCTGCTGCTCTATTGGACCAACACACCTAAACGCGTCGGCTACCGACGTACAGGGCGCACTTTTTTACTCACCCACCCCCTAGAACCCATCAATGCCCACCAAGTAGAAAGTTATTGCCACCTACTAAGCCCTTTAGTGCCCAAAACCCCCCTGCCCCCCCTACTCATCCACGCCAACCCCCTAAATCTCACAGGGTCTAAAAATATAGGGGTGAGCCCGGGGGCTGCCTTTGGGAGCGCTAAACGCTGGAAGCCCGCTTATTTTAGGGAGTTGATCGCCAACTTATTAGAAAGGGGCTATGGGGTGTATGTGCTGGGGGCTAAGGACGATTTAGCGGTGGTACAAGAAGTGTTAGAGCCGCTAGAGGAAAACTCGCTTTTGCATAATCTGTGCGGCAAAACAAGCATCCCCGAGCTCATAGACACCATCGCCGCTTTAGACCTTTTTATCTGCAATGATAGCGGACCTATGCACATTGCGGCCGCCTTAAATATCCCCATCATCGCCCTTTTTGGCCCCACAGACCCCAGAGAAACCGGGCCTTGGCAATACAAAAAGGCGACCCTACTCTCTAAGGCCATGCCTTGCTCGCCCTGCAAACAGCGCACCTGCCCCCTCAAGCACGACAACCACGCCTGCATGACGCGGCTCTTGCCCTCAAGCGTGCTTAAGGCTGTGGATGAGGTTTTGGCTTAGCGTGTGCCTGTAGGTGGCACAAAATGGCTTGCAAAATGTCCTCATCGTCCTTACTCGGGGCTTTTAACAAGACATTTTGATCGCCACCCATGAACAAGGTGATGTTCTGCCCGTATTGTGAGATTTTGCTGATGTTTAGGCGGTTGGCTAAAATCTTGACTCTAATGATTTGCAAGAATTGCGTACTCATGGTGTCTAGCGCACCAAAGCGATCGCGTATTTCGACTTGAATCTCTTGCACGCTAGCCAAGTCCTTGCAAAAGCTAAGACGCCGATACAGCTCCAAACGCAGACTGTCGCTGGCAATGAGTTTAGGACTTAAAAACCCACTGACACTTAAGCTTAAATCCACGCCCACATCCTGCGTACGCCCACAAATCGCCTCTTCGAGCATTTTCGTGTAAAGCCCGTAGCCGATACTCTTGATGTGCCCGCTTTGATCCGCGCCTAAGAAATTGCCCCCGCCTCGAATCTGTAAATCGTGCATGGCAATGCTCGCTCCACTGCCTAGATACGAGTTTTTCTCCAAAGCAACAAGCCTTTTTTTCGCCTCATTGCTTAGGCTTTGGGTGTCTTGCACGAGAAAATAGCAAAAGCCCTCCAAATGCCCACGCCCCACGCGCCCGCGCAGCTGGTGCAAATCCGCCAGCCCGAAGTTGTCGGCGTTGTCAATAATAATGGTGTTGGCGTTGGGTAAATGCAGTCCCGACTCCACGATCGAAGTGCATAAAAGCACCTCATATTCTCCCTTAGCAAAATCTAGCAAGGCTTGTTCGGCCTGCAGGGCGGGGATCTTAGAGTGCAGGATTTGTATGCGCAAGTGGGGCAGTAGTTTTAAAAGGGTGGCCTGCACTTTTGGCATGCTCTCGATGTGGTTGTGGATGTAAAAGACCTGCCCCTTGCGGCGCAACTCCCTTAAGATCGCCTCTTTTAAGAGTGCATCCGTCTTTTCCTTGACAAAGGTGCGGCTGGGCTGTCTTATGCTAGGCGGGGTGTTTAAGGTGCTGACCCCTTTAAGTTTAGATAGAGCCATGCTTAGGGTGCGGGGGATGGGCGTGGCGGACATGCTAAGGCAGTGCACGCCCTCGCTTAAGGTCTTGATCGCCTCTTTTTGCCTGACCCCGAATTTATGTTCCTCATCCACCACAACCAGCCCCAGCTCTTTAAACTTTGCGTCCAAAAGCGCATGTGTGCCCACCACTACATCAACCAAGCCCTGCTTTAAGCCCTCCAGCACCACCCTTTTATCCTTGCTGAAGCGATCGAGTTTTGCCACTTTCAGCCCAAAGGATTCTAGGCGCTCTTTGAGGGTCGCAAAGTGCTGGGCACTTAAAAGCGTGGTGGGCACAAAGAGCGCGCTTTGCTTGCCGCTTAAAGACATGGCGTAAATGGCATGCATGGCGACCTCTGTTTTGCCAAAGCCCACATCCCCATTTAAGAGCCGATCCATCACCTGTCCACTGGCAAAATCCTGCAAAATGGCGGCGATGCTCTGCTCTTGATCGGCAGTGAGCGCAAAGCCACAGGCTTTTTTAAAGGTCTGCATTTTGGACATGTCGATGGCTGTTTGGCCGCTTTTAAGCAAGTTGCGTTTAGCGGCTAAGGCGATGATTTGAGAGGACATGTCTAAAATTTTAGAGCGCACCTTGTCTTTCACCTTGGCAAAGCTGCTCTTGCCTAGCTTATCTAACAAGGGCATATCTTGGTTAGCGATGTAGCGCTCGATGAGGTGCAAATTCTCCACGGGTAAGAGCAGGCGGTCGGCGTTTTGGTATTCTAGGGCGATGAAGTCGCGCACACTGCCCAGCACGCTTTGCTGCACCAGCCCCTTAAACAGCCCGATGCCGTAGTTTTCATGCACCACAAAATCCCCCGGGGTGAGTTCATTGAGCATGAGCTTGGAGTGGCCCGCACTCCCTGGTGTCTCGTAGCTATGCATGGATAAAAAGAGCTGTGTGGGGGTGCTAAAGTGTAGCACACACGCCGAGATCGCACTCTCAAAGGGAGCGTTGATGTGAGGCAAGAAGTCTACATTTTTGGCGATGAGCGTGGCTTTCTTGGCAGCGTTGAGTTTTAAAAAGTCTTGTAAGTTGGCTGGCTTTTGGATGTCTTGGTAATGTGGCGGTGTGGGCAAAATGGGTAGGCTTAAGGCGCGCTCTAGGGCTGGGCTTGGCTCTAGGCTGTGCCACTCCTTGGCTTGCTCTTTAGCCTCTGGGCTTAAAATGGTAGCGTAGTGCGTTAAAAAATCGCACCCAAAATCCTCCAACACCCAAAAGCCCAAGGAGGCCAAATCGGGCAGAAACACGGGGGCGTTGAGCTTGTCTAGGCGTTGTTGCAGCATCGCATGCGTGGGCGCATCTAGGCTAAAAAGAGCGGGGGTGATGTCTATGTGCTCGATGATGGGCGGGTCGCTAAGCTGCGTGCGCAAATCAAAGGTGCGGATGTCCTCGCAATCTTGGCCTAAAAAGCTTAAGCGGTGTGGCTTTGCTTGCCCGGGGATGAAAATATCCACAATGTCGCCTCGAAAGCTCGCCTCGCCGGGCAGTTCGATCAAATCCACAAAGTCGTAGCCAAAAAGCCTTAATTTTTCTTGTAACTCTTGTAGGGGGTAGCTCTCCAAACAAGTAACACGAAAACTTTGTAAGAGTTTGGCACAAGGTAGGGGGTGTAAGAGCGCACTTAGCGGGGCTAAAAGCTTGGTGTTGGGATCGCTCCTTAAAGAAGTGTAAAAACGCCCTAGAGTGCTTAAAAGCTCTTTGAGTTCGCTGCTAAAGGCGCGCATATCATCTAAGTAATGGGCGCGCAGATCGGGCAGCACAAACACGGGGGTGTGTGGGCTAAAGAAGCGCCACACTTGCAGGGCTTCTAGGGCTTCTTTAGCATCCTTGGTGGCTAGGATTGTGGGCTTGAAAGTGCCTAGAGCTGCATAAAGGCTAGATTGAATCATTCTTGGGGGGTTTGTTCTCCATAGATTTTTTAAGAGAATCTTTAGGGTGGCTCTCGCCGGTTAAAACTGCCTTGCGCTCGATCACCAATTCTGCGCTCACAATTTTACCATCCACATACCCCATGGACATGATTTCAATGATGTCGGCATCAGCATTGCCATTGAATTTGCCACTCACAACAATCTTAGAGGCAAAGATTTCGCCCATCACCACGCCATTTTTGCCGATCACCACCACGCTTTTCGAGTGGATGGTGCCCTCAAACTCGCCATCGATGTGTAGGTGGCAGTCAATATTTAATTCGCCTTTGAACTTGGTGCCTTGGGCGATGATGGTGGCTGATCCATTAGCAGGTTGTTTATGATCGTTAGCAAAGATTGCCATGCAATGTTCCTTTCCTTTGTGAAGATAAAATCAAAATCTTTCATGTTCCACTTAATAAAATCCATGGGGTTGATGGGCTTGTTCAAAAAGCGCACTTCATAGTGCAAATGTGGGCCCGTGCTCATCCCAGAGCTACCGCTGTAGGCGATGAGTTGCCCTTTTTTGACAAACTCTCCATTTTTCACCACGATTCTCTTTAAGTGGGCGTAGTAGGTCTTAAAACCAAAGGGGTGGTAGAGCTTGAGTAAGCGCCCATACCCCCCATTCCACCCCCGCCCCGCAAAGCCCACCACCCCATTGGCGGTGGCGTAAACGGGGGTGCCAATGGGGGTGCTTAAATCCACGCCCGTGTGGTTGGCCATGCGGTGCAAAATGGGATGGTAGCGTTTAGCAAAGGTGCTAGAAACCCTTTTAAAACTCTCTAGCGGGTTGTCGTTGGGGATGAAGCGCATGATAAAGGTCTTTTGCATCCCTGTGATGCTGGCAACATCTAGGCGTTGAGATAGGGGGGCGTCGTCGTCCCCCTGGCTGTTGTCGATGCCCACAAAGTCCTCTAAATCGTTGATGCGATCGCCGGCGAGCATGATCTCTTCTAGGTAGCCTTGTAATTGTTGGTTTAATTGGGCGTGGACTTGTGTGCTCTTTTGGTATTTGCGGTTAAGCTTTTTAGTTTGGACTTTGGTGGCGTGGATTTCGTGCTCGAGCGTGTAAAGAGCGATGGCCAAAAAGAGCAACACCCCTACTACCAATAAAAGCAAATAATAGGCTAACTGTTTGCAGACAATGGGGATGTTTAGGGTCTTGCTCCCATCGTTGTAGGTGAAGATTAAAATCAGCCGCTTATTGAGCCACACTAAATTCCCCTAAACCTTGAGCTTGGGCTTTTTTATAGCCCTGCACTTGCACCATGTCCTCAATGCTGTAAAAGAGATTCTGCCAATCCACTTGTTCGTCTTGAAAAACCACGCTAAAATTTTCCAAACTCCAATCCATGAACAAGGGCATGTCCACAATCCGCCCCAAAAAGCGGATTTCATAGTGTAAACTCGCGCTGCTATAACCCAAGAGTTCGCCCTTTTGCACAAAAGTGTGGGGTTTAATGACTATGGAGTTTAGGCGGGCATAAATAGAAGTGAAACCAAAGGCGTTTTCTAGACGGATCAATTTGCCATAGTCTCTAAAATTGTGTTGCAACAACAAATCCACCACCCCACTAGCGCATGCGTAAACGGGGGTGTTGACAGCCACGCTAAAGTTATAGGCACTGTAAGGCCCCAGCGATTTTTTATGCAAAGTGTTCGCCTTCAGCTTTGCATGATAGCTTTTGACGGGCTCGCCATTGGGGATAAGGGCTAAAGCGAGGGTTTTATTTGCTTTAGACAAGGCGTCCAGGGCCACCTTGTAAATCTTATTCCCCTTCATTTTTTCCACTTTCAAAATGCTCTCTAGGTCTTTAATTTTATGGGTTACAAGGGCAATTTCTCGGTTTTTTTGGATGATTTCTTGGGCTAAAGTGCTGTTTTTATTGTAGAGATTTTGATAATTGGCTTGGATGATATTTTTATCTAAGGTGAGGCCGCTGACCCTATGCACCAAGTAGCTTAAAATTAGGCCTCCACCCAAAAGCACCATAAGCACCACAGCCACGGCGATCAAAGCATGCTTCTTAGCGTTTCTAGGCACCCGCCACTGCCTCGAGCCGTTTTCATCAATGATGGTGAGCATGAACTTATCTGCCAAAAAACCCCCCTTGTAAAAAGGCACGCACCACGCTAAAAGAGCCCACCACTAAATAAGATTTACTAGGCTCGATCACCCCCCTAAAAGGGCTAAAGGGCAAATTGAGTTGCTTTAAAATCCCTTGCAACTTCTCTTGGGGCATGATCTGCGGGTCTGGCACGGGCAAGATCCACACATGCTGCACATAGGGCTTTAAACTTTCTAAGACCCCCAATGCGTCTTTTCTGGCGTAGCTGTTGTAAATCAAGTCTAATTGCCGCCCTTTTAAAGCCTCAGCCAAAGCCCTAGCCCCCCCTACATTATGCGCCACATCTAATAAGATATTGGGCGTAATGTGCTCAAAACGCCCCCTTAAATTGAGCCGTTTTAGGGCTTTGGGTGCGAGATCTAGGGCTGTTAGGGTGCTTAGGGCTGTTTGTAAATTCTGCACCAAGAAGGGCGGATAGCCCCACTTTTGCCCCTCTCTTAGGGCTTCTTGGCTTAACTCCTCAATAAAAGCCAAATTTTGGCTAGGCAAAAGTTTTTTGGTAAGCTCTTGCACTTCCGGCTCTTGTTTAGCAAAAATCATAGGCACTTGTGGCTCTAAATGTAGCCCCGCTCTTAGTTTAGTCGTGGCAATTTCTAATAAGCTACTGCCTAGGCGATCGGTGTGATCCACACTAATGGGCGTGAAAACCAGCGCAATGCGTTTGTTTAAACTCGTGGTGCTGTCAAACTCCCCGCCTAGCCCTGCCTCAGCGACCATAAAGTCGCAGTCCTTAGCTAAGACCACTGCTAAAAGCGTGGCGTATTCAAAATAGCTTAAGTGCGCATCTATGGGTAGGCTTCGCAAATAGGCGTGGGCCTGTTCTAATTCACTTTGGGGAACATTCCGTCCTTGTGTGTAAAAACGCTCATTAAAGTCTAGCAAATGTGGGGAGCTAAAGTGCAGGACCTTAAAGCCACTCGCCTCCAAGCTTTGGGCTAAAAAGCGCCCTGTGCTGCCCTTGCCATTGGTACCGATGATTTGGATTTTAGGCGTGTTGTCTTTAAAATGCTGGCAAAAATCCCTGTAGACTTGCTTAAAACGCTGAGGCTCAAAGGGGGCGAGCTCAAAGGGTTTTGTGGCAAGAAAATCGTTTAACTTCATTTATTCACCTTGCCCTCGTAGGCAATTTGGGACACAAATTGCGTGAGGGTTTGCTCCAACGCCTGCCCGATGGCATACAGGCGGTTGTTGTAGGTGATTAAGGGGTCTTGCAAGGACACGGCGTAGTTGTAATAGCCATTGTCCTCAAAGGTCTTGGTCGTGCCCTTTTTATTGTCGTAGGTGTAGGTGACATACACCGTCACGCGGTAAAAGGTGGTGAAACCCTCTTGGTTTTGGCTGATGGAAGTGTCGATAACCCTTTTCATTTCAATGGTGATGATCGAGTCGGCTTGCTTCTCTGTGGTGAGGGTGTTTTGGAAGCGCTGCACGATGAAGCGGTTTAACAAGTCCTTAAACTCCACAGAGTTTTTAGGGTTGGGCAAGTTCACTACGAGGCGCACATAAACCCCTTTACCCAACACCTTATCCGCAAAGTTGGCGATGGGCTGATACCCACAGCCCCCAAACAACAAAACTAAAACCCACGCCCGCCACATTTCTTAAGCAAGCACGAAATTCACCAGCTTGGCTGGCACGACCACTTCTTTAAGCACGCTTTGCCCCTCTAGCCACTTTGCCACCTCTTGGCGGGCAGTCTCTAGCAACGCCTCTTTAGGGGTGTCTTTAGGCACGCTCACTAGCCCACGCTTTTTACCATTAATGGTGATGGCGACATTCACGCTCTCTTGCTCTAGGGCCTTGGCGTCCACTTCTAGGGGTTTAAAGTTGCTAAGCTTAAAAAGCCTATTGGCAATTTCAAAGCATACATGGGGGATGATGGGCTCTAGGGTGTGGGTGAGGATGTAATAGCCCTCCGTCCACACGGCCGTGTTCGTGCTCTTTTCTAGGGCATTTAGTGCCTCCATGCACGCAGCGATTAAAGTGTTGAAGGGGTAGTTGGGGATGGTTTCTTTAAAAATGTCGTGGCATTTTTGCAAAGCCATATGCACCTTTTGGCGGGCTTGTTTGTCCTCTGCATTTAGGCTATTTGGCTCTATTGTTGGCGCGCTCTCACAGGGCTTGGCCAAAAAGGATTTTTCATAAAAACGGCGTAAAAAGCGCGCCGCCCCCTCTAGGGCTTGATCGTTCCAATCTAGCTCTTTGTGCGGGGGGGCGACAAAGTGGATGTAGAGCCTTGCAATGTCCGCCCCGTGCTTGTTTAAAATCTCTCTAGGGGTGACGACATTACCCTTAGACTTGCTCATTTTCGCCCCGTCTTTAAGCACCATGCCCTGCGTGATGAGCGTTAAAAACGGCTCGTCTAACTTGACATAGCCCAAATCCCTTAAAGCCCTTGTGAAAAACCTCGCATAGAGCAGGTGCAAAATGGCGTGCTCGATCCCCCCAATGTAAGTATCCACACCCAGCCAATAGGCTAATTCTTGGGGCTCAAAGGCTTGTTTGTCCCATAACTCTTTGGGCGTGGTGTAGCGCAAAAAATACCAACTTGATTGGAAAAAGGTGTCCATCGTGTCGGTTTCTCTTTGCGCCTTGCCCCCACATTGTGGACAAGTGCAGTCTTTAAAAGTCGGGTGCTTGTCTAAGGGGTTGCCCTCGCCATCGATCGTAACATCTTCGGGCAGTAAGATAGGCAAATTTTCTAACTTCTCACACACCAGCCCACAATTAGCACAATGCACCATGGGAATCAGCGCCCCCCAATAGCGTTGCCGTGAAATGCCCCAGTCTTGCAGGCGGTAATTAATGACCCTTTGCCCCAAGCCCTGCTCTTCAAAGAGCATGCTTAATTTTTCTTTCGCCTCCGTGGTGCTTAAGCCATTGTAATTGTGGCTGTTTTGTAAAACCCCCACCTCATTGCAGGGCACTTCCTGCCCCACAATCAAGGGGACAATGGGGATATTTAAGAGCGTGGCAAACTCGTAGTCCCTAGGGTCGCAACCGGGCACGCCCATTAACGCCCCACTGCCATAGTTTTCTAACACAAAATTAGCCACATACACGGGAATTAACTCTTTTGTGAGGGGATGAATCGCCCTTAAAGGCAAAGCAACCCCCCTCTTTTCTAACGCCCTCGTGCGCATGTTGATGTTTTGGATGGCGATGATTTCTTTAGAGGCTTTGGGGTCTAAAACGCCCTTGTCTAGCAAGGTTTGCACGAAGGGATGTCCCGGGGCTAGGGCAATGAAAGTAACGCCGTAAATGGTGTCTATGCGGGTGGTGAAAACCTCCAAGTCTTGAGAATACCCCAAGAGATCTTGGCTAGCTTGATCTAGGCTAAAGCTAAAGGCTAAGCCGGCAGATTTGCCCATCCAATTTTCTTGCATACGTAGTACTTGGTTAGGCCAATACCCCTCTAGAGTCTTTAAGCCCTCTAGCAGTTCCTCCACATAGGCAGTGATTTTTAGATAGTATTGGGGCATTTCCTTTTGCTCTACCAAGCAATCGCAACGCCAGCACCGCCCATCGATCACCTGTTCATTGGCTAAAATGGTTTTATCGTGAGGGCACCAATTGAGCCACGCCTTTTTTTGATAGACCAAACCCTTTTTATACATCTCAATGAAGAATTGCTGTTCGATCTTGGTGTAATCGGGCGCACAAGTGGCAAACTCCCTCTCTTGGCAAAAGGAGAAGCCCAGAGCCTTAAACTCTTGGCGCATTTTTGCCATGTTCTCATAGGTCCATTTTTTAGGGTGCACGCCGTGCTTAATGGCGGCGTTTTCTGCAGGCATGCCAAAGGCATCAAAGCCCATGGGGTGCAAGACATTATGTCCCATTTGGCGGGCATAGCGCGCCAAAGCGTCGCCTATGGCGTAGTTTCTCACATGCCCCATATGCACCTCTCCGCTAGGATAGGGCAACATGCTTAAAATATACCTCTTGGGTTTGCTAAAGTCATCACTAGGTTCAAAGGCGTTCGTTTGCGCCCAAACTTGTTGCCATTTTTCTTCAATTTTTTTAGGGTTGTAGGTTTGCATTTAATATTCCAAATCCGTATTTTTAATGCTGTCGATCACCAAGAGCACCAAACAAAAGACATTACTGATCAATGCCCCGATCATCAAGGTGTAGGCAAAGATCAAATTGTTTAAGATTTGCAAAAACACAAAGGCGGGCATGAGGTGCAAGAGGGCGACTAGCGAACCGCCCATAAGCTCGGAGGCGAATTGCTTTTGCACTCCGATTTTCAGCGTGGTTACAATGAGATTTAGTGCCAACGCCACAAAGAGGATCACCACATTGGGCTCATACAAAAACCCCGCAATGGAGGTGGTGCTCGCCAAACTAAAAACGGTAAAGACAACCCGACCCCAGTCCATAACTCTCCTTTCTACACCCGCCCGTGTTCGTATTGGCGGCGCAAGCGTTCTTTTTCTTGTTTCTTTTTGGCTTTTTTTAGCTCATTTCCGTGGTAGCGCTCCAAGTCAAAGCCGAGCAAAACCGCCACTCTAGGGGCAATGAAAATCGAGCTGTAAGTCCCCACGATCGTGCCAATGAGCATGGGCAAGGAAAAGCCCACCAAGATTTTAGAGCCAAAGACATACAGCACCAAGAGCACAAAGAACACGGTTAAGGAAGTGAGTAAAGTCCTTGTAAGTGTGCTTGAAATCGCTTCGTTAATGACATAATCTAAATCATTTGTGCGCTTGGTGAGCATGCCCTCACGGATACGATCAAAGATGATGATCGTGTCATTGATCGAGTAGCCAATCAGCGTCAAAATGGCGGCGATGACTTCTAGGTTTAAATCAATGTTAAACACGATCACGCTTGTGGCGGTGATGAGACTATCGTGCAACAAGGCGATCACACTGGCGAGCGCGAAACGCCACTCGTAGCGCACCCCCACATACAACATCATCGCAAGGATGGCAAGCACCAAAGAGAGTACACCCTTTTTCTTCAGCTCATCGCCCACTTTGGGCCCCACGCTGTCTAACTTGCGGATCTCAAACTGCCCCAAGGGCTTTAAAATCTTAGTGATCTCGGTGCTCAAGTCCTTGTGCACCTTGCCCACGGGAATTTTGATCACCACTTCCCGCTCCGAACCAAAGGCGCTCACCTGCACGCCGCTAAAATGCGCCTCATTGAAGGCGTGGCGGATTTTGGCAATGGGGGCGTCTTTAACAAAGCGCACCTGTGCCACGCTCCCGCCCGCAAAATCCACACCCAAATTAAAGCCCTTAAAAAAGATCAGCCCCAAACAAGCGATCACTAAAAGCGTGGAGGCTGCAAGCCCCCATTTGGAATACTCCATGAAGTTGATGATCTTAACCCGCTTAAACAGCTCCACTACGCCCCCTTTGAGAAACTTGACTCTGCACGCCAAACCACAACGCCAAGTTTTTGTTGCGCGAGATTTGGGGCAAAATGGCTTGGTAAAAGCCCTGCGTGCCGACAATGGCGGTGAGGATCGAGGCTAAAATACCGATACCCGTGGTGAGCGCAAAGCCCTTGATCGAGCCCGTGCCATAGGCGTAGAGCAAAAACGAGGCAATGAGCGAGGTTAAGTTCGAGTCAAAAATCGCCCTTGAGGCGTTGGCATAGCCCGAGTGTAGTGCCTGAGCAATGCTCTCATTGCGCCTTAAACCCTCTCTAATGCGCTCATTGATGATGATGTTTGCGTCCACCGCCATCCCGACGGTGAGCACAATACCCGCCATGCCCGGCAAGGTCAAGGTCGCTCCAAAGATCGCCATCACCGCAATGATTAAAAATAAGTTGACAATGAGCGCCACGCTGGCGATCACCCCGGCGAGGGCGTAGTAGCTGATCATAAAGACCATCACCAAAATAAAGCCCCCAATGAGTGCCACGATCGAGGTTTTAATGCTATCTGCTCCAAGGCTAGGACCAATGATGCGTTTTTCTAAAATCACCAGGGGCGCACTCAACACCCCGCTTCTTAGCGCAATGGCTAGATCGCTTGCTTGTGCGACCGTGAAGTCGCCACTGATTTGCCCACTGCCCCCCCCGATACGCTCACGGATATAGGGCGCAGAGTAGACTTTATGATCCAACACCACCGCCATGCGTTTGCCCACATTCTCGCCTGAAAAGTCGCCAAAAATCTTTGCCCCTTGCGAGTTTAAAGAGAAGCTCACCACGGGTTGGTTGTTCTTGTCATAGACCACCTGCGCGTCTGTGAGCATTTCGCCATCCAAAATGGGGATCGCCTTTAAGAGCAAATGCCCATAGGCTTGCCCACCTCTGCCCGCATAAGGCAAGACCACATCGCCTAATTTTTTAATCTCTTCATCGGTGAGGCTGTCTAAATACTCGTTTTTCTCTTCATCGACTGCCATCATTTGCAAGTGGGCGGATTTGGTGATGAGATCCTTCGCTCTTTGCTCTTCCTCAATGCTGTTGATCCCGGGCAGTTGCACCAACACCGCGTCTTTGCCCTGTTGCAACACGGTGGGCTCGGCTAGCCCAAATTGATCGAGACGGTTTTTAATGGTGCTGATGACCTGCACCACGGTTTGCTGCTTGTAGGCTTGTGTCTTTCTAAAGGAGAGGCGTAGGGTGTAGTTGCTACCGGTGGTGAAAATTTCCACCCCGTCTTTGCGCCAATCTTGCAAAATCTTGTCTACATTCTTTTCATCGTCCTTGTCTAAGAGTGTGAAAGACACGCCCTGCAAAGAGGAGTGCAAATCCTGCACTAGGATATTCTGCTGCTTGAAGGCGTAGTCGAGTGAAGAAGCAATGGAGGCGTATTTGGTCTTTAGGGCTTCCTCCACGCCCACCCCTAAAAGCAAACTAAGCCCACCCCTTAAATCCAGACCTAAGGTGATCTTAGGGCCTTTAGTTTGTAAAAAGCTGGGCAAAGCAAAACCTACGCCAAAGATTAGGGCACAAATAAAAACTAAAAGCCGTGTATTAAACACCCGTTGCACGGGCTAGTTTCCTTCTGTTGGGGCTTGGTCTTCAAGCTTGTAAGCGACATGGTTTTTAGAGAGCTTGACCTCTATGTTATCGTTGAGCTTGACTTTAAAAAAGTTGCTCTCGGGCTTGATGACCTCACAAATGAGTCCACCCTGCGTTACGATCTTATCACCCTTTTGCAAGCCTTCCACCATTTCCTTATGTTTCTTGGCTTGCACCCTTTGGGGACGGATGATGAGAAAATAGAAAATCAAAAACAGCACCAAAAGGGGCAATAGAGAGGTTAAGATGTCCTTGGTTTGATTCATACAATTCCTTATGTGAGTAAGCGCAATTATAACGACTTTTTCTAATTTTTAGCTTTTTTGAGTGCCCCCAGTGCAAGTAAATATAAGGTGCCCACAATGCCCGAAGTGATCGAGCCTAATAAAATGGCGATTTTAGACACTTCCATGGCGTCCGCGCTGTTAAAAGCGATGTTGGAGATAAACATGGACATGGTAAAGCCAATGCCTGCGAGCATGCCAGCACCCAAAATCTGCCCCCAGCTCACCCCCTCGGGGCGTTTGGCAATGTGCAGTTTCTCGCTTAAAAAGGTGATGCCTAAAATCCCGATGGGTTTTCCCACCACTAGCCCCAAAACCACGCCCCATAAAATCTCATCTACATGGAAGTTTAAATTTTCGCCAATTTGCACCCCGGCATTGGCAAAGGCAAAGAGGGGCATGATGAAGTAAGCCCCATAGGGGTGCAAGATGTGCTCCAAACGCTCTAAAGGGCTTTGCAGCGACATGGTGGCATTTTGTAGGCTATAAAGCGCATCTCTTTGGTCTTGCTCTAGGGGTTTGGTGGCGGGGTTTTTAAAGCAATCTTTAAAATGCTCTAGGGCTTTTGAAAAGGATTGTAAGACCTTAGAGGGTTGAGAAACCTTAATGGGGATCGTGAACGCCAAAGCCACGGCGGCAATGGTGGCGTGGATCCCGCTATTGTGTGTGGTGAACCACAGCCCCACACCTAAAATGATGTAGGGGAATAGGTTTTTCACTCCCAAGCGATTGAGCACTAGCAAGATGAGTAAAATCAACGCCGAGCCGCCCAGCCAAATCAATTTTAAATGCGTGGTGTAAAAAATGGCGATCACCACAATCGCGCCTAAATCATCGGCGACCGCTAGGGTTACCAAGAAAACTTTAAGTGCAGGGGGGACGCGTTTGCCCAAAAGCAAAATCACCCCCAAAGCAAAAGCGATGTCGGTTGCCATGGGAATGCCAAAGCCATGCGCGCTGTTGGTGCCGGCATTGAGGCTATAGTAAATGATCCCGGGGGCCATCATCCCTCCCAGCGCGGCGATCACGGGGAAGGCGGCCTTTTGAAACCCGCACAACTCCCCATACATCACCTCCCGCTTGATCTCCAAGCCCACCACCAAAAAGAAAAACGCCATCAACACATCGTTGATCCAATGGTGGATGGAGAAACCAAAAAATTTCATCCCAAAGACGATGCCTAGCTTGGTGTGCCACAGCCCGAAGTAGTAATGGGACATAAACGAGTTGGCGTAAATCATCGCCCACACGGCACTCACAAACAAGAAAATCCCCCCAAAGGATTCGCTTTTGACAAAATCTACGAAAATGTTTTTTTTCATGTCGGGCATGGCTAGCCTTGTCGTTGCAGTTGTATCTGGGTTTTCAGCACATAAACCAAGAACGCTTGGGTGTTTTTCTGTGGGTAGAGGGCTTGCACTCTTTGCAAATAGCCCTTCACTTGTGCTTGGTGTGCTTTTATGTCCCCCTCTCCACTTTTATAATCTAGGATGGTGCAGTTGTCTTGATCCAAGGCGACCATATCCATGCGCAACAAATCCTTGCCAAATTTAAAGCCCACCTCAGCCACAACTTGCCCTTTTAACAAATCTTTAAAGTCCTTGTCTTGCTCTAGCAGTTCTAGGCGTTTTAATAGGGCCTTAGTGGGCATCTCAAAGCCATAGTGGTGGTGTAAATACTCTTGCACGCCCTTTAATCCAATCCCATAGCCATAAAATAACTCTAAAGCTTTGTGCAACGCTAGCCCAAAGATCCGCGCAGGGCGGCTGCCCTCCAGCTCTTTTTTAGGTTCTTGGTTTTGGTTTTTGTCCTCTTGTGCCCCAAAGGCTTTTTGGCTGTTTAAAAGTGCTGCACCTGTGGGTTTAGGGGTGGCTAAGGACTCTTTGGGGGTGCTTTTAGGTAATTGCCCTTTTACGCAATCTAAAAGCCCAAGGGGCATGAAGGCACTTTCTTTGTCCTTTTGCACAATGTTTAAACTCTCTTTAGCCCGCGTGCAGGCGACATACAAGACATTAATGCCCTCCTCTTTGCGAGATCCATCGCTTGCGTCTAGGGCTTTCTTGTAGAGGGGGTCTACATGCTTTCTATGGCTCTGTTTATAAAAAATGCGCTGATTGTACTCGAGGAATTGTTGCGTGTCGTTTGTCGCCTGCTGGCTCAAGCGATCCATTAAGATCACATGCCCAAACTCCATGCCCTTAGACTTATGGATGGTCATGATCTTTAGCCCCACCGCCTCGCTTTGGGCGATTTGGATGTTCTTTTGCTCCAAATCTTCTAAAAATTCTATAGGATCGTTGAACTCTAAAGAGTGTTCTAAAAAGTGGAGTGCACTCGGGCTAAACAGCTCTAAGGTTTGCATAAGATTTAAAATATGGGCGCTCAAATTGGAATTTAAGGAGGGCAATGTAGGCGGATTATTTAAAGCCAAGCTACACAACTTAGTAACATTGGCTAAGTGGTAGCTTTGTTGTTCAGCCGGGCAGAGAGTATAAAGCAGGGCGTGGCGCAAGGCTTTGACCTCTTTCTGCGCCAAGAGGCTTAGATCGGTCGCGCTCACAATCTGCACCCCCTTTAAATGGGGGGTTAAAAACTCCTTTAGGTCGTTGACATCATCATTTTTAAAACATAAAATTGCGATCTCTTGCGCCGCTACCCCAGTGTTTAACAGCTCTTTTATGGCGTTTAAAACCCCGGTTAACACCGCCTCTACTTTTGCCTCGTTTTCTAAATCCGCTATTGGGACGCTTTGCACCCGTACATAGCCCTTGTCGGCTAAATCTTGGCGTTTTTCGGGAAGTTTTTGAGGGGTGTAGCCTACAATCTTGGGCGCAAAGGTAGCGTTCACAAAGTCTAGCACCACACCCGTGCTGCGGTAGTTATGCTCCAAAGACTGGCTAGGTATCTCAGTGCAAACCCTTTCAAAAAGCGCACTTTTGCTCCCCCTAAAGCCATAAATGCTCTGTTTAGAGTCGCCCACAAAAAACACACTGCGATCCCCCCACTTTTGCCCCTTACCCGCCTTGATCTCATCTACTAAGGGCTTTAAAATGCCAAATTGCAAGGGGTTGGTGTCTTGAAACTCATCGATCAAAATATGCATGATTTGGCTATCTAGGCGGAAGTAAAAGAAGTCTTTGTCGATCAAATCTCTTAGCAGTTGGTTGACTTTGAGCGTGATTGCGGAGAAACTTAAGCGGTTGGGGTTGCGGTTATGCTTTTTGTAACACTCTAAAAAATAGGCAAATTCGTTTAAAATAGCGGCTTCTCTTAGATTAAAGTAATCCGCAATTTTGGCTTTCAAATCGGGGTTTTCGCTTAAGGCTATTTGTGCCCCCTGTGTGTCCAAGGCTTTGAGGACAGCTTGAAAGTCTTCTTTGGGTTTTCTTTGCTTAGGGATCTTTAAAACGCTATATGCCTCAAAAATCTCTTGCTCCAGTTGTTTAAAGTTAACATTTGGGGCGGTGGGGGGAGCGAAGTCCACGCCGCCATCGTGCAAGTCTAAAAAGCCTTTAAGTGCGTGGGAAACACTCGAGCGCCCCGGTGTGAGCAACAACAGACAAAGGCGTTTAAATCTGCCTAAGTCTTGGGGCTTTAGATGGCTTAAAAAGGCGTTGAGTCGTTCATCTAAAGAAGTCTCGCCCACTTCAAAAGCCGACACCACGCCCACGAAGTAACTGAATTTTCTTAAGACTTGTTGAAAAAAAGCATCGATCGTGATAATGGGGGGGGTTTCTTGTAAAAAGTCAGCGTAGATTTTGGGAGCGTTTAGGCTGGCTAGGCGTGCTAGGGATAAATTGTAATCCCTTTGCAAAACCTCTAGGATTTCTTGGGTTTTAGGCTCGGGTTGGTGGGTGGGGTCTTGCTGGTAGGCAAGGCTAGCCGTGCTTAAAAGGGCAAGGGTCTCGTAGATGCGATCATACATTTCGGCAGCGGCCTTCTTGGTAAAGGTCAAGGTTAAAATATTTGCCGGATGCGCCCCTTCAAAGAGCAAAGCGACATAGCGCAAAGTCAAGGCAAAGGTCTTGCCACTGCCCGCCGAAGCCCTAAGAGCTAGCCAAGCGTGTGCGTGTGCTGATTGCGTTTTCATAATTTGGGTATTGTAGCAGAAAATAAACCTTTTTAAACATTAACATGTCCATGCTATCCATGCTATAATAAGGTCTTTTTGAGACTAACGCAAGGGAATAGTGTGCGCTACATTCGGTTTTACAAAGAATTGAACAATAAAGATGTGCCTTTGGTAGGGGGCAAGAACGCCAGCATTGGAGAGATGTTCCAAGAACTCGTGCCTAATGGGATCAAAGTGCCCAATGGCTTTGCGATCACTAGCCAAGCCTATTGGTATCTCTTGGAGCAGGGGGGGATTAAAGAGCAAATCATCAGCTTGTTAGAGGGTGTGGACACCACAGAGTTAGATGTGCTCAAAATGCGCTCTAAGCAAATCCGCGAGCTCATCTTTGGCACGCCCTTTCCTGCCGACTTACGCGATGAGATTTTGCAAGCCTACCAAATGCTTAGCGATGAATACCACATGCGCGAAGCCGATGTGGCGGTGCGTAGCTCTGCCACTGCTGAGGATCTGCCCGATGCCTCCTTTGCCGGGCAACAAGACACCTATTTGAATGTCAAGGGCAAAACCGAACTTATCCACTACATTAAGGCGTGCTTAGCTTCTTTATTTACCGATAGGGCGATCAGTTACCGCGCCTCTAGGAATTTTGACCATTTAAAAGTTGCCCTCAGTGTGGGGGTGCAAAAAATGGTGCGTGCCGATAAGGGCAGTGCTGGGGTGATGTTCTCCATCGACACTGAAACGGGTTTTAAAGACACGGTTTTCATCACCTCTAGCTGGGGCTTGGGCGAGAGTGTGGTCGGGGGGTTGGTAAACCCCGATGAGTTTTATGTGTTCAAGCCCACACTCAAAGCGGGTAAACAACCCATCATCAAACGCCAACTAGGCGATAAAACCCAAAAGATCGTGTACGCCAGCCGGGGCAGTGAAAGCCCCACCAAGAGCGTCCCCACCACCCCTAAAGAGCAAAACAGCTTTTCTTTAACCGATACCGATCTTTTAAACCTTGCGCGCTATGCCATGCTCATTGAAGAGCACTACAGCCAAGAGGCGGGGCAATACCGCCCGATGGACATTGAATGGGCCAAAGACGGGGACAGCGGGGAGATTTTCATTGTGCAAGCCCGGCCTGAAACCGTGCAAAGCCAAAGCTTGAAACAAAGCGCACGGGTGTATGAAAAATACTATTTTAAAAGCAAAGAGGGACGGGAGGTCTTGCTCACAGGGCGGGCGATTGGCAGTAAAATCGGTGTGGGTAAAGTGAGGGTGATCAACAGCTTGGATCACATGAACATTTTTAAAGAGGGTGAAATCCTTGTAACCGACAACACCGACCCGGATTGGGAGCCTATCATGAAAAAGGCGAGTGCGGTCGTTACTAATCGGGGGGGGCGCACCTGCCACGCCGCCATTGTGGCGCGCGAAATTGGCGTGCCCACGATTGTGGGGGCACTTGGGGCAACTGAACTGCTCTACACGGGCATGGAGATCACGATCTCGTGTGCAGAGGGCGAGATTGGCTACATTTACTCGGGTGCGCACCCCTTTGAAGTGGAGAAAATCGCTTTAGACAACTTGCAGGAACCTAAGACGAAAATTTATCTAAACATAGGTAACCCCGAAAAGGCGTTTAAGTTCTCCCAACTGCCTAATCACGGCGTGGGACTAGCACGCATGGAGCTCATCATGCTTAACCAAATCAAGGTCCACCCATTAGCTCTAGTGGACATGCAGCACAACAAGCCCATAGAAAACCAAGATCGCGTAGAGGCACTGATTGCGGGCTATGAAAGCCCTAAAGATTTTTTTGTGAAGAAAATCGCCGAGGGAATGGGCATGATCTCTGCTGCCTTTTACCCCAAACCCGTGATTGTGCGCACCAGTGATTTTAAATCTAACGAATACGCAAGGATGCTCGGCGGAAGCGTGTATGAACCCCATGAGGAAAACCCGATGCTGGGCTACCGAGGGGCGAGCCGCTACTACTCGGATCTGTATAAAGAAGCTTTTGGTTGGGAGTGTGAGGCGTTATCCATGGTGCGCGAGCAAATGGGCTTAAGTAATATGAAAATCATGATCCCCTTTTTACGCACCATTGAGGAGGGTAAAAAGGTTTTAGAGATTTTGCGTAAAAATGGGCTGGAATCGGGTAAAAACGGGCTGGAGCTATATGTCATGTGTGAGTTGCCCATCAATGTGATCCTCGCCGATGACTTTTTAAGCCTTTTTGATGGCTTTTCGATCGGCTCAAATGACTTAACTCAGCTCACCTTAGGCGTGGATCGCGATGGGCAATTGGTTAGCCATGTCTTTGATGAGCGCAACCCCGCCATGCTAGAAATGTTTAGGCGTGCCATTGAGGCGTGCAAAAGGCATGGCAAGTATTGCGGGATTTGTGGACAAGCCCCTAGCGACTACATCGAGGTGGCGGAGTTTTTGGTCAAAGAGGGCATCAGCTCCCTATCACTCAACCCTGATTCCATCATCGCCACTTGGAACCGCGTTGTGCAGTTGGAAAGCTAGTTATCCCTAGTGCATGGCGTTTTCGCCAAAAAAGCGTAAGCTGAGTTTTCTAAGCATGCCCTCTAAGCGCAAGTTTTCTAGGGCACGGTTGATACAAGACAATGCCACATCATTAAATTTGTTGAGCACAAAACCCGTGTGCCTTTCGTCCTCGGACTCCCATAAAATCCTAAAGACTCCGCTGTATTTACTCATGTATTCTGAAGCACTTAAAGAGGTGCTAAAAGTAATGTCTGCGCGCCTATCTCGAATGAGCAGTAGGGCTTTTTCGGTGTTTTCCGCCGGGATAATGTGCGCATAGTGGGTGAGAGCTAAACCAGCATAATCTATTCGGCTTTGCGCAGCGCGTAGTCCTTGAATTTTATCCAAATTGTGGATGGTGTCTTGGTCTCTGCGCCCCACGATCACCGTATGGAAGTAGGTGTAGGGGGTGGATTCATCAAAATAGGTATATCTGTTGTTGCTGGTGATCTCTAACTGATTGGCAATTAAATCCACATGGCCTGAGTGTAACTTTTTAAGCATCACATTTGAGGACATTTCGTAAAACACGATCTTCACGCCCATTTCTTTGGCCACAGCGCGCGCCACTTCCACATCATAGCCTGTGAGCTGTCCCTGCTCATTGCGGTAAGAAAAGGGTGGGTAAGTGCCTTCTGTTGCCACGATAATTGTGTCTTTATTGCGGATCCGTTCATAAAGGTTAGAGGCAGGCAAAAAGTTTAAGGTGATGCATAAGTTTAAAAGAATCTTTAGCATATAGCCTCCTTATGAGCTATTACAATAAATCCTAGGCAGGCGGCGGGTGAGCATCGTGATCGCCTCGTAATTGATGATGCCTAAAATCTTAGCGACATCACCCGCCCCCATCGCCCCACTTTGTGGGTCGCCAAGCAAGATGACTTCATCGCCCTCTTGTGCCTCAATTTTACCCACATTAATGAAACATTGATCCATGCACACCCCCCCGATCACGGGAACTTTTTGCCCATGCAAGAGCCCCCACGCCTTGTTTCCTAAAATTTTAGACAGCCCGTCCCCATAACCTAGGGGCAAAACCCCCACTTGTGTAGATTCTAAACAATAATAATCTTGCCCATAGCCCACCAAGCGCCCTGCCTCAATGGTTTTTAGGCTCACAATGTGGGCTTTGAGGGTGATGGCGTGTTGCAACTCTAAGCCCTTTTTGTTGAGTGCGTCCTGCGTGTAGACTGAGGGGTGCAGACCATAGAGTGCGAGCCCTGCGCGGGCCAGGTCTAGGCCGTAATTATCCATGGACAGAGCCGCTGCGCTGTTGGCCATGTGGCGGTATTTAAACTCTAGCCCCAAAGCTTTAAGTTGGGCCAAAAAATCCATAAAGCGCTCGGCTTGCTCTAGGGCGTAGTTTTTGAACATGGCATCGGCGTTGCTGTGGTGAGTAAAAATCCCCTCCACTTCTAGCCCTTGTAGCTTGGCGATCTTCACCACTTCCTTAGCGTTCTCTTGCGTGGGTAAAAAGCCTAGGCGGCTCATGCCCGTGTCTACCTTAATGTGCACCTTGAGCTTTTGTTTGAGTGAGAGAGCCACAGCTGAAAAATGTTCGGCTTGTTTGTAGCTAAAGATTGTTTGGGTGATCTTGTGCTCTACAAGCGTTTTTGCCATGTGATCTGGAGTATAGCCTAAAATCAAAATAGGGATGTCTTTAAACTCCGTGCGTAGCTCCAGAGCCTCGTCTAGAGTTGCCACGCCCAGATAGATCGCCCCCTGTTTGACAAACACCCGGCTAGCCCCCAAAGCCCCCGCCCCATAGGCGTTCGCCTTCACCACTGCCATTAAAGGCATTTGACACACTTCTTGGATGAGTGAAAAATTATGCGCTAGGGCGGCGGTGTTGACCTCTACATAGCTAGCGCGTGAGGGGTGATTTTCTTGCATGTTGGACTTCTTCCTCTTGGGGATTAAAGTAAGATTTGGTTTCCGCCACAACAACTTTATAGAGCAATAAAAGGGCGATGAGGTTGGGGATGGCCATTAAGGCGTTGGCGATGTCGGAGAAATTCCACACAAAGTCTAGTTTAGTTACAGATCCAACAAAAATCCCGATCAAATACAAAATGCGGTAGTAAAAAATATAATCCCCGCCAAAGGTAAATTCAATGCTGCGCTCCCCATAGTAAGCCCAACCCACTGCCGTGGAGTAGGCAAAAAAGATCGTGGAGGCAAACACGATCCAGCCCCCATTAGGGTAGAAATAGCGCACGCTCTCGTAGGTGAGTAGGCTTGCATCGTGGAAGGTTTCGTGCACGGGTGCCATCAGCACTAAAAGGGCTGTAGAGGTGCAAACCACTAGAGTGATGATTAAAGGCTGTAACATAGTGATGAGGGCTTGTTTTACCGGGTGTGCGCTCTTAGAGGCGGCGGCAACAATGGCGGCAGAACCCATGCCTGCCTCGTTAGAAAAGAGCCCCTTAGACACCCCGATTTGCACAATGGTTAAAAGCGCGACCCCCCCTGCTGTCCCACTGATCGCCTCTTTGGGGCTAAAGGCACTGCCTACAATGAGTTTAATGGCGTTGCACGCCTCGCTAAAGTGGGCCGCTACGATGTAAATCGTGGTGAGGACATACAAGAGCACCATAAAGGGGGCGAAGTAGTCGCTAAACTTGCTGATGGATTGAATCCCGCCCATTAAAATGATCCCCGTGATCCCTGAGATGATGAGCCCTGAAAGCCATGCAGGCATGGAGGCGTGGTGCAAGAGGATCGAGGAAACCGCATTGGCTTGGGTCATGCTACCGATGCCAAAGGACGCGATGAGGGTGAAAATGGCAAAAAAATACGCGAGCTTTGGCATGTGTAAGCCGTTTTTGATGTAGTACATCGGTCCGCCCTTGTAGCCAAATTGCCCGATTTCTCTATATTTTAAGGACAGCACCCCCTCGGCGTATTTGGTCGCCATGCCCACAATGCCCGTCACCCACATCCAAAAAATACTCCCCGGGCCGCCGGACACAATCGCCACACTCACACCGATGATGCTGCCAATACCCACAGTCGCCCCGATGGAGAGCATTAAACTAGAGAACTGCGAAATGTCGCCCTTGGAGTGTTCATCGCGGGTGCAAAGCACCTTAAAAGCATAGAAAGTTTTAGAAAATTGTAAGCCCTTGAGCACCACGGTGTAGAATAAACCCGTGCCCACCAACAAAATGAGCAGGGGTAAGCCCCAAACCCATTCCTTGATGAGATCTAAAAAAGAGTTCAAATAACCCATGGCTTTCCTTTAAATTGCGCATGTTAATCCCTGAAAAAAGCGGAGAAAAGCATGATGTCTGCGCTTTTCTCGTTTGCGCCCTCAGTGGTGAGGTTGGCGATGACGCGCCCAATGGCAGGGCTAAAGGTGATGCCTAGCCAACCTAACCCCGTGGCGTGGATCAAATTTTTGTATTTTTTATCATAGCCCAAGTAGGGGATGTCATTAGGGGTTAAGGGTCTAAATCCGCTCCACTCCACGGGGTTTTTCATCACAAAGGGCTTTGTGAAAGTGGTGAAGTTTTTCTTCATGTTGGCGATCTGCGCGGGCGTGATGCTAGGATCAAGGGTGTTTAGCTCGAGCTTAGAAGTGATGCGCACGGTGTTTCTGCGCGGAGTCATGGCTAAGAAAATGTCGGCAAAGAGGGAAGAAGTTTTGGGTTTGAGCTCTTCTTCCATTTCAAAGGTGATGCTGTAACCCTTTGCACCCATCATTAAAAAGTCGTTGCCGGTTTTTTTAATGAGTTGGGGGTTTGCGCCTGTGGATAAAATGATCGTGTCGGCTTGGAAGCGATTAGCCGTGGTGATGATCCCATTGATTTTATTCCCACTAAACTCAAAGTCCAACACTTCCTCATTGTAGTAAAACTCCACGCCCTCTTTTTTGAGGTAGGCTTGTAGGTATTCCATCACCTCGCGGGCATCCACATGGGCGTTTTCAGTGAGTAGGACACTGCCGGCGATGGTTTCTTCTTTTGCCACGGGCATGTATTCTAAGGTCTTTTTAGCGTCAAAAATTTCGTAGGTCTTAGGATCGTAATGATCTTGGCATAATTTGATTTTTTTATCAAAGTTTTCTTGCAAGGTGTAGATCATCAACAATCCGTCTTCTTTATACCAAAAGTCCATGCCATCGGCGAGCATTTCGTGGTAAACATCGATACTCAGCCACCCGTAGCGTTCAAAGAGTGCCATCGTGCGGGCGGTGGCTTTGGCGTTTGCACTTTTCACGAATTTACACAACCATTTATAAAGTTGGGCGTTTAGACCCCAATGGATGCTCAAAGGAGCTTGACCCTTTAACATGAGTTTTAGCGTATCGCCCACCACGCCCGGGCAAGAGAGCGGAGATTTTTTAAAGGCGGAGATCAATCCGGCGTTGCCAAAGGAAGTCCCGTTGCTCCCATCCCCCTTTTCAATCACGCTAACCTTGCGCCCGAGTTTATGCAAGGAATAGGCACAACTTAAACCGACAATGCCTCCACCGATGACAACGGCATCTTTTTGCATAGACTTCTCCTGTTATTTTTGGGCAATGGCTTCGATTTCAACCAAGCCATCTTTAGGCAGTTTTGCGACTTGAAAAGTGGCACGGGCGGGGTAGGGTTCTTTAAAATAGCTCCCATAAATTTCATTCACCACCGCAAAGTCGTCTAAACTTTTTAATAAAATCGTGGTTTTGACAATGTGGTGCATGCCAAGCCCGGCGGCGTGTAAAATTGCCTTGATGTTTTCCATGGACTGCGTGGCTTGCGCCTTGATATCCGCTCCGGCAAACTCACCCGTTGCGGGGTTAATGCCTAATTGCCCGGACACAAACACAAGGTGCTCAGTGGCAATCGCTTGAGAGTAAGGGCCAATAGCTCTAGGAGCTTTTTGAGAATGCACAGCGTTCATATCTATCCCTTTTGAAAAATAATTTTTAAAAAATAAAAAGACGGGGGATTGTACCCCATGCGGGCTGTATTTCAGCTGATAAAACATTATTTGATCTGCACATGCACGGGTTTAGCCACATCTTTACTCACTTTTTCGAGCTCCTCATCGGCTTTTTCCTTGCTCTCAAAGGGACCGATCAAGTAACGCTTTTGCCCCTTAAAGTCTTGGACTTTGTGTGGATAGGCTTTGAGTGCCTCTAAGAATTTAGTATTCGGGGTTTTACTAAACACGCCCACTTGCAAATAAAAACCCTTAGGCAGACCCACCGCAGTCGGGTGTTTAGCAACTGGTTTGCTCTCGTGCTTTGTGGCGTGTGCGGGCTTTTCTTTATGGACAGGGTGTTCTGCCTTGCTTTCTACCTTGTGCTCCACTTTATGCGCTGTGTGGATGGCTTCTTTTTTGTGGTGTGTGGGCTTATGGGCTTCTTGGTGGGCTTTGTGCGCTTCGTGGTGCTCAGACTTATGTGCTTGTTCGGGCTTGTGCGCTTCGTGGTGGATTTCTTTATGGGCTTCTGTATGTTCCTTATTCACGGGTTTATGCGTGGGGGCGGATTGTCCTATGTCTTTATGTGTGGGTGTGGGTCTATCTAGGGGACTTGCTGGTAGAGCGTTTAACTTAGCGTTATTGTTGTCCTCTGTGGGGGATTGGTTTTGCTTGCTCTGGATGTCTTTGACGATTTTATCAAAGCGATCTTCCTCGGGCTTTTTTACCGCAGGTTCTAAAGTCAAGCTTTCAAAGTCGTGGCCGTTACCGACCTTTTGCATATTTTTTTCAGGGGGTAAAGATGCACTTTTGGCCGGCTCTCTCGTGCTTTTATAAAATACCAAAACCACCACCACTAAAATGATGAGCGCGATGGCCACGATGAGGAGGATTTTTTTGAGCCCTGAGCCTTTTTGCTCTTCATGCCCATTCACCACTTCATTGAGCCTTCTGTTTAAGCCTTGTTCAAGTTCACTAAATTCGTTTTTGTCCATTGTGATCCTTTCATTACATGTGTCTTGCCCAGCCCGCACCCCGCTCTTTAGCGTAAACCCCATAGGGCAAGATCAGTATATTAAAGGAATGGGGTAAATCGGTGTTGGGGAAAACCCGCCATTCATTTGGCAAGCCTTGTGCGAGTTTCATAGACAAGGTGCGTATCAAACGCTGTCCTTCGCTAAGTTCGGTGTGGCCCTTGTGCACATAGAGGTGCAAATGCCCGGGGGTCTTGCTCTCGTAGGCAGTGAAGTTTATAAATCCTTCCTCTCTTAGCAAGAGTTGCGCCTTGTGGTAAAAGCGCTCGGGATTGCGCCCGTTGTAGTCAAAGACAATGTTTTCAACTTTATTGTTGGGCAAAATCAAGGCGTGGGCGATGGTGAGCTCTTTTTTCCAGTGCTTTTGGATCAACATGGAAGTTAAGGGCGCTTCGACTTTCTCAAACTTATCGTAATAGCAACGCCCCATGTGGGTTACCCTCTGTCCCAAGCCCGGCTTTAAGGCATAGTAAAAACCCGTTTGTATTTTGATTAACTTTAAGTCCATTTCAACCATGCTGTTCCTTAAAAAATGGGCTGTGCATAGGTTTTATACCCCTTGCTAAATGCCTCGATCTCTTGGTAAACCCCACTTTGATCGCCTTTGATATTGCGTAAAACTTGGGCTATTTTCTCAGCGATGAAGGCAAAGGCTTTAGAGTCTAACCCCCGACTCGTGAGGGCGGCTGCGCCTAGCCTAATCCCGCTGGTGATAAAGGGGCTTCTCTTTTCACCGGGCACCGTGTTTTTATTCACGATGATCCCCGCCCTGCCTAAAGCCTCTTCAGCCTCTTTACCGCTAAAGTCTTCAAAGCGCATCACTAATAAGTGGTTGTCGCTCCCCCCACTCACTAAGTTAAAACCCTGCTCTAAGAGCCCCTGCACTAAAACCTGCGTGTGTGCTTTCACAGCTTTAGCGTAAGTGCGCCATTCGGGTTTAAGGTTCTCTAAAAACCCCGCCGCCTTGCCGGCGATGACATGCATTAAAGGCCCGCCCTGCGTGCCCGGGAATAGGGCTTTATTGACCTTAGCCGCGATCTCCTCATCATCGGTTAAGACAATCCCACCTCTAGGGCCTCTTAGGGTTTTGTGGGTCGTGCTGCTGATGATGTGGCAATGGGGCAGGGGGTGGGGGTGCTCGCCGGCGACCACAAGCCCGGCGATGTGGGCGACATCGCCCATGAGCAAAGCCCCCACCGAGTCGGCGATCTCTCTAAAGCGTTTAAAGTCGATTTCTCGTGGGTAAGCCGAATATCCACAAACGATGAGTTTAGGGCGCACAACTTGGGCGATTTTATAAACTTCCTCGTAGTCGATCCACCCCTCATCATTAACTCCATAATGAAAACCTTGAAAGTGTTGCCCCGTCATGCTGACTTGAGATGCATGGGTTAAATGCCCCCCGCTGCTAAGTTCCATGCTTAGAATTTTGTCATAGGGTTTTAACAAGGCGTGGTAAATTGCCATGTTAGCTTGAGAGCCTGAGTGGGGCTGGACATTGGCAAAGGCGCAGTTAAAGAGTTTTTTTGCCCTTTCAATGGCAAGGCTTTCGATTTTGTCCACCACCTCACAGCCTCCATAGTAGCGTTTATTGGGGTAGCCTTCAGCGTATTTATTCGTTAAAACGCTGCCCATCGCCTCCATCACGCTCTCAAAGGTGTAGTTTTCGCTGGCGATCATCTCTAAGTGGGCAATTTGACGCACCCACTCCTCTTTAATCAACCCAAACAACTCGGGGTCGCTTTGCTCTAAAAAATACTTAGGCATGGTTGTCCTTATTTTCGGGCTTCATCGCCGGGAATAAGATCACATCTTTGATCGTTTTAGAGTTGGTGAGCAACATCACGAGCCGATCGATGCCGATCCCCTCGCCGGCTGTGGGGGGCATGCCATGCCCTAAGGCCCACACATAGTCTGTATCCATGAATTGCGCTTCTTCATCGCCGCTCTCTTTGGCCCTCACTTGCTCTTCAAAACGCCCGTATTGGTCTATGGGGTCGTTGAGCTCACTAAAACCATTGGCGATTTCTTTGCCCGCAATGAAGAGCTCGAAGCGATCGGCAATGTCGGGGTTTGTATCGTTGCGCCTAGCTAGGGGGCTGATTTCAATGGGGTATTCTGTGATGAAAGTTGGGTTGATGAGTTTACCCTCCACACACAAATCAAAGGCTTCGGCTAAAAGCTTGCCATGGTTAATCATCCCCTCTAAACGCACGCCCTCTTTTTCTAAATAGGCTTGTAATTTTTTAGGGTCGCTGATGGTGTCCTTGTCTAGCCCGCCCACTTGCTCTAGCGCCTCTTTAAAGCCAAGCACCCGCACGGCGTTAAAGTCGATTTGGTGCTCTTGGTAGGTGAGGATGGCGGGCAAGTTTAGGGTGTTTAAGAGCGTGCTAAAAAGCTCCTTGGTGAGCGTGATCAAGTCCTCATAAGTCTTATACGCCCAGTAAAATTCGAGCATGGTAAATTCGGGGTTATGGGAGTGGTCCATGCCCTCGTTTCTAAAATTGCGGTTGATCTCAAACACCGCCTCAAAGCCCCCCACCACAAGGCGTTTTAAATACAGCTCGGGGGCAATTCTTAAATACCGCTCCACCTCTAGGGCGTTGTGGTAGGTGATGAAGGGGCGGGCGTTTGCCCCGCCGGCAATGGGGTGCATCATCGGGGTTTCCACTTCCAAAAAGCCCTTTTCTTCAAAGAAACGGCGGATGGTGGCGACGATTTTGCTACGAGTTTTAAACACCTCTTTGACTTCGGGGTTGGCGATCAAATCCACATAGCGTTGGCGGTAGCGCAGCTCTATATCGCTTAAGCCGTGGAATTTCTCGGGTAGGGGCACAATGGCTTTGGTGAGGATTTTACAAGCGGTGGCGTGCAGGCTTAATTCTTTGGTTTTTGTAACAAAGGGGTAGCCGATGACATTGACGATGTCGCCCACCTCCACGCATTTTTTAAAGTCCTCAAAGCCCTCTTTGCCTAAATCATTTTGGGACAAATACACCTGCAACAACGCGCTTTGATCCTCGATTTTGATGAAGCACGCCTTGCCCATGAGCCGCATGAAACGCACCCGCCCCACTAGGGCGTGGACGCTATTTGGGTCTTTGGGCTCGTCTTTGCTGTGTAGGTCGCTGAACTTCTCCAAAAAGGCGGCGTTGTTTAAAGTGCGCTGGACTTGGTTGTCGTAGGGGTTTTTATGCGCTTGGCGCAAGCTGTCGGCTTTTTGCAAGCGTTGTTGGATATAGGGGGTGTTAAACATTTTGATTCGCTTTTAATGGGTTGGCGCAAGGGATTTTTGCGTTTTTTCTAAAAGCTGTATGCTTTCTTTTTTAGCGTTTTGGGCTTTTTGTTGGATTATCTCGCCAAACTCTTGGACTTCTTTAATTCGCAAAATGTGCGAAGCCACGCTGTACATGTAGGGGTAAACCTGGCTATGGGTGTGCAAGTAGTTGTCTATGGTTTTCATAAAGGCAAGGCGGGAGATGGCATAAAGTAAGAAAGACAAGATCAAAAACATTTTGGCACATGCAAAGACAAAACCCAAAATCTTGTCCAACACGCCCAAATTACTAAGAGTGATCGCCTTGCTCACCACAATCCCCAACACCAAAAAGGCGATCCACACCCCCGCCAACACCACGACAAAGCCCACTAAATCATTTAGTGAAGGATCTTTAAAGGCGTAGACATGACTAGAAAAACTTGCCCCCACGGCATGCGCCCACCTAGAGGCTAAAAACACCCCCACCACGATGCCAAGCAAGCCAGCCACTTCGTCAATGAAGCCGTTGTAAAACCCCCGAATTCCAACTGCAACCACAAACACTAACAAAGCGATGTCAACATAAAAACCCATCACCACCCATTCTCTTAAAAAATCAACAACAAAAGCTCCAAAGGCAATCTTTAAGATAAGGTATTTTACAATGCCAAGCTTAAAATATCGTTGCCGTAAGGTTTGTTTTTGTTTTTTCTAAGCTTAAAACACCCTCTTTTCTTGCCCTTCAAAATCCCAATTTTTTGGGCAGTGCTGTTTTTAGCCCCCTTGTATGTAGGGGCACTCTTTAGCGGTGCGCCTAAATTCTTGGCACTGGCAGAGAGTGTTCTAGCCCCCTTAAGCCTATGGGTGTGTTTGCGCCTAAATGCCAAACAACGCTTTTTGTTCGGGCTGTTCGTGGGGTTTGGGATGTTTTATTGGACAGCTCTAAGCTTTCGTTACAACACCTACCCCCTTTTAATGCCCCTCATCGTCCTCTTGGTGGCTCTTTGCTATGGGGTCTTGTTTTATCTCTTGCTCTTTAAACAATCCCTGCTCTATAGAGTGCCTGCGCTGTGGCTAGCCAGCTACATCCACCCTTTTGGCTTTGACTGGTTTGTCCCCGATGCTTTCTTTGCCTACTCTTTCTTTAGGGTGGATAAGCTCAGCTTCTTGGTGGTTTTATGCGCGCTTGCGCTCTTGGTAGAGAAGCGTTTAAACCCCTTGTACGCCCGCATTGCGGCGGGCGTGCTCTTGGTGTGCACTTTACAAATGCCTAAGGGCACGCCCCCACTAAAAGGCGTTGAGCCCATCAGCACACAGATCAACCAAGCGGATAAATGGAGTGTTGCCACATTGAAGTTAAATATTGACGCAAACTTTACTCTCATCAATCAGGCGATTAAAAAACACCAAAAAGCCGTGATTCTACCCGAAACCGCCTTCCCCATCGCCCTAAACAAAAGCTCTTTAATCCCCCTCTTACTCAAATTAAGCCAAGACATCACCATCATCGCCGGCGGACTCTATGAAGAGGGCAAAACCATCTACAACTCCACCTACATTTTTGACAAGGGGAATTACCACTACGCCCATAAAGTCATCCTCGCCCCCTTTGGCGAGAGCATGCCCTTTCCTGACTCCATCGCCAACACCCTAGATCGTTTTTTCTTTGGGCCCGAAGTCTTTAAGCTAGGGCACGCTGAACACTTTAGCGACTTTAACACCACCGCCTTGCACCTGCGCCCCCTTGTGTGCTATGAGGGCACTTCTGCCAAAGCCTATAAAAACAGCCCTCCCTACTTGGTGGTCATCAGCAACAACGCATGGTTTGTGCCCAGCATCGAGCCCTTTTTACAGCGCATGCTCTTAAAATACTACGCCCGCCGTTTTGACAAAACCATCATCCACAGCGCCAACAAATCACCTGCCTATATCCTAAGCCCCACCCTCTTTGGCGATCAAGTTTTTAAGTGAGCCCCATGTTAGAAGCCACCAATTTAGGCCACAAATTTGAAAATTGGTTATACCAAGGCCTACACCTACACGCCGCCCCCGGCGAGTCCATCGCCCTTTTAGGCGTGAGTGGGAGTGGGAAGTCTAGCCTTTTAAACAATTTATCCACCATGCTAAAACCCTTGCAGGGGCAGGTGCGCCTACTGCAATACCAAGACATCTACGCCCTGCCTTTAAAAACCCTTTTAGCCCTAAGACGGCACGACATCGGCATCATTTTCCAAGCCCACTACCTCTTTAGGGGCTTTAACGCCTTAGAGAATTTGCAAGTGGCATCCATCCTTACCAACCAACCCATAGACCCCGCTTTGTTAGAAACCCTTGGCATCGCCCACACCCTAAAGCAACAAATCGGGGAGCTTAGTGGCGGACAGCAACAACGCCTCTCCATCGCTAGGGTCTTAACCAAGAAGCCCAAGATCATCTTTGCCGATGAACCCACGGGCAATTTAGACAGCACCACCGCCCTAGCCGTGATGGGAGTGTTGCAAGAGTATACCCACCAACAAGAGGGGGTTTTGATCCTAGCCACTCACGATGAAAAGATCGCCAAGGGGTGCACAAGGACTTATCTTTTAGAAAACCAAACTCTGCGCTTGCTTTAGAGAATTTGATTTTTTAACCCTTTTATGTTAGATTCCTAGCACTTTGCTTTTTAGGAGATTCAAATGAAACGCCTATGTTTGTGGAAGGCTATCTCCGGTTTCCCTCAAATTTGACTTAAGTTTGACTTAAACGGAACAAAAATAGGAGGTGTCTTGTGTCTATTTTTAAAAAGTTGGTTTTTTGTTTGGGTCTTTCAGCTCTTTTGCAAGCTGAGGAGGGTGTGAGTGCGTTGGTGCAAAGGGGCATAGAGTTTGAAAGCCATGGCCACAACAAAGAAGCTTTAGTGTTTTACACACAAGCGCATAAAAAAGGTGACTTGCTCGCCACTGCCTTTGTGGGCAAGATGTATCTAGGTGGATGGGGGGTTAAAAAGGACGCTTGCCGGGCTGTGGGTTACTTTGAACTTGTCGTTAGCCACGGCCATAACGATAAAGAACTTGCCATGCTTGTAGCTAAAGTGGGTTTGGCGAGTGCTTACGTCGAGGGGGCTTGTGTGTCAGTTGACAGCGCAAAAGCTCTAAAACTCGTTAAAGATGTTTTGTATGCCAATGGGGCAGGGGATGTACACGGGGGTGCTTTGAGGGTCGAGAGATTATGGGTTGGTGATTTTTCCACGACCCCCTTGCGTAAAGAGTACATCGGGATAGCCTTGTATTTGCTAGGCAATGGGGCGAACCCCAAAGCTTTGTCTACTCAAATGATCGACATTGAGACGCTGAAAAAAGCTGTCGAGTTTGACAATGAGTACGCTAAACGCGAACTGCGGATAGCCGAATTGGCCCACCAAGAAAAGAACAAGCAAAGCAGAAACGAACGCCCCACTAGCGAGCTTGTCGACTAAATGTCTAGGTTTTTCACATCCTTGGCGTGGGCTTGGATATAAAGGCGGCGGGGTTCGACCTCATCGCCCATGAATAGGTTAAACGCCGCATCTGCACTCTCTTCATCCTCTAAAGCCACTCTTAGTAAATTGCGGTTAGCCTCAAACATCGTGGTTTCCCAAAGCTGCTCGGGGTTCATCTCCCCTAACCCTTTGTAGCGTTGGATATACGCCCCTTGTTTAGCCCGCCCCTCAATGTCGGCTAAATAATCCAAACAATCCATGCCAAGCACACTTAGATCAAATTCTTGGATTTTTTGTGCCAAATCCTTAGCCTCCATAAACAAGGGGTCGTTAAATAGAGCTTCATCCACCAATAATTCCGCTAACCCTAATTTGGTGCGTACAAAGAAATGCACCCCATCGGCCATCACTTCTTGGCTGAGCACTTGACAAGAAATGCCCTCTAAAAAGGCATGTAAATCTTTGGCTAGGGTGTCAAAACTGGGACGCTCTGGCAACTCCACTAGATAACGCAACACCTCAAACATCAAGGGGCGTTTTTCTAGCTCTTTGAGCACTGAGCGGTAGCCGCTTAAAGTCTTTAGCAGGGCTAATAAATCCGCCCGCCCAATGCCCTCGATAGAAGTGCTATCAATCCCATGCTCGATCAAGAAGTGGTTTAATTCTTTCTCATCTTTTAAATATTTTTCAATTTTCTTTTTCTTAAAGCGGTAAAGCGGGGGCTGGGCGATATACACATGTCCATTAGTGATTAAAGGCTTTAAGTAGCGGTAGAAAAAGGTCATCAACAAGGTTTGGATATGGCTGCCATCCACATCGGCATCGGTCATGATGATGATTTTATGGTAACGCAACTTCTCTAGGTTAAATTCCTCGCCCACCCCACACCCAAAGGCGGTGATCATGTTTTTGATCTCTTCAGACTTTAAAATCTTGCTTAAATGCGACTTCTCCACATTTAAAATCTTGCCCCTTAGGGGTAAAATGGCTTGATAGGCGCGATCCCTGCCCTGTTTGGCTGAACCGCCCGCACTATCCCCCTCTACTAGATAAATTTCACACTCCCTAGGGTCTTTACTTTGGCAATCGGCTAGCTTGCCCGGCAAAGTCCCCACGCTCAAGTTGTCCTTTTTGCGGGTGAGTTCCTTTGCCTTTTTAGCCGCCTCTCTGCCCCTTGCGGCTAAGAGTGCCTTTTGCATGATCGCCTTAGCCACGCTGGGGTTTTCCTCAAAGAATTTTGCCATTTTTTCATAGACAAGTTTAGCCACAATGGGGCGCACAAAAGAGCTACCAAGTTTGGCTTTGGTCTGCCCCTCAAATTGCGGTTCTAGCACTTTCGCCGACACCACCGCCACCAAGCCCTCTTTAATGTCCTCTTGGATCACGCCCGCCTCTTTTTCGCGCACGCTGGCGTTTTCTTGGATATAGTTTAAGATCGCACGGCTAAGCCCCATGCGAAAGCCCGCCTCATGTGTGCCTCCCTCTGGCGTGCGGATATTATTGACAAAACTAAACATTTGCTCGCTATAACCCTCATTGTAGGCTAGGGCGATCTCCACCTCCATATCCTCGCCCTCCCCGCTAAAGGTGATGACTTGAGAGATTAAGGGGGCTTTGTTTGTATCTAAAATGAATTGCTTTAAGCCGTCTTCATAGTGGTAGACCTCTTTTAGGTTGTTGGGCTGGTCGCAAAAGGTGATGGTAACATTATGGTTTAAATACGCCATTTCTTGGAAACGTTTTTTTAAGATTTTAGCGTCAAATGCCACGACTTCCATGATGCTCTCATCGGGGAAAAACTCAATGGTGGTGCCCGTTTCTTTAGTGCTACCCCCCTCAAGTAACAGCGTGGTGGGCACACCCTTTTCAAACTCTTGGGTGTAAATCTTGCCCTCTCTTTTGATTGTCATTAAGAGCTTTTTAGATAGGGCGTTCACCACACTCACGCCCACGCCATGCAGCCCGCCTGAGACCTTATAGGTTTCTTTGTCAAACTTGCCCCCGGCGTGCAGCACCGTGAGCGCAACCGTGGCGGCGGGGATACCCTCTGTGGAGTGGATGTCCACGGGGATACCCCGCCCATTGTCCTCTACAATGCACGAGCCATACTGCGTTAAAGTGATTTTAATCTGCGTGCAAAAGCCTGCCATGCTCTCATCGATGGAGTTATCCACGACTTCATAAACCATGTGGTGCAAGCCATTGATGTTTGTGTCCCCGATATACATCCCTGGGCGTTTGCGCACCCCCTCTAAACCTTTCAATACTTTAATTTTATCGCCCATGTAAGATCGCATCGTTACCCTTTTTCCATGATTTGATGTATAAAGTGTGTCTAAGAATTATACTACAAACTAGATTAAACGGGCTTGGAGCTGTTGATCTTGGCCTGCATTTCCTCCACCAACAGCCTAGTGTGGTTTTCCTTAGTCATGCTTTGCGCAATGGTTTTGCTCGCCTTACTCACCCCGCTGTGATCCTTTAAGCCCAAAAACTGCGCAAGCGCGTTCGTGGAGGTGTCCGTGAGCGTGCGGGCTAGGTAGATGATGAGCTTTCTAGCCAGGGCAACTTGGCGGTTTCGTGAGTTATTGCGGATGTCGGCGGGCTTAAGATTTAAAGTTTGTGCCACTACCTTTAAAATATCCTCCAAGCCCACCTCTTGCAAGCGTTCTTTTGTGGTGTCCTTTAAGATTTCCTCTGCCATGCGTAGGCTGATCTCCTCTCCGCTTAAGGCTGCGGTGGCATTCAGGCGCAAGAGCGCACCCTCTAATTGGCGGATGTTTTCGTGGATGTGGCTGGCTAAATACTCCACGATCTCTTGGTCTATGCAAATGTGGTTGAGTTGGCATTTTTGTGTGAGGATGGCGATCTTGGTGTCGAGCATGGGGGCTTGGATGCTGGCGATCATGCCCATTTCAAAGCGCGAGAGTAGGCGATCGGCTAGCCCCTTGATGTGCTTAGGGGGTTTGTCTGAGCTCATCACAATTTGTTTACCCTGGGCGTGTAGGGTGTTGAAAGTGTGGAAAAATTCCTCTTGCACCATCTCTTTGCCGCCGAAAAACTGTACATCGTCGATCAAAAGATAGTCGCAAGAGCGGTATTTTTCTTGAAATTTGTCCATGCTGTGGTTGTTCAAGCGAAACACATAATCGTTTAAAAACTGCTCTGCCGTCACATACAGCACGCTTTGCAGGCGATCGCACGCCGTGTTGCCAATGGCGTTTAAAATGTGCGTCTTGCCAAGCCCCACACCCCCAAAGAAGAGCACCGGGTTATACACCCCACTTTTTTGTGCCACTTGGGAGGCGACTTTTACTGCCATGTGGTTGCACGCCCCCACAACCAGCGTGTCAAAAGTGAAAGCGGGGTTTAAGGTGGGGTTTTTATGGGCTTTGATTAGGGGTTTTGGGGGGGCTTTGGGCTTGGTCTCTTTAGGGCAAATTTGCACCTTTAGGGGGGTGTTTTGTTTTGCGCTTAAAACCTGCTCTAAGAGCGCGCCGTAGCGGGTTTTGATGTAATTTGCTAGCCACACATTGGGGGCGTAAAACACGGCACAAGTGGCGTTAGAAGCGTGAGGGTCAAAGTATAGGGGTTGTATGTAGGTTTGAAACTCGTAGGTGCTCATGTGCGTTTTTAGGGTTTCTAGTAAGTCTTCTAGCATTGGGGGGCTTTGCGCTGCTGGGCGTGGGTTAGGGCGATGGCGATCGCGTCCGTGATGTCTAGGGGCTTGATGTCGTTTTTAATGCCTAGGATTTTTTTCACCATGAAAGCCACCTGCTCCTTGCTCGCCTTGCCATGCCCTGTGATCGCTTTTTTGATTTGCAAAGGGGTGTATTCGCTAAAATGCCCCTTTTCTTGTAAAATCTTCAAGCCCAGCGCGCCTCTAAATTGCGCCAATTTCAGCACGCTCTTGGGATTGTAGGCGTAAAAAATATCCTCCATCGCCACCTCCGCAATGGGATAGGCCTTAAAAACCTGCTCGAGCCCTGCCACAACCTCTAAAATCTGCTCTTGCAAGGGCGCGCTCTGTACCTTGATGAAGCCCGCGCCGATGAGTTTCACGCTGTGCAAATCCACCACCCCATACCCGCACTTGCGGCTGCCCGGATCGATGCCTAAAACCAACACCCCTAGGATTTAAACTGCCCGATTTTGCTGCTGAGCTCGATGGTAGCGTTGCTAAGGGAGTTAGCCGCCTCGATGATGATATTTGCCTCTTTGGCTGTTTTTTGGTTGATCACCTCGATCTCTGCGAAGTCTTGGTTGATGTTGTCGATGTCTTTTTTCGTACCGATGATGTTCTCAATGGAGGCACCGACGCGCCCGACTACACCATCCAAACTCTCACTCATGTCTTTAAATTGCTTTTGCACCTCTAAGCTCACCCCACTTAATTGCTCGATCTTTTTAGAGTTTAAGTTCATTTGGCTGCTCACATCGTTGATTTCTTGCACAATCACCCCGATGGTGGAATTGATTTCTGCTAGGCTTTTTTGAGTCCTTGCTGCCAAATTGCGCACTTCATCAGCCACCACAGCAAAGCCCCGCCCGTGCTCGCCCGCTCTTGCTGCCTCGATGGCGGCGTTTAAGGCGAGTAAGTTCGTTTGGTCGGCGATGTCGTTGATGATGTGCAAAATGCTTTTCACGCTATCAGCGTTTTTGCTCAGTTGCTCAACCTTACCGGCCAAGTCCTCTTCGGTGTGGCTTGCCTCCGTGATTTGGTTAAATAGGTTTGTGATCGCCTTATCCGAGGTTCGGATTGACTCTTGGACCTCAGCGATGTTTTTTCGACTCTCCTCAGCTTCTTGGGCGTTTTGGGTCACGACATTGCCGATGTCGTTGCTCCGATCTTGGATTTGCTGTAACATCTCTGAGCGTCTTTGCATGCCCGCTAGGGCACTCTTGATTGTGGTGTGCAGAGTTTGGGCAACCCCGCTGGTGTTGCTACTGTTGGCTTTGATATCGTTAAAAAAGCCTTGTATGCTTTCGACAAAGTGGTTGATCCCATCTCCGATTTTGCCTATCTCATCATTGCTGCGGCTGGCACGGATACGCTGGGTCAAATCCCGATCGCCCAGGCTAAAGTCGTACACCTTTTGCACCAGTTGGTTCAAACGACGGATGATGGTGTAAAAGGTGAAGATGGCTGTAAGTGCAATCAAAATCGTCATGATCATGGTGATCCACATGGTCAGCGTGTCGATATTTTCGATGACCTTTGCCTGCACCTCTTTACGGGTTTTTAATGAGGCACTTAAGATGTCGCTAAAGTAAGTCGTGGCGACAATCACCATGCCACTTGTGGGGTCGTAATGGCTGTAGGCGACCTTAGGCTCTGGCGTGCCGCCGTTAAACTTAGGCATTTTGTAGTAGGTGTAGCCCCCTCCATTGTCGGCCTCTTTGATGTAGCCACACACATAGCAGACATTGTCTACACTCATCAAGTGCAGCCCACTTTTGCCCACGGTGGTGGGATTGACCGGGTCAAAGAGCACCGTGCCTTTTTTATCCACCACCACCATATAGATCACGCCCTTGTCGGCGTTGATTTCGCCAAAGTACTCCAGGGCCATTTTTTGCGCCTGTTCCTTAGGAAAGACTTTATAAAAACCAGCAATGCCTTGTTCAAGTAGATGGGTGATGTAGCGCAAATCGTCTTCACGACTTATCCTGTCCCCCCGCTTTTGGCTGTCCAAAATAGAGAATATCAATTTGTGCTGCTCGTGGTTGGCGATCAAGATCACCGCACTCCCTAAAATCAAGAGAGATAAGAAAATAACGCTGATAATCTTCGCTCCAAGGTTCATGGATCTTCCTCACCAAAGTTGGGGTCAATAAAAACGGCATTCTAACATAAAAACTTTGAAAGTTTAAAATCACTAATTTGGTTAAAATGCTTAAATAAAGGACGAACATGCCACATCAAGATTTGCGTACAAAAGCGGGTGTGATCCTAGCCCAAAGCGATACGACCATAGGCTTTTTTAGCCATGATCAAGATCGCCTAAATGCTACCAAAAACAGCCCTAAAAACAAGCGTCTGTTGCAAGTGTGCGCTGGTTTTAAAGATTTGCCCCGCGTGCCGTTAAAGCACCGCTCTTTAGTGCGCCATAAAAAGGCGACCTTTGTTTACAAAGGCAAGGAGGGTTGGCGAGCCTTTAGAGTAGTGCAAGACCCTCTAACTTTGGTGTTTTTAGAAAGGCTGGGCGTGGTGTTTAGCACTTCAGCGAATTTAAGTGGACAGGGCTATGAACCCCAAATTGCCCTAGACTTAGCAAACACAATCATAGAGGACAAGCGGGGCCTAAGCCCTAGAAAGCCCTCGAGCATCATTAAACTAGGGCATGCCCGTAAAAGGAGGCTGCGCTGACTGACACGGTGTGTCAGCGGTGTTTTTTCTTTGCAGCGGTGGGGAGACTGAAACCATTTTTTTGCAAATCATCGTAAAAACTACCGGACTGCAAGAGTTTTTTCCAGTGGTCCATGTAGTTGTATTCCTCCTGGATCTCGGCCTCTAGATTTTTAATGCTATCCTCTCGTTTAACTAAAGCCTCTTCAATCATGTTGAGCTCTTTTCTGCGCTGAGAGGGGCTGAGCTTTGAAATGTTTTTAGCCAACACATCTTGGAAGTGTTTTTGGAACTCGGCTTTATGCTTGGGGGTCATTTTGTTGTAGCGGTTCTTCATCTCGCTCAAATAAACGATCATCTTTTTCGCCTCCACCTTGCCCGCCATGTCTAGCATTTCTTGGTCGGGTTTACTTTGGTATTCGGGGAAGACATTCAACCCGATCGTTTGGGCATTTAGGGCTGCCACAAGCACCCCTGACATAGCAACTAAGCGTAACAATTTCATAAGCGTCCTTTTTATAAAAATAGTGGACCCTTATTCTAGCCTTGAAAACCTAACAATTACTTAATGCGCATCGTGCGCATAGAATTTGCTAGGGCAATCAAAGTTACACCCACATCCCCAAAGACCGCCTCCCAAAGGCTCGCCTCCCCAGCAACCCCCAACACCAAGAACAATGCCTTCACACCTAAAGCAAACACGATATTTTCTATGACAATGTGGCGGGTTTTGCGCGCGATTCTAAAGACCTGCACAATGGAGCTTAGGGCGTTGTTGGTGATGACGATGTCCGCGCTCTCTTTGCTCACTTGGCTCGCGCTGCCCATCCCCACGCCCACATCTGCCATCGCCAAAGTGGGCGCATCGTTGATCCCATCCCCCACAAAGGCACTTAAGCCCTTGTGTTGGGCTTTAAAGCTCTCAAAGGCTGCCACTTTTTGCTCGGGCAAAAGCCCTGCGTGGTAAGTGCAATCTAGCGCCTTAGCCACGCTCTTAGTGGCGTGTTCATTATCTCCACTAAGGATACAAAAATGCTCTAAGCCCCCTTTTTTAAGGGTTTGTAGGCACTCTTTAGCATCCTCTTTAAGCGAGTCAGCGACTACAATGTAGCCGACATACTCCCCATTGGTCGCCACATGCACGATCGTCCCCTCTAGGCTGCAACTAGGGTGGGGGATGTTGTATTTATGCAAGATTTGGTCGTTGCCTGCCACGATTAAATTTGCACAGCATTTAGCTTGCACGCCCATGCCCCCGATTTCGTTAAACTCCTCAATGTTGTGTTCACATAGATTTTGGCAAGCCTTTTGGATAGACTTGGCAATCGGGTGGGTGGAGAGGATCTGCGCACAGCTGGCAAAACGCAAGACATCTTCACGGCTAAAATGGGGCTGGTTCACCACCTCCACCACTTCAAATTCCCCCTTGCTCAAAGTCCCCGTTTTGTCAAAGGCGATATTTTTAATCTGTGTCAGGGTTTCTAGCGTGTGCACGCTTTTAATGAGAATGCCAAGCCTACTTGCCGCCCCGACCCCCCCAAAGTAGCCTAAAGGGATTGAGATCACCAGCGCACAGGGGCAAGACACCATTAGAGCAATGAGCCCACGATACACCCACTCGTGAAAGCTGCCGTGCCCTAAGAGCGGGGGGAGGGTGGCAATGGCTAGGGCAATGAAAAACACGGCGGGGGTGTAGTATTTGGCAAAGGTGGTGATGAGCTTTTCGGTTTGGGATTTTTGGCTCACGGCGTTGCTCACCAAATCCACGATTTTAGCCACCGAAGAGTCTTTATAGGTCTTGCTCACCCGCACCTCTAGCACGGCTTTTAAATTAATGCTCCCGCCTAAAACGGCGCTATTCTCACGCACATTGACGGGCATGGGCTCGCCCGTTAGGGGTTTTTGATCGAGTAAACTCTCGCCACTGAGCACCACTCCATCGGTGGGGATTTTCTCCCCCACTTTAACAACCACAATATCCCCGATTTTTAGCTCTTCAGGGTGCACCTGCTTTAAGCCCTCTTCTGTCTTGACAAAGGCTAAATTTGGAGCGACATCTAGCAAGGCTTGCAAGGACTTTTTAGAGCGTTTGATGGCTAAGCTTTGCAAGAACTCCCCAGCAGAGAAAAAAACCATCACGGATACGGATTCTTCATACGCCCCCACACAAAAGGCGGCGATGGTGGCACTGAGCATCAGCGTGTTCTCATCAAAAAAGCGTTTATTCTTTAGACTGTTAAACGCCCCTAAGAACACATCCTTGCCCGCAAAGAGATACACCCCTGCCAAAAGAGCGTAACTCAAACCCCTTAAAAGCGGGCTTGTTGCAAAGTGCAACACCCCCACAGACAGCACAAACAACACAATGCAAGAGAGCAGAGGATACACGCTCAAGGGCGCGTCCTCCTCAGCCTCCTCTTGCAAAATCTCCATCTCCGGCTCTAGCCGTTTGATGAGCTCTAAGACCTTAGAAAAGTCTTGGCAGTCCAAATACAAGGTGTTCGTGTTAAAAGACACCTGGGCCGCCTTGACATAGCTTTGTTTGTTGAGCTCTGCCTCTAATTTATTCGCACAATCGGGGCAATCTAGCCCCTTGAAGTAATATTTTTGCATATTCACCCCACTTTTCTAAATTGCAATGCTTTGAGCATGTGCGCCTTATTGATCGCCTCGCAGCCGGCTAAATCCGCTACGCTACGCGCGACCTTCTTACTCTTGCTCACCGCGCGCTCAGACAGCCCGAAGCGCAGGGTGGCCTGCTCTAGTAAATGCGCCGCCTCGGGCTCTAGTGGGCAGAAGGTGTTGATCTCGCCCTCTTGTAGCTTACCATTGAGCACCTCTTGCCCGCGCATTTTCTGCCTTTTAAACGCCTCGATCACCTGCTCGTGCATGGCTTTAGAATCTTGCGTGCTTTTAGCGTCTTCATTAATCAAAGCCATTTGCACAAATAAATCGATGCGATCCAACAAAGGGGCACTCAGGCGGTTTTTATAGGCCAAAATCTCCTTCTCTTGGCAGCGACACACCTTAGAGGGGTCCATTAAATTCCCACAAGGGCAGGGGTTCATCGCCCCCACGAATAAAAACGAAGTGTGATACTCGATCTTGCTATGCACCCTTGAGATGACTAATTTATTGTTCTCCATCGGTTCTCTTAGGCCCTCTAAAACCTCCCTCTTAAAGTGGGGCAGCTCGTCAAAGAACAAAACCCCATTGTGCGCAAGCGCGATCTCGCCCGGGCTAGGCACATTGCCATGTGTTGAGCCTAAAATGCTGGCTTTAGATGCGCTTTGATGCGGGTTTCTAAAACTTCTTAGCGGGCTGTAGTTGCCCTCCTGTCCGCTCAAGATATTTAACTTCACCGCCTCGATCATTTCGGCTAGGGTGCTTGGGGGCAAAATATAGCGCAGGCGTTTGGCGATCATGCTTTTGCCACAGCCAGGAGAGCCCTCAAATAAAATATTGTGTAGCCCCGCTGCTGCGATCAAAGCCGCCTCCTTAGCCACCTCTTGCCCCCTAACCTCTTTAAAGTCTAGGGCAAAATCCGTGCAGTAGTAGTAACGCTCTTTGCCAAGCTCTAAGCTAGCAAAGGGTAGGTGCAAGGGGGCACGCTCTGGAATGGCAGCCGGGTTTCTTAGCACCTGCAGGGCTTCTTGTAAATTTGCCACAAAGTGCAAATGCAAGTTAGGGATCAGGCTAAAAAGCTCTTTGCCCAGAGCGGGCACTAACACATGCGCACCGGGCTCTTGCAGGGCGATGTCTAAGAGCATGGGAAAGATCGCCTCGTTGTGTTTAAGCCGCCCATCTAGCCCCAACTCGCCAAAGGCAAACCACTTACTCTCTAAAGGTTGCTTTTGCAAGGCGACAAGTAGAGCCATGGGCAGGTCAAAATGACTTCCGCTTTTAGGCAAGTCAGCGGGGGAGAGGTTGATGGTGATCTTTAAAGGAGGAAAAGTAAAGCCATTGTTTTGCAAGGCGGATTGCACCCGTTGTTTGGATTCTTGGATGGCATTGTTGGCAAGCCCTGAGATCACAAAGGCGGGCAGGGCACGGGTGAAGGTGGCTTCCACTTCTACGATTTGAGCACTTGCCCCCGCCATTGTGGCGCAATAAAGTGTGTTCACCACTTGCACTTCCATTAGGGATTCTTTAGGTTTTTCTTAAATTCCTTTTCAAATTTTTTACGCTTCAACATAGACAATTTATCCACGAAGAGCACCCCGTTTAAATGGTCCATTTCGTGTTGGATCGCCACACTCAAAAGCTCGCTGGCCTGCAACACCTTAGCGTTGCCAAAGCGGTCTTGATAGCCTAAAGTGATGTTGGCGTGCCGCAACACCTCCTCGTAAAACTCAGGCACAGACAAGCACCCCTCGCGCCATAAAATCTCTCCCTCTGTTTGCATTAAGGTGGGGTTGATGATCTCTAGGCAATCCTCTAGTAGCTGCGTGTCGTCTTCTCTGGGCAAATGCACGAGTAGGGCTCTTTTTGCCACGCCCACTTGGATCGCCGCTAGCCCGATGCCCTTGTTGGCGAGCATGGTTTCGTGCATGTCGTCTAAAAGCTGGTGCAGCACCTCATCAAAGGCCACGACCTCTTGCGAGCGTTTTCTTAAGCGTTTGTCCGGGTAACGCACCAACTCCAAAAGAGCCATTAGCCTTGCTTTTGGCTTTTAGTGAGCACGGCATCGATCAAGCCATAATCCTTCGCATCCTCAGCGCTCATGAAAAAGTCGCGATCGCTGTCTTGCTCGATTTTTTCTAAAGGCTGGCCGGTGTTGGCGGCTATGATTTGGTTGAGCTCACTTTTAAGGCGTAAAATCTCTTTGGTATAAATGGCAATGTTAGTGGCTTGCCCTTGGGTGCCGCCGATGGGCTGGTGGATCATGATTCGTGAATGGGGCAGAGAAAAGCGTTTGCCCTTAGTGCCGCAACTGAGCAAAAACGCCCCCATGGACGCAGCTTGCCCCACGCAGATGGTGCAGATGTCTGGGTGGATGTAGTTCATGGTGTCGTAGATACTAAGCCCGCTGGTAACAGAGCCCCCGGGGGAATTGATGTATAAATTGATGTCCTTTTCGGGGTCTTCGGCTTCTAAGAACAAGAGTTGCGCCACAATGGCGGCCGCCACCGCATCATTGATTTCGCCACTCAAAAGCACAATGCGATCCTTGAGCAGGCGGGAGTAAATGTCGTAACTGCGCTCCCCCCGCCCTGTTTTTTCAATGACGATGGGGACATAGTTCATGCATTTGCCTCTTGGGGGAGCTGTTTATCTAACAAGAAAGTGAGCACCCGATCTTCGACCATTGCCATTTTCACGGCGGGGAGCATATTGTTTCTTTGGTAAGCCTCTAGTAATTGTTGGGGGTTTTGGTTTGCCATCATCGCCTCGTAATAGACGGCCTGATACACCTCATTGTCCGCCACTTGGATGTTTTCTTGTTTGGCGAGTGCGTCAATGATGAAGGTTACTTTCACGCTGCGGCGGGCTTGCTCCCTAAAACTATCCCTTTTTTTCTTAACCCTTTTGGAGTCGTCTTGTAATTCTTTGAGCTCTTCGGGCTTCATGTTTTGCAGGGATTGGCGGAAGGCCAAATCCATTTCTTGTTCGATGATGGTTTCGGGCAAATCAAAGGCGAGGTTTTTATCCAGCTTGTCGATCAAGGTTTCTTTGAGCTGTTGGTTGTAGAGCTTGGTTTTTGCCTCTAAGAAAAGTTGGTCTTTCACCCGCTCTTTGAGCATGTCTAGGGTGGGTTCTTTCTCTTGGTTTAAGACCATTTTGACAAAGGCATCGTCAATTTCGGGGATTTGGCGCAGTTGGATTTTATGCAATTTCACATGGAAAGACACCTCTTTGCCCGCAAGGGTGGTACTGGCGTAGTCTTTAGGAAAGGGGATGGAAAAATACTTCTCCTCACCCATTTTCATGCCGACTAATTGCTTTTCAAAACTAGGCAACAAACGCCCCTCGCCCACAACAAGGGCAAAGTTTTGTGCCCGGTTGCCCTCAAAGGGTTGGTTGTCTAACAAGCCTTCAAAGTCAAAGATCACGCCATCGCCATTAGCCACGGCTTTATCCTCGGGCGCGTCTGTAAAAGTCGCCCTCTCTTTGGCTAAATGCTGCAATCGCTCTTCAATCGCGCTCTCTTGCACTTCCTCTAAAGAGAAGCTAGGCACGCATTCTAACACCCCTGAAAGGTCGATTTGGGGCTTAAGTCCGATGTGCATTTCAATGTCAAAATACTCGGCTTGCTTATCAAACTTGCGGATGGTGGGGTTTCCGATCATATCTTGCGGGGTGATCTCTAGTGCTTTGCTGCCCTCTTGTAAAATCGCATCCAAGAGCTCTTTTTCGCTCTCTTGCTGGATGTGGCCTTGGTAGCGTTGTTTGATGATGTCTAGGGGAACTTTACCTTTTCTAAACCCGTCTAACTTGGTGTTTTTGGCAATTTTTTGGGCGATGCTGTGGGACTTCTTTTCAAAATCCTGCAGCGAAGGTTTGGCGCTGATAGATGCGTTGGCACTATCTAGCCGCTTGGTCGTTAAATCCATTATAAAACTCCTTGGGGTTTAATTAAAGTATAATAAACCTCACATTCTACCTTAAGCTGTGTTAATCTAAAATTAAGCCTTATAAGCCTTTAAGGATAGCCGATGTCCCTAGATGTTTTGCGTGCAAGGTTGCAACACCCCCGAGATTTATCCCCCCGCTATGGCGTGGTGGTGAAAATCCTGCCTAGCATGGTCTTTGTGAGTGGGTTTTTGCCCTCGGTGGGGGATGTGGTGCAGGTGCAAAAGACCGACGGGCTCGATTGCCTTGGCATGGTCGTGGTGGTGGAAAAGGAACAATTTGGTTTCACGCCCTTTTCCTTTGTGGAGGGGTGCAGGGTGGGCGATCGCGTGCTCTTTGTGCGCGAGGGCTTAAGCTTTCCTGTGGGCGAGGGGCTTTTAGGGCGGGTGCTCGATCCTTTAGGCAATCCCCTAGATGGACTAGGCTTCGTTAGGGCGAGTGCCTACGCGCCCGTGATGGCTGCGCCCATCAAGCCCTTAGATCGGGGGATCATTGACGAACCCTTTAGCGTGGGGGTGAAAAGCATTGACGGGCTGCTCACTTGTGGCAAGGGGCAAAAGTTAGGCATTTTTGCAGGCAGCGGGGTGGGTAAAAGCACCTTAATGGGGATGATCGTTAGAGGGTGTGAGGCGCAAATTAAAGTCATAGCCCTCATTGGGGAGCGCGGACGCGAGATCCCTGAGTTTATCCATAAGAACTTACAAGGCAATTTAGACAACACCGTCTTGGTGGTCGCCACGAGTGACGATGCGCCTTTAATGCGTAAATACGGGGCGTTTTGCGCCATGAGCGTGGCGGAGTATTTTAAAAATCAAGGGCATGATGTGCTCTTCATGATGGACTCGGTTACCCGTTTTGCGATGGCACAAAGAGAAATCGGGCTAGCCCTTGGCGAGCCGCCCACCAGCAAGGGCTACCCCCCTTCGGCTTTAACGCTTTTGCCCCAGCTAATGGAGCGGGCGGGCAAGGAACAAAACAAAGGGAGCATCACCGCCTTTTTCACCGTGCTGGTGGAGGGGGATGACTTGAGTGATCCCATTGCTGACCAAAGCCGCAGCATTTTAGACGGGCATATTGTTTTAAGTCGGGAGCTTACCGATCATGGCATTTATCCGCCTATTAATATCCTAAACTCCGCCTCAAGAGTGAGTAAGGAAGTGAGCAGCCACGAGCACATGCTGGCTGCGCGCAAATTCCGCAAACTCTACGCCCTTTTGAAAGAAAACGAAGTGTTGATCCGTATCGGCTCTTACCAACGGGGCTTTGATGAGGAATTGGACGAGGCGATGGATAAAAAGAGTGCCATGGACACGTTTTTAGCCCAAGAAGAGGAAGAGATTATTCCTAGCCAAGAGAGTGTACAAATGTTGCAAGAAATTGTGCAAGCCCCCTAAGAGTACCCCTAATGGACAAGCAGAAAATACGGGAGTTTTTTAAGAAAGTGCCTTTGGAGATGTATTTTATGACGCATGCGCTAAAATCTATAACCGCTTTTTTGACCTAGGCAAAGTCATAGATACCCAATAATTAAGCCAATGGGTTTTACTTAATCGTTTTAATTGTAGTGGTGGTGCTGGGTTTTGTGGCTTTGGTCGTTTTGCGCCAAGTAGCGATAAAACCCATAGAGTAAGACACTTTGAGTATGAAGGAGGTGATCGCCTTTTTTAAGGACGAGAAGGTAGCGCAAAGTTTAAGGGCGAATAGCTCCACGATCGCCACAGCGATCCACGAAAAGCAAAGTGATGGGCGTTTGAAAATCACGCTCGCCCCCTACGACAAACAACAAAGGGCGATCGCCTCTAATGCCCCCATGCGAGTTTATTTGGTTAAACGCATGGATACAGACTTAGAAAAAGTCTTTGCGGATAAAGAAATGGTGGTTTTGCAATGAAATTTTAGGAATTATAGTTTATGGCGTTGCTCGTGCTTTAACAACCACTCTTTAATCTGCACCCCGCCCCCATAGCCCCCTAGCCCCCCGCTTTTAGGCACCACTCGATGGCAGGGGATGATGATCGGGATGGGGTTGTTGTGGTTAGCGTTGCCTACGGCTCGACACGCTCTAGGTTTATTAATGGCGTGGGCGATTTCTTGGTAGGTTTTTGTGCTGGCATAGGGGATATTTTGCAAAGCCTGCCACACTTGCAAGCTAAAGGGGCTAGCTGATAGGCTCAAGGGCAAGTCAAAGCTAAAAAGCGTGCCGCTAAAATAGCCCTCTAAACTCTCTAGCACGGCTTGCATGAGGGCATCGGAGTTTGGGGTGGTGCTTGGCACGCTTGCTACAAAGTCTAAGCTCACTAAGCCCTTGCTATCCGTGCGTAGGACCAAATAGGGGCTAGGAAAACTCTTAGGGGGCTTGAAATGGGCTAAAATCACAGCCCCATTTTAAAGGGGTTTAAAATGTTATTGGGGTCAAAGGCTTTTTTGATCGCCCTAAAAAGCCCCATTTCTTCAGGGCTAAAGGCTAGGGGCATGAACTTTGCCTTAGAGAGCCCAATGCCATGCTCTCCGCTTAAAGTCCCCTCCAAAGCGATGGCGCATTTAAAAATCTCCTCCATCGCCCTTTGCCCCTGCTCTAGCTGTGTTGTTGGGTCTTCAAGCATGATATTCACATGCACATTGCCATCGCCCGTGTGCCCGAAGCAGGGGATGGGCAGGTTGTAGGCTTTAGAAATGCGCCCCACCTCCTCAAGCAAGGCGGGCAGGCTCGCCCTAGGCACCGTCACATCTTCGTTTAATTTTTTCTTACCATAAACACTAATACTCTGGGACGCATTGCGGCGCGAAAACCACAAGTTTTCCTCCTCCGTGGCGTTGTGGGCGATTTGAAAATCCACGCATCCACACGCCTTAAAATGCCCCTCAATGGCGTTTAACTGCCAAGTGATCTGCTCGGGTACGCTCCCATCCACTTGCGTGATCAAAATCGCTCCCGCCTCAATGGGTAACCCCTTATGAAAACGCTCCTCCACTGCCCGAATGCTTAGATTGTCTAAAAACTCCATCGCCACGGGCGTAACCCCACTTGCCATCGTTTTATACACCGCTTCCATTGCCTCTTGGATGGTTTGAAACACCCCCATCGCCGACTGGCGCAATTTGGGCTTAGCCAGCAGTTTTAAAGTGATTTCGCTAATCACCGCCAAACAGCCCTCGCTGGCAATCAAAATGCCCGCCACATTAAAGCCCGCCACATCCTTAATCGTTTTCTTGCCCGCTCTAATAATGTCGCCATTGGGCAGCACCGCCCTTAAAGCCATCACATAATCCTTGGTGATCCCATACTTGGCCGCGCGCATGCCCCCCGCGTTTTCGCTCACATTGCCCCCCAAAGTGCTTTGCTCTTGGCTGGCAGGGTCGGGCGGGTAAAAGAGCCCCATTTTCTCCACCTCGTTTTGGAAGTGTTTGTTGATCACGCCCGGTTGTACCCGTGCGATTAAATTCTTGGTGTCGATCTCTAAGATTTTGTCTAGGTGCTTTTCCACGCTTAAAATGAGCCCCCCACCCACGCTAAGAGCCCCGCCCGTAAAGCCGCTGCCCGCCCCTCTTGGCACCACAATGATTTTATGCTCATTGCAATAGGCTAAAATTTGGCTGATTTCTTGTTCGCTCTTGGGGAAGATCACGCCCTCGGGTAGGTGGCGCTCTCTGGTCGCATCGTAGGCGTAGACACTCAAATGGGCAGGGTCGGTGAAAAAATCCTCCTCCCCCACAAAACCGCGCAAAGCCTTGGCGTGTTCGGGGTTTAACATGGGCTACTCCTATTGTTCTAGTTTTTTCTCCTCTTGGCGTATGCGTTTCTTATCTGCCTTCTCTTGTTGTTTCTCGGCTTTTTTGGCTTTTTTCTCTGCCTTTTTCTTTTGTTTTTCTTTGGCGAGTTCTTGCTTGCGCTCTTTTTTCGCCTCTTTGGCTTCTTTTGCCCTCTCTTTGTTGGTCGTTTGATCTAGAGATTTTTCCTCTACCTTTTGCTGTTTAGAGAGCGTAGGGGCAATTTGTTGTTGCTCCTCTTTAATTTCCTTGTTGTATTCCTTCTCTAGGGCTTGTTTTTGCTTTGCGTTTCTGGCATTTTTAATATCTTTTTCAAGCTCTTTTTTATCCTGTGTCTTAATTTCTCTAACTAGCTTCTTTTCGGACTCTCTCCGTAGTAAGTTGTCGTAATAGCTGAAGTAGTGCCGTGCCTTGCCCCCAGCCATTATTTTCCCCAAAGTTCCCCGATCCACCCCCTCCACACGGGAGAAAAAGGGCGTGAAGGTGCGCCCCACTTTTGAGGTGTCAAAGGGCTTAGTTTCTAAAATGGCAAAACTTTGGCAGTCTAGGATATTTAGGCGGTTGGTGCTGACAAGGTAGATAAGCCCCACGCTGTAAATGTCGCAAGCCCGCCTTAAGGTCTTGGCTGTGGGGTTGAACCCATTTAAAAAAGCCACCAATAAATCGGAGCTGATAAATGTTATGTCGGTGTGGTCGTCCTTAATATTTTCATAGGTGTGTAAGTCGGGAGCGATTAAAAAGGCCTGACTGTTGAACTCCCTAAAAATCGCCAAGTTGCCCTTTTTTGGGACCATACGCGGGGTGGGTAGGTGCTTTTGTTTCATCACCTTATAGGGAGTGTATCTAGCATAGGCAACGCCATTTTGGATAGAAAACACTTCAAGGCTCGCTGCGATGACATCGTAATCGGTGAGTTTGGCTAAGATATAGCCACTCTCGCCCACTTGTAAATCGTAGGCTTGAAACTGCACGACTTTTCTAGCCGTGTCTACGCTATCAATATTGATTTTTAGAGGTGCGCTCCAATCTTTAGCGTTTAGCAGCCCACACAGCCCCAAAACCATGAAAAACCACTTAAGCATGTCCATCCTTAAAGTGCTGTTGAAACCACATCAATGCGTAGCCTAGCCCCACGCTTTTACAAAATTGTTCATTCGCTATAAAGCTATCTACTTCTTCTAAGGGTAGGTAGATAATTTCTATGTCTTCGGTGTCAACCCCCCCACCTTGGTGAACATGTTGGGTTTGGCTAATGCGGGCAAAAAACATGGTCTGCTTGCTCCCACTAATGCCCGTGGAGCCGTAAAACACTCCGATTTTTTGTAGCATTTCAGGGATCAGGGCGTAACCACACTCTTCTAGCACCTCTTCGCAAGCGATCTGCTCCACACTTTTATGCGCCTTATCTACAAGCCCCGCACACAATTCATAGGTGTAGCCATCCACGCTCTGCCCCCCATACAAACACGCACTCACAAACACGGGAGGTCTAAATTGCTTCACCAACACAAAGCTTTGTTTCTCGGTGTGGTAAAGCAAAATAGACACGCTGTCGTGCACGCGGACCATGTCCCAACTTTTATTCACCCCCCTTTCCTCGTATAAAATGCGCTTGGGTTTGAAGTAGGCGGAAGTGGGGCAGTCTGTGATTTGAATATTGTCGTAGGCGATCATTGGTCTGTGTTCTTTGTGTTTTCTTTGTGGGCGTGTTCAAAGGAGGTCAAATCTTCGAGCATGCTTGGGTAGGGCCTGATGGCTTGGCTAAAAAACTGCTTTTCATGCCCTTTAAGTTGACTTTTAGCCGTGCGGATACGCCCGAGTGGGTCGATGGGGCAGTCGTTGCGATACATCCCAAAGTGCAAATGTAACTCTGTGCTAAGCCCCGTGCTGCCCACCTTGCCGATCACCTGCGCCCTTTTGACGGGGGTTTTAAGCAAAAACTCCGTGAATTTCTGCCCTAATTCATCGTAATATTTATCTTTATAGGCAAAGACATAGTGGTTGCGTCTGTGGGTTTGTAACATCGCTGCTTTAATGTTGGGGTGGCTAAAGAGTTGGTTAAAGCGGTGTTTGCGAGCGTAGATCAAGCTTAGTTGGTCATCCTTAACGACCGCTCTTGTTAGAAGGCGTGGCTGCACGGATTTGCCCATAGGCACTAAGGCTTGTAAGAGTTGGTTATTGTTGTCTTTAGGTATATAGTAGGGCATGCCAACCCTAATCTCAGTGCCCAATTCTTTATCTTGGCAGGACAAGTTGTGATGAATTTTGGGGTCAATGTGGTGCTTGTTAAAAAAACCTAGTAAAGCCATGCCTTTTTCCTAAATGAGCCTCTGCCCCACAGCTGCTCCCACTCAAACCCACACAAAACAGCCACGCTAAAATGACCCGAATCATCACAATCCTTAATGAAAAAATCAAATTTTAGTATAGAATACCTTAAAATTCTCGACGGAGAGTGTAATGAAAAGAATGCGTTTTACACGCCTTTGGCTCGTGCCTACCATCACCTTTCTACTCTTTTGTTGTGCGTTGTTACTATTGTTGGTCTACACCTTCGGCAGATCACAATCTGCGTTTTTGAATTTAGACACCGCTAAAAAAGCCCCCGCAAGTGCGAAACAATTACGCCAAGAATTGTCTGAAAGGATGCGCTTGGTGCAATGATATAATTTAAATTTTTGTCTTTTAGCCGATGTAGCCCGAAATTTTAGAAAGGACCTTTCATGGTTAAGCCTGTAGGAACGACTCTTTCTTCTAGCCATGTCAACCCTAGCTCTGTCCACGGCTCTCGCTCCACTACCCGGACGACTACCACCCCAGCCCACGAAGCCGATCGGGTTGCCCAAATCAAAAAGGCTGTCGAGAACGGGCAATACAAGGTGGACATGGACAAGACCGCTCATAAAATGGCACAGGATTTGCTTAGCTAAGGCGATACCGAGCATTTTATATTCTCAAATAAAGGTAGCTTGGTATGAAACCACTTAAAGGTTGCGCATGCTTTATGGCTATCTTGAGCGATCCGTGCAGGATCTACAAACCCTTATCCAACTCACTTCCCAAGATTTAGAAGACATCAAAGAAGCCAACCACGAAGCGATCTTCGGGCGCAACGGGCTCAAAAGAGAGCGGATCGCCTCCTTTGAAAACTGCAAAGCCCTTTTTGACCAAGAGATGCTTGTCTTGATGGAGAAAAACCCGGGCACGCCTCTAGCTAATCTCTTAGATGAGCGCGGCTCTTTGCTTTTAAAAGAAATGCGCCAGCTTTTAACCGAGCTTAAAGAGATCAACGCCGATTACGCCCGCATTGTCTTTGCGGTGTCGGATTTTTACTCCAAGCTCATGCAGCAGATCGTGCCCCATGAGAGCACGGGTTATTACAACCAAAAAACCATCGCCAGCAGCTTTTTACAAGTGCAGGCCTAAGGGGTCTTTATGGGCGGGATATTTGCGACTCTAAACACTTCTTACACCGGTCTACAAGCCCACCAAGTCATGGTGGATGTAACCGGTAACAACATCTCCAACGCCAACGATGAGTTTTACAGCCGACAGCGCGTGATCGCCACGCCCCAAAGCACCCTCATGTACACCAACCGCAACATGAACATGGGGGTGAATGTCCAAAGCGTTCAACGCACGCACGATGAGTTTGTCTTTGCCCGCTACGCACACGCCAAGCAAGAGCAAGCCTACTACAGTACCCAGTTTGACAACCTGCGCGAAGCCTCCTCCTACTTCCCCGACATGGACGAAGTGGGCGTGCATACAGACCTGCAAGACTACTTCAATGCATGGAAAGACCTGGCTAAAGACGCCAAATCCCCCGCCACCAAGCAAGCCCTTGTGCAAAAAACCAATACCCTCACCAGAAGCATACACGATGCTAGAGCGCGCCTTGTAGACTTGCAGAAAAAAGCTAGCCACGAGCTTGTCAGCACCATCACCGAGGTCAACCGCCTAGGCAGAGAAATTGCCAACATCAACAAGCACCTTAAAGAAATGGAGGATACTAAAACCCTCAAACAAGCTAACGAACTGCGCGACAAACGCGATCAACTTGAGTTCCACTTAAAAGAGCTCATCGGGGGTAATGTTACCAAGAACCACATCCAAACCTACTCGCTAAACGACATTAAAACCGCCGACTTTGACGATGGCTATGTCTTCAATGTGGGTTATGGGTTCAACATCGTGGACGGGGCGATCTTCCACCCCCTTGTCGTGGAGCAGAATAAAGATGAGAACCAACTCGCCCAAATCTACTTTAGAGGCGATGATTTTAAAGTTGTTAACATCACCGATAAGATCGACCAAGGCAAGGTGGGGGCGCTGATGGGCGTGTATAACGATGGCTTGAACGGCACTAGAAAGGGCAAATTGCAAACCTACATTGACCGCCTAGACACCTTCGCCAGGGGTTTGATCCAAGCCACAAACGCCATCTACGCCCAAAGTGCAGCGCATAGCATTGAGGGGCACACCATGGACTTTCAAGGCACAGAAACCTTGAAAGACACCAACCACAACATCAAAACGGGGACTTTTGACCTGCTCGCCTACAACACCAACGGGCATGTGATCGCCAAAAAGACCATCACCATCACCCCCATCACCACCATGAACGATGTGATCAACCAAATCAACGCCAACACAGACGACAACCACGACAACAACACCACGAACGATTTTGACGACTATTTCGTGGCGCATTACGACAGCGATGCCAAACAATTCACCATCCAACCCAAAAACGCCTCTCAAGGGCTGTTTGTGTCGCTTAAAGACCATGGCACGAACTTTACGGGCGCTTTGGGCTTAAACACCTTTTTTGAGGGCGACAGCGCTAGAGACATTAAAATCAACGACACCTACCGTAAAGAGCCCACTGCCTTGCGCCCGTGGCTTGCCCCCATCGATGGCAACTTTGATGTTGCCAACATGATGCAGCAACTCCAATACAATAAGGTGGACTTTTTCAAAGATAATAAACTAGACAACAAGCCCATGACAATTGAGAATTACTACCAATTCCTCGTGGGTAAAATCCATACAGAGGCCGAACATGCCAAAAAGACCTTAGAAAGCAAAGATGCGATTTTACAAGTTGTCAAAAAGGAGCAACAAGCCATTTCTGGCGTGAGTACAGATGAAGAAATGGTGAATCTCATTAAATTCCAAAGCGGTTACGCTGCCAACGCCAAGGTTGTGACAGCGGTCGATCGCATGATTGAAACCTTGCTGGAGATGAAGCAATAGGGGCTTGATTCTTTTAAGCTACCAGCGTAATTTGCCCGTGCGGTTCGGGTTTTCAAGCGTTTTTTGCACATCCTGCATATTTTTAATGGAGAGCGTACCGCCATAGAGTTGGCAAATGCCATTTAAGGCATTATAAATTTCTTCATCATTGCAATCAGCATAAGCCACTTGATAGTCTCTAAAACACGCATCTAGTGCCATTAAGCGTTCTTGATGGGTGGAGGCAATCAAGGTTTCTAACTCTTCTCGTTTAGCCATCAACGCGGGCAAATGGACTTCCACCAACTGGGCGATCTCTTCAGCACGCATTTTGGCGCGATCTCTAGCCGCAAATGCCCCAAAAAGAGAATCTAAAGCCATATCAATGCCACGATGGCTTGCCACCACTGCAAACGCCCCAGCCACAATCGCCAAAATGGGGGCAACAAAGGGGGCAAGAGGGGGGGCGATCACGGCCAACTTAGCCTCTAAGCCTTTTTCTACCCCCACAGCAGCGACCACCCACGCCGCACTAAAAAGGGATTTTAAAATGGTTTTGAGCAAATCCCTAAAGCTTTTGATCTCCCCTTTGATGTAAGACACAATGCCGTTATAAATGGACTTTGCCGCGTTTCTAATCGCCCCCCAAAGCTGCCGCAAAGAGCCCGCTACGCTTTTAAAGATTTGCCCCACAATGCCTACCACCACATCGATCGCCCCAAAGCCTACCCCCCGTGCAAACGCCGCTTTAAAAGCCTCGAGAGTTTTACTTAAAAGCCGTTTGATCCGCTCTAAAATGCTGGTGTCGGTGTCTATGGGGTGTTTGGCATACATGTCCTTGATTTCCCACACAATGCCACTAGCTAAAGTAGAAAGGCTTGCCACAATGGCATCGCTAAGGCCTGCTTGCCCCATATGTGCCCCCGCTGCTACGCTTTGAGTCATCAAGGCTGTAGCTCTAGGGTTTTCACACATCCAGCGGTTAGTGGTGTTGTTGGCGTTCAGCTTGTCTAGGGCTTGTTTGGCTTTTTGGGCTTGTTCGCCACCACTTGCCGCCATTTTCTCTAGGTTTTCCTTATGGCGTTTGTAGTCCTCATAGGGCATGCGTAAATCCACCCCTGCCTCTAAGTAGCGATCTTCTAAAAGCCCTTTAGTGTCCTTAATCACCTTGAGTTGGGCGGTGTTGATGACATTGCCCTCTTTGTCTAGGGTGATGGTGTCTGTGGTGTTGTGGTTGGTGCGGGCAAAATCATCTAGTTTGCTAAAGTCCATGTGGTGTACCTCATCGCCATAAAAGGCTAAAATGTGCTCCACTTTTGCTTGGTCTTTGGGGCTTAGGTTTTCTAGCTTTTTATGGCTAGCTAAAATGCCTTGCACTTTTTTAATGTCGGCGAGCGTGTCTGTGGTGTAGGTCTTGTGCCCCGTGTTTAGCAACGCGTCTTGCATATTGCGTTGTCCAATGTCCAACTCTTCGAAGGTTTGCCCGTGGTAGTTAGGGTTATTTCTATGCCTGTCATACGCCCTAAAGCTGTCCGCACTCATCGTTACACTCGCCCCATACGCCCCGTAGGTGTTGAGGCTAAAGATATTCAGCCCCAAACGGGCTAAAGTTTGCGTCCCGATCTCCTCGATCACTTCCTCGTGAAAAGCTTTTGCCATGTGTACTCCTTGTTCAACCCCATCTCATTTGGATGTCTTGCATCAACTCTTTACATTTTTGCTGGTGGTGTTTGAGCTCTTGGGTCAAGGGCTCTTCATCGTGCATGAGGGGGGCACTGATGGCGATGGTGATGGTTTCTGCTTGTTGCATGAGGGTTTGTACTTGGAGCTTTTCCTCTTTGCTCCAAGCATCCGCATCAAGCCCCTTGGCTTGCATACATCCCTCAACAATATCCAAGACTCCTTGAAAAGCGGTGTCTAAATTACCCAAACTGTATTCCTTCTCTTGGGCTTTGCAAGCAATGTTTTGCCAAGTGAGCCCCTCGGCTTGCATGCATTCACACACTGCACGCACACTACTGTAATAACTTTGAGCATTGTATTTTCTCTCTTCTGCCTTGCTCGCAAAAACAGAAGCCGCCACCGCAATGACGGGGGCAGCCACAATCCCCCCTAAAACCCAAGCCCCTCCAGCCATGCCAAGCCCTCCAGCCGCCAAAGAACCTCCACCAAACCAAGCAAGCGTGGCGTTTGTGGCAGCCGCCCCGCCTAAAGCACTAAGAGCCGTACCCGTAGAAGCACTCCCCACTAAGCCAGCAAGCCCCCAAGCCCCAAACCCCGCCATCGCCCCCGCTGTGGCAGAACCCATGACAGAGCTTAACGCTGTCCCTAAATCTACAATGGCGTTGCGCACACTCACCAAATGTTGCAAACTCTCCTTACTGAGTATGTCTTGCCAACTCGTGTCGTTGCTGATTTTAAGTTTATCGACAATCTCTTTGAAACGCTCCAACGAGGTGTTGACAATCCTTTCTTGCAATGCCCCTAGACTTTCAAAAGCCCTTTGTGCCCCCTCTTGTTCCTCTTTGAGCTCTCTTTCAGCCCTTCTATAACGGCTTTGTGCTCGATCGTGTAAATCTTCTGCCTCTTTGGTGTCTTTGTAGGCATCGACCCCTTTTTTAGCCCCATAACCCGCAAGTGCTAGGGCTGCTGCCCCTAAAATAAATGGCAAAGGCATGCGTTCTCCTTACTCTATTTTTTCATCCAGCTGGGCAAGATGTTTTTAAAGAAACCTGACCATTTTGAAGGTGTTTGGTTGTTTGGCAACCTATTAGAGTGGTGATCTACCATGCTCTCAAAAGCCGTGTCTCCAAATAACACCTCAGCCTCTGTCTTTTTTAGAGGACGATTAGTGTCTCTAGCAAAGAAGTTAAATTTCCTGAGAAACTTGCCATCAGTCGTGGTGACTTCTACACTGATCTTGGCATCCCAAAAAGGGTCGTCATTAAACGGATTGGCATTTGGTGAGGGATTGGACGGTCGAGCATGTGATTTCCCTCCATTTAAAATCCTCTTTAAGCCACGCATGCCCTGTTTATAGGTTTGGTTTTCTTCCATCTCATCATCATTTTGCCAAAAATCATCATTGCGCAAATACATAACTTTCTCCTTCTTTAAAGATTAATCATCAGGCTCATGTAGGGACTTTACCCCCTCTTTTTCCTGCAACATTTGACAAGCCTTGAGATTTAGGGCGTAAAACTCCTCTAGGTTGTAGTGTTGGTAAAACACCTTTTCATACATTTCATCCACCCTACAAATCTGGGGGCGGTTTTCATAGATTAAACACCGCTGGGTTTGTTGATCTAAGTGGCGACACACCCCATTGCCTAAATCAAAGGCGGCAAGCTCTTTCACCCCCCCGATATTGCGGCAACATGCCCCACAAATGGTACAAGGATAGCCCATGTTAAAGTGCAATGAGATTTTTACCTTGATCGGTGAGCACCAACATTGCCTTAGTCCAGTCGGCGTAAATCCTAGCTAAATTGGGCTTTAGTCCAAAGCTTTGGATCATGGTGTCTAAAACCGCCCTTTCACCCTCATGTAGAGCCTCCAAGTGAGTTAAGCGATCTGCCATGGCTAGTGCCATTGTTTCAAGTAACACGATTTTTTGGTGCTCCTTTTGTTTAAAAACCCCCAGTGTGGCTTTCAAGTCAAATTGATCCGCCTTGTAGTCAATGTCCTCAATTTGCATTTCTAAGCAATAAGTCGCGATCACTTCTTTTTGTGCATCCGAAAAGTCGTCATTGCTCCATGCAAAATGGTGGGCGATTTGCAAGAACGCCTTTTTCTCCTCTGCATTTAACGCGCCTAAAAACATACCAACTCCTCATTTTTAAAATATTTACGATGATATTCTACCCCCCCCCCCCCCTGTCAAGCGATCCGTCCGCAAAGAGTAAAAACAAAAATAAAAAGTGGAGTTTTGTAACAAAAATGTAAGAGGGCTAAAGCTTAGAGTGGGGAGAAAAGACAAGGGGTTAAAGGGGTTAAAGAAAAGTAAAGTTTGAAGCCTAAAAGGCTTGGGGGTTATAAATTCATATTAGGCAAAAGCGTAGAAGTGTGGGCGGCGAACATGGCGATTTCTACAAGCCACGCCCCCACAAAGATAGAGAAAGCGAGTTTCTCTAGGGCAGGTTTAAAAAGTAAAATCCCTGCCACGATTAAAATAGCTAGAAAGCCTAGAAACTCCATTAAACAAAGGCGATTTGGGCGAGCACAGACGCGTCTCCTCTTCTTAGGGCACTTCTGTGGATGCTGGTGTAGCCCCCTTTACGTTCGGCATACTTGGGGGCAACTTCTGTAACAAGTTTATGGGTGGCTTCTTTGTTTTGCAAATAGGCAAAGACATAGCGGTGGGCGTTGAAGTCCCCAATTCTGGCCGCTGTTACTAGCTTTTCAATGTAGCTTTGCAATTCTTTGGCTTTGCAAACCCCTGTTTCAATCTTGCCATGCGTGATTAGGGCGATGGCTAGGTTTTTTAAAAGTGCCTTTCTGTGGGCACTTGTACGGCCTAGTTTTCTAAAACGATTTTGGTGACGCATTAATTGTCCTCACTTTTTAATTTATCGATCCGTGCTTTGAGCGATGCTTTAAACTCAGGGGAGAGTTCTTGCCCCACGGGGTATTTGAGTTGTTCTAATTTTTCAGCGATCTCATCGTAGGACTTCTTGCCTAGATTTTTAATGCCCTTAAGCTCGTAAGCGTCCATCAGCACAAGCTCCCCGATGTATTTGATCCCGATTTTATCTAGGCAATTAAAGCACCTAGCGCTTAAATCCAAATCCTCCACCTTGCGTACAAGCTCTTTCACCTCTAGGTTGTCCTCTAGAGCGTAAGATTTGGAGTGTGCCATGCTGGTGCTGAAAATATGCATTTGGGCGTGCATGGTTTTGATCGCCTCTTGGAAGGCGATTTGTGGATCGACCTGCCCATCGCTTTCGATGTCAAACACCACCCGCTCAAAATTGGGGTTGCCATCCACAAGCATGTTTTCAATGTTATAGACGACTTTTCTAATGGGGGTGAAGTAAGCATCTAGGGGGATGTAATCGCTAGGGATAAGCCCGCGGATGCTCTCACTAGGCACATAGCCCATGCCCCTTTGGATGATTAAAGCGAAGTCTAGTTGCACATCCTCGTTGATGGTGGCTAAGTAGGCTTCTTTATCCACCACTTCTACGCCCTCAGTTTCTAAATGCTTGCCGCAAAGTTTAGCGGGGCCTTTAAAAGAGTAATGCACCACAAGTTGCTCGTCAGGGTTTTTTGCCTGCCCCACTAGGCGGATGTTTTTAAGGTTGGCGATGAAAAGGGCGGCATCTTCAGCCATGCCCCGCACGGAGTCGAACTCGTGGGCGACATTTTCAATTTTAATGCCGATGGGGGCATAGCCCACAGAGCTTTGCAAGAGCAAGCGGCGGATAGGGTGGGCTAGAGTGATGGCATAACCCGCTTCAAAGGCAGAAACACAGACCTTAATGTGCCTGTCGTTGATTTTCTCAACGCTGATGTCCGTGGGGACATGGGGCGCTGTTTTAATCACTTTCATGCGTGCCCCTATTTTGAGTAAAGTTCAACAATCAGGCGTTCTTCAATGGGGATTGCCACTTCATCTCTCTCAGGGTAGCGGGTGAAAATCCCAAATTTTTTATCCTGATCCACATCAATCCAAGCGACCATCCCCGTTTGTTTGCTAAGCTCAATGGAGCGTAAAATTTGGGGGTTTTCCTTGCTTTTTTCAATCAGTTCGATTTTTTGCCCGTGCTTGATGAAGGCTGAGGGGATGTCCATGCGCTTGCCATCTACCAAGATATGCCCGTGCGTAACTAATTGGCGCGCAAAAGAGCGGGTGGTGGCAAAGCCCATGCGATAGACAACATTGTCCAAGCGACGTTCCAACAAGCGGACTAAATTCTCCCCCGTGTTGCCCTCCATGCGGTTTGCCTCTCTAAAAATGGAGCGGAATTGTTTTTCCGAAATCCCGTACATGGCTTTGGCTTTTTGTTTTTCTCTTAATTGCAAGCCGTAATCCGAGATTTTGCCCCGTCTTTGCCCGTGCTGCCCCGGGCCATAGGCGCGTTTGTCTAACGCGCTCTTGCCGCTTAAGCGTCGCTCGCCCTTTAGGGCTAAAGAAATCCCAAAACGGCGCTCTAACTTCTCAACTGCACCTCTGTATCTTGCCATGCTTGCTCCTTACACTCTTCTTCTCTTAGGGGGGCGGCAACCATTGTGCGCTAGGGGGGTGATGTCCTTAATCCAAAGGACTTTAATGCCCTCCACACTGCCCACGCTTTTAATGGCGGTTTCACGCCCAGAGCCCGGGCCCTGCACCTTGATCCCCACTTCTTTAAGCCCATGTTCTTTGGCTTTCATCATCGCGCTCTCTACGGCTTGTTGGGCGGCGTAAGGGGTGGATTTTTTAGACCCCCTAAAGCCTAGCCCGCCTGCTGTCGCCCAACAAATGACATTACCCATTTCGTCTGTAATGGTGATGTTCGTGTTGTTGAAGGAAGCACAGATATAAACCACACCTTTAGCGATGTTCTTTTTAACAACGCGTTTTTTTGTCCCAACTCGTTTTGCCATTCACGCTCCCTTATTTGCTGCCCACGGTTTTTTTCTTGCCTTTGCGGGTGCGGGCGTTGTTTTTCGTGGTTTGTCCGCGAACCGGCAAGCCCTTGCGGTGGCGGATGCCCCGATAACTGCCTAAATCCATCAGTGCCTTAATGTCCATTTGCACCTTTTTACGCAAATCCCCCTCCACGACATAATTGGCTTGGATTTCTTTGGTGATGCTAGAGATTTCGTCCTCGCTCAATTCATGCACCCTTTTATCCAAAGAGATTTGCACTTTGGCAAGAATGTCTCTAGAGCTTTTCAAGCCCACGCCGTAAATGTAGGTTAAAGCGTATTCAACCCGTTTCTTTTTGGGTAAATCTACCCCTGCAATGCGTGCCATGTCTATCCTTGTCTTTGTTTGTGTTTGGGCGTAACGCAAATCACACGGATCACGCCCCGCCTTTTAATGACCTTGCATTTGTCGCACATTTTCTTAACAGAAGGTCTAACTTTCATTGAAATCTCCTTAAGCAAAACTTCTATTCTAACTATCTTTGGTTAGAACTAACTTAATCACTTGTAGCGGAAAGTGATCCGCCCTTTATCCAAACTATAGGGGGTGAGCTCCAAACGCACCCGATCGCCTAGAGCAATGCGGATATAGTGCATCCGCATTTTGCCCGAAATCCGGCACAACACGATATGTTTGTTCTCCAACTCCACTTTAAAGGTGGCGTTAGGCAAACACTCGATCACCCGTCCATCCACCTCGATCACATCGTCTTTTGCCACTTTAAGCCTCCGTTAAAATTTGCGCTTTTTTACCCACCATCGCGATGGTGTGTTCGTAATGGCTCGTGTTTAACCCGTCTGTGGAAACCACGCTCCATTTGTCTTTTAAGATTTTAGGATTGCCCTCTTTTTGGCACACCATCGGCTCAAGACAAAACACCATGCCCTCTTTGATCTTAGGGCCGCTCTTGGGGTTTGCCTGTGGGGCTAGGTAGTTGGGGATTTGCGGTTCTTCGTGTGGTCTTTTGCCAATCCCATGCCCGCAAAAGTCCAACAAGGGCACAAACCCCCTTTTAGTGATCTCTTGCTCTAATAGAAAACTCACTTCTTTAAAGTGCATGCCCACTTTAAGCTGAGAAATGGCGGCGTATAAGCTCTCTTTGGCACAAGCGATTAAGGCTTGGTCTTTTTCTGTGGCTTGCCCGATGGCTAGGGTGATCGCCGCGTCCCCAAAGTAGCCTGCAACACACGCGCCCAAGTCCAGCCCCACAATGTCGCCTTCTTGGAGTTTATAATCTGTGGGGATGCCGTGGATCACCACTTCATTGAGCGACACACAAAGGCTATTAGGAAAGCCATACAGCCCCTTAAACGCCGGCTTGCCCCCCAGTTTGTGGATATTCTCTTCAGCTAAAGCGTCTAACTCCAGTAGGCTCACCCCAACCTTAGCTTTTTCTTTCAAGAGTTTTAAAGTCTGCCCCACCACTTGCCCGGCTTTGGCTAAAAGGGCAAGTTCTTTAGAGTTTCTAAGGGCAATTGCCATTAAAAGCCCACAGCGCTTAGGGTTTTGTATTTACTCATATACACCTGTGCTTCGATCTTTTTCATGGTATCAATCGCCACTTGCACCACAATCAGCACCGCCGTGCCCCCAAAGTAGAAAGGCACGCCCATGGCTTTGACCAAAATCCAAGGCAAGGTAGAGATGAGAGCCAAATACAAAGAGCCCCAAAAGGTGAGCCGGCTTGCCACGGTGTTTAAGAAATTCGCCGTACCCTCCCCGGGCCTTAAGCCGGCGATAAAGCCCCCATTGCGTTTTAAATTGTCCGCAATGTCCTTAGCGTTAAACACAATGGACGAATAAAAGTAGGCAAAGAAGATGATGAGTAGAAACATCAAGATATTGTAAGCGTAGCCATGGGGGTTTAGAAAGTCGGCGATGGCTTGCAAAATCTTATTTGAAGAGGCTTGTAAAATCGTGGAGGGGAACACTAAGAGAGCGGAGGCAAAAATGGGGGGGATCACCCCGCTTAAGTTTAACTTAATGGGGATGTAGTTCATGATCCGCTTGTTTTGATTCTGCATAACCACCTTACGGGCGTAAGAGATGGGGATACGCCGCTCGGCTAATTCTACATAGATGATTGCAAAAATAGTCGCCAACACGATCACCACAATGCCGATCAACACCAAGACATTGATGACCCCGGTATTGACTAGGTTAAAAGTCCCGGCAATGGCGTGCGGAATGCCCGAGACAATCCCAGCAAAGATGATTAAACTAATGCCATTACCCACGCCCCGCTGTGTGATCTGCTCGCCAATCCACATTAAAAGCATGGTGCCCGTAAGCATAGAAAAAGTGGCGATCAACAAGAAAGTTTGCATAGGCACCATGATCGCCCCATTGTGCCCATGCCCGATGCTTCTTAGCCCAAAGGACACGCTCACGGCTTGGATCACGGTGATCCCGATCGTGGCGTAACGCACGATTTGCATGTATTTTTGCATGCCATCGCGTTCTTTTTTCATTTTGGCTAAATTGGGGAAAGTGGCGCTTAAAAGCTCCATGATGATCGAAGAGGTGATGTAGGGCATGATGCCTAGCGAGATGATGCTAAGGCGGCTCACAGCGTTGCCACTAAACATATTAAAGAGCCCTAAAGCGTTGCTTGAGTTGCTGTCAAAAAAAGATTTGATGGCTGCCAAATCCACTCCCGGGATAGGGACATAGGCTAAAACCCTGTAAAGAAAGAGATAGCCTAGTGTGATGAAAATCTTAGTGGCAATGGCTTTTGTCATTATTTTTGTCCGCTAGTGGTGATTCTCTCGTCTTGGATTTTAGAGGCTAGCTCTTTTGCCCCTTGGCCTATCAACTTCACTTTTTCAATGTAGCTTGGGAAGGGATGGACTTGTTTAATCAGCTCCAAACTCAAGGTTTCTAGCTTTAAAATCTCGGGGTGTTTAGAAACATTAATGCTATAAGTGAGCCCCTTTGTGCGGCTTTTAAAGCCCACTTTAGGCAAGCGGCGTTGCAAGGGTTGTTGCCCGCCCTCAAAGCCGCGTTTTTGTTTGTAGCCGGTGCGGGCTGTCTGCCCCTTGCCCCCACGGGTGGAAGTCTTGCCCATGCCAGAGCCCTGACCCCTGCCGACTCGCTTGGTGTTTTTCACACTCCCTTTAGCGGGGCGTAAATTTTCTAATGCCATGAAAACTCCTTAACCCTTGATTCTTGCCAAAGCGTCAAAAGTCGCCCGGACCACATTGTAAGGGTTGTTAGACCCTAAAGACTTCGTCAAAATGTCTTTAATGCCCGCTAGCTCGATCATAGGGCGGGTAGAACCGCCGGCGATGATGCCCGTACCTTCGCTGGCGGGTTTTAAAAGGATTTTGCTCGCGTTGTATTTTTGCTCGATGTCATGCGCGATGGTTGTGCCTTTAATTTTCACTTCAATGATGTTTTTAAACGCGTCATCGACCGCCTTTTTAATGGCATCGGGCACTTCTCTAGCCTTGCCAAGCCCAAAGCCCACAAGCCCGTTTTTATTGCCCACCACCACTAAAGCGTTGAATCTAAAGCGCCGGCCCCCTTTGACGACCTTCGTCACCCGCCCGATATTCACCACGACTTCTTGAAATTCTTCTCTATTGATCTCCATGTCCATCCTTAAAGGGCGATGTTGTTTTCACGCAAAGTTTCGGCAAACGCCGCCACCACGCCGTGGTATAAATACCCATTGCGATCGAACACCACTTGCGTGATGCCCTTAGCTTGCAAGCTTTTGGCAAACTCTGTAGCGATTTTCTTGCTGTCTTCGATGTTCTTGCCAAAGCCTAGTTTCTTGCCATCCACATGGGCTAGGGTGTTGTGGTTGTTGTCGTCTATGGCTTGGGCGTAAAGGTGCTTGTTGGATTTAAAGACGCTTACGCGGGGGCGTTGCTCTGTGCCAAACACCTTTGAGCGTACCCGCATTTTGCGTTTAGCCCGTTGGGCTTTTTTCTTTTCTAACACATTTTTAGTCATGCTATCCCCTATTTCTTAGCGGTCTTACCGGCTTTGCGGATGATCACTTCGTCTTTGTATTTAATGCCCTTGCCTTTGTAAGGCTCAGGGGGGCGGAACGCCCGAATGTCGGCGGCGATCTGCCCGATTTGCTGTTTATTGCTCCCCTTGATGGTGATGGTGTTTTTATCCACCACCATATCCACGCCATCGGGGATGGGGTATTTCACTGGGTGGCTAAAGCCTAGGCTTAGCTCTAAAACCTTATGCCCTAGTGCGACTTTATAGCCCACGCCATTGACCTCGAGCACCTTGCTAAAGCCCTTGTCTAGCCCGGTTACGATGTTGCTTGCCAAAGCCCCATAAGTCCCCCAAAAGGCCTTGTCTTGGGCGTTTTCACCCACGGGCTCAAAGCGTAGAGTATTGCCCTCTAAAAGGATTTTCACCCGTCCGTGTGTTTCGAGCTCTTGGCTTATTTTTTGGTTTTTAAACACAAGTTTGGTGTGCTCCACGCTCACTTGCACCCCACTAGGGATATTGATGATTTTTTTACCAATTCTTGACATGCACTCTCCCTACCAAATGCTGCAAAGCACTTCACCGCCCACATTTTGTTTGTAGGCTTCTTCATTGGTGATGACCCCTTTGCTCGTGCTCACCACCACCACACCATAGCCATTTTTAAAGCGCTTCAACTCTTTAGACTGGCGATACACCCTACGGCCGGGCTTGCTTAGGCGTTTGATCTCATTGATGACCGCCTTGCCTTTTTCATCATACGCCAACTCCACAGAGATAAAAGGTTTGCCCTCTTTCTCCACCATGTGGAAATTGCTGATGAAGCCCCTTGCTTTAAAAATCTCTAGGATGGAGACCACGATTTTGGCGTAATAAAGCTCTGTAACCTCCAAACGCCGCATGCTCGCGTTGCGGATGCGTGTTAGAGAATCTGCCACAATGTCATTAACCATGTTATCCCCTTACCAACTAGCTTTTCTAAGGCCGGGGATCAAGCCCTCATTGCCCATTTTACGCAAACACACCCGGCACAAGCCAAAATCGCGATACACGGAGTGGGAACGCCCGCAGATGTTGCAACGGGTGTAGCCACGCACTTTAAATTTAGGTTTGCGGCGGGTTTTTGCAATGATTGATTTTTTAGCCATTAGCGTCCTTTCGCAAATGGCATTCCAAGTAATTCTAACAACTTAAATGCCTCCTTGTCGCTGTTTGTCGAAGTGATGATGGCGATGTTGAGCCCGTGGGTTACCATGATGTCGTCATAGACCACTTCGGGGAAAATGAGCTGTTCGTTTAGCCCAAAGCCGTAATTGCCCCGCCCATCAAAGCCGCTTTTAGACACGCCCCTAAAGTCCTTCACCCTAGGCAAAGCGATCACGATCAACTTTTCTAAGAAGTTATACATGACTTTGTTGCGTAAGGTAACCTTCACCCCCACCGCCATGCGTTCGCGGATTTTAAAGCCCGCCACGGACTTTTTCGCCATCGTGATGACCGCCTTTTGCCCGGCGATCAAAGAAAGGGTTTGGGCGATGTTTTGCATGATTTTCATGTCTTTGGCATAAGCCCCCGCCCCCACACTCAAAACGATTTTTTCGATTTTAGGGAGCAACATGGGGTTTTTAATGTTTAGCTCTTCGGCTAATTTACCCTTCACTTCTTTCTCATAGAAGCTTTTCAAGCCATACATACGCCTACTCCTCTTCTTTTTTCACATTCGAGATATGCATGGGCATTTCTTTAGAGAGATACCCGCCTTTGGGGTTGTCGTCCGTAGGCTTCATGCTTTTTTTCACAATTTTGCACCCCTCCACAACCACCATAGATTTTTTAGGATAAACCGCCAACACCTTGCCCACTTTGCCCTTGTCGTCCCCGGCAATGACCTTCACCAAGTCGCCTTTTTTAATCTGCATTAAAGCACCTCCGGAGCCAAAGAAATGATTTTCATGAAGTTTGCGTAACGCACTTCACGGCTCACGGGACCAAAAATGCGTGTGCCGATGGGATCTTTTTTGGCATCTAAGATCACCGCCGCATTGTCATCAAAGCGAATCAAAGAGCCATTGGGGCGTTGCACTTCTTTTTTGGTGCGGACAATCACGGCTTTCACCACCTGCCCTTTTTTCACCTTGCCATTGGGGATCGCTTTTTTCACAGAAGCCACGATCACATCGCCTACGCTGGCATAACGCCTATGGCTGCCCCCCAAGACTTTAATGCACATGATCTCTTTGCCACCGCTGTTGTCTGCCACCACTAACCTAGTGAAACTTTGGATCATTTACACTCCCTTAATGACGATTTCTTTGAGTGCAAAGGTTTTGGTTTTAGACACCGGCCTACACTCAATCGCGCTCACGAAATCCCCGACTTCTGCCTTGTTTTGGCGATCGTCGATGGTGTATTTCTTAAAGCGTTTGACAATTTTATGGTATTTTTGATGCACGACTTTGCGTTCCACCAAAATCACCACACTGCATGCATCGATGCGGCGTACCACCTTGCCCTGTATGGTGCGTTTATGGGCTTGTTTCTGTTCCATCATTAAGCCTTAAGGGCGTTTAGAGCCGTAGAAATGCGGGCAATGTCTTTACGCACCGCACGGATTTCACTAGGCTTGCTCAGCTGCATGGTTTTCAACTTCACCCGCAATTCAAAAAGCTCCAACTTCTTGGATTTCAGCAACTCTTGTAGTTGCTTTGTATCCTTGTCTTTCAACTCAGTAAACTTCATTTTCACTCTCTCTAGTCACAATTTTGGTTTTGAAAGGCAACTTCCTTTGCGCCAAAGTCAAAGCCTCTCTGGCCAAGCCCTCTTCAATGCCTAGCATTTCATAGACAATGCGTCCGGGCTTAATATTCATCACCCATTTTTCTACAGAGCCCTTACCCTTACCCATCCTCGTTTCTAGGGGTTTAGCGGTGAGGGGTTTATCGGGGAAGACCCTGATCCACACCTTACCCGCCCTTTTAATGTGGCGGGTCATCGCCACCCTAGCGGCTTCAATTTGGCGTGAGTCGATCCGTCCATGCTCAATGGCTTTAATGCCGATGTCGCCAAAGGCAAGGCTCGCACCGCGGTAAGACTTACCCCGGTTGCGCCCTTTCATTTGTTTGCGGTATTTGGTCTTTTTAGGCATCAACATGGCTATTCTCTCCCTCTTCTAGTGCGCGCTCTAGGGGCGCGTTCTTCATTTTCTTCGTGTTTTTCGGCTTGGATACCCTTGTGTAAAACTTCGCCTTTAAAGATCCACACTTTCACGCCTATATTGCCATACACGGTAAAGGCTTCGGCAAAGCCGTAGTCAATTTTAGCCCTTAGAGTGTGTAAGGGGACGCGTCCCTCCATATACCACTCAGTGCGCGCGATCTCTGCCCCGGCTAAACGCCCAGACACCCTCACTTTAATCCCCCGTGCCCCAGATTTCATGGCGGTTTGCATGACTTTTTTCATGGCGCGTCTAAAGGCGACCCGTTTTTCTAATTGTGTCGCCACATTCTCGGCGCAAAGTTGTGCGTCCGCTTGGGGGCGTTTAACTTCTTTGATATTGACCGCAATTTCTTTCTTAATCAAATTTTTCAAAGAAGTTTTGATTTTCTCAATATCCACGCCCTTTTTGCCAATGATGAGCCCAGGGCGCGCCGCCACCACAGTGATGCGTAATTTTTTCGCCGCCCTTTCGATCAAAATCTCGCTCACGCCAGCGTAGTAAAGCTCTTTTTTAAGGAATTTGCGGATGCGGTAGTCTTCTTCAATGTTTGCCACCGCCACATTGCTGCTAGGAAACCAGCGAGAAGTCCAGTTGCGGTTAATGCCTAATCTTAAACCAATAGGATTGACCTTTTGTCCCATTTAGTTTTGCCCTCCCTTGCCCACTTCAACTAGAATGTGTGCGGTGGGCTTTCTAATGGAAGTGGCACGCCCTCTAGCTCTTGGCATGTGTCTTCTTAACACGGGACCTGCATCCACACGGCAGCTTAAAACTTCCACTTCTTTGGAGTCATGCCCGCCATTATAAACCGCTGCGCTGATCACCCTTGAGAGCATGCGGGCGGCTTTGTTGGGGGTGAATTCTAAACGGGCGATCGCCACTTCGGCGTTCATGCCTTGCACTTGTCTAGCGAGCAGCCTTGCCTTGGTGGGGGATAGTCGGGTGTATCTAAGGGTTGCCCTACTCATTTGCTTTCCTTTGTGTGTTGTTGTGCCATGTTATTTACCTATCTTTTTTTGCACGGTGCCTTTATGCCCCTTAAAAGTCCTTGTGGGGGCAAATTCGCCCAGTTTATAGCCCACATGGTTTTCTGTGATATAAACAGGGATAAAGATACGCCCATTATGCACATTGTAGGTCAGCCCAATCATGTCGGGGAGAATGGTGCTTCTTCTTGACCATGTTTTAATGGGGCGATTGTCTTTTTTGGCTTTGTGTTTGAGAGTCTTGTCCATCAGGTGCTTATCCACAAAAGGACCTTTTTTAATTGACCTTCCCATTATTTGCCTTTCTTGCGTGAAATGATCAAGCGATCGCTTGCTTTTTTGCGTCTGGTTTTATAGCCTTTAGCTGGAGTGCCCCAAGGCGATACGGGGTGTCCGCTAGAGCCCGTTTTACCCTCACCACCGCCATGGGGGTGATCGACTGGGTTCATGGCAGAGCCCCTAGTTTGTGGCCTAATGCCTCTGTGGCGGTTGCGTCCGGCTTTACCGATGTTGGTGTTGATGAAGTCCTCATTGCCCACCACGCCAATGCTCGCCATGCACTCGCTCAAAATATAACGCATTTCGCCACTGGGCATGCGTAAGATGGTGTATTTATCCTCACGCCCCATGATTTGTGCGCTCATGCCCGCACTTCTAGCCAGCTGTCCGCCAGCCCCGGGGTGCATTTCAATGTTATGCACGATGGTACCAATGGGGATACTTCTAAGTTTCATGGCAAAGCCGGGTTTGATGTCTAGCCCGCCCTCAGCTGCGATCACAATGTCGCCCACTTTCAAGCCACTGGGCTGTAAAATGTAGCGTTTATCGCCGTCTGGATACACGATGAGCGCAATCCTTGAGTTGCGGTAAGGGTCGTATTCGATCGCCGCCACCTTGCCCTCAATGCCGAATTTATTGCGTTTGAAGTCAATGATTCGATAAAGCTTTTTCGCCCCTGCTTCTTTGTGGCGGCTGGTGATCCGCCCTTGGTTGTTGCGTCCGGCGTGGGCGGGGAGTTTGACTAAAAGTTTTTTCACGCTCGCTTTAGCGGTGATGTCGCTTGAGCTTAAGCCGCTCATAAAGCGGCGGCTGGGGGTGTAGGGTTTGTAGGTTTTAATCGCCATATTCTGTCCTTATGCGCTCAAAGCGGTGATGTTTGCGTCTTTGGGGACTTTGACATAGAACTTTTTATAGCCATTGCGTTGCCCCATTCTGCCCTTAAAGCGTTTCACCTTGCCCTCTTGCCTGAGTGAATTGATTTTTAAAGGCACGAAGCCAAAGTAATCTTTAAAGATCGCCTTGAGCTGGTTTTTGCTGACACCCATTGTGGTTTGCACCACAATCACCCCATTTTCTTGCATGGATAGGGATTTTTCGGTGTAAAGAATGGATTTGATGTCTGTGATGTCTGCCATTCTCATTCTCCTTCATGTGCTTTGATGAGCGCCTCAAAGGCGGCTTTTTCCACCACCACTGCCCCAAAGGCGGCGATCCAATAGGCATTCACTTCGCTCGTTTCAAGCAAGTAGCAATTTTTGAGATTCCTAAAGGCTAAATAATTGCCCTCATCTAATGCCCTTGTGATGAGTAGGACATCTCTAAAGCCTAGGTTTTTCACAAAGGCACTTGCGTCCTTAGTTTTCTTGCTGGGGATGTCGATTTGATCCACCACCACCAAGTTATGATTTAGGGCTTTTTGGGCTAGGGCGTATTCTAAAGCGAGTCTTTTTTGCTTTTTGTTGATCTTGAGATCGTAGTTGCGGTTGTTGGTCGCCCCGTGGCTCACACCCCCCCCCACAAACACGGGAGAAGTGATGCTGCCTGCCCTTGCGCGTCCGCCGCCTTTTTGATTCCAAGGTTTGCGTCCGCCCCCACTCACTTCGCCGCGGTTTTTGCTCTTGGCGGTGTTGGCACGGGCTAGGGCGCGGTAGTGTTTAATGTATAAATAAAGATTGTGCTCTTTAATGTCCTTGAAGCGCTCGGGCAAATCTAATTGCCCGACTTCTTGACACTGCTGGTCTAAGACTCTTGCTTTCATTACTTCCCTTTCTGGATGCTGATCCTGCCATACGCTCCGCTGTAGCCGGCCACAGAACCTTTCAGCACCAAAATTTTGCTCTCTTTGTTAAAAGACAGGACTTCGTTATGGCATGTAACCTTCTCATTGCCATAATGCCCTGCCATTTTCTTGCCTTTTTGCACGCGTCCGGGCCACTCTCTGTTACCAATAGAGCCTAGCCGGCGGTGAAAGCGGCTGCCATGTGCGGCTGGGCCCCCTTGAAAGTTCCAGCGTTTCATCGCGCCGCTAAAGCCACGCCCCTTAGTGTAAAAGGTGGCTTTAATACGGGCGGCGTTTTCTAAAGGCTCTAAGCTCAAATCGCCCAAGTCTTGTGCCTGCCCTTGCAAAGTCGCAAAGTGGTTGAACTCTGCACTCAAGTTATACTTTTTTTGTTGCCCGGCAATGGCTTTGTTGTGGGTTTTATGTAGGGGGTAGGCGACTAGAAGTTGTCCGCCCTCTTTGACCTCACAGACCTTGCTATCTAGGATTTTCAGCAAGGTTACGGGCGTGCTGTTTGCACCCACAACACGGCTCATTCCAATTTTCTGCACTAGGTATTCCATTTACTCTCCAATAAAAATTGCGTTTGAAGCGTTACTTCGCCTCCATTGAAGTAACTTCTACATCCACTTCAGGGGCTAAATCTAATTTCATCAGGCTATCCACGGTTTCAGGGGTGGCGGCCATGATGTCGATCAAACGGCTATGTACCCGTATTTCAAACTGCTCTCTAGAGTCTTTGTTGATATGAGGGGAGCGCAGCACCGTGTAACGCCTGTTTCTTGTGGGTAGGGGGATGGGGCCCCTGATCTCTGAGCCAGAGCGTTTGACCGCTTCCACAATCGCCACCACCGAACGATCCAAAACCCTATGATCGTAGGCTTTGAGCTTGAGTCGTATTTTTTCCATTAAAATCCTTAGCAAATTTAAAAGCCTTGATTATAGGCTAAAAACGCCCACAAGTCAAGGCAAAAGCCCCCATTTAGCGTAACTTGCCCTTTTAATTTTATCCTTCTTATAAGGATAAATATACTAGAATTTAAACATGCCCTATCCCATGCTAGAGAGCCTTTTAGAAAACCCCCTGCAAGCCAAAAATCTCAAACCTAGAGATATTTTAATCAAGCCCAACACCTTACTTTATGGGGGCGTGAAGGCAGGCAAGAGCTCTTTAGCCCTACTAAACGCCGCTAACTACAAACGCCCCATGTTTGTGGATTGCACGGATGAACGCTTAAACTTAGCCGAGCTTTTTAAAGCCCTGCCTTTATTTTGCCAAGATAAAAGCGTGGATTTACTCATTTTGAAGCACCCCACACCCCCCATGCCCCCCTTAAACACCCCCACAATTTTAATCCAAAGCACGCCCCAAACCCCCCCCAAAGGCTTTAAAACCCAAGCCATTTTGCCTTTAAGTTTTGCCGAGTTTGTGCGCTTTCACAAGAAAGAGCCAGAGACACTGCTAGCCCGTTTTTTAAAAGAAGGCAATTTGCCCGAACTGCTCTTTTGCCTCCCAAATGAAATCGCCCTTAAAAAACAAGCCCTTTACGCCCTAGCTTTTAAAGACAAAGCCCCCCTATTTAAAGCCCTGCTGCCTTATCAAGCTAGAAGCCTAAGCACCCACCACCTTTACACCCAGCTTAAAAAGAGCCTAAAAATCTCCAAAGACCACCTTTATGCCTTCATCGCCTTTTTGCAAGCAAGCCACACCCTTTTAAGCCTAGCTAGCTTTAAGGCAACCCGCCCTAAACTCTACTTTTACGATTTTTCTCTGCCCTACGCCTTTAGCTACACCCACCCCCTGCCCCCCGTGTTTGAAAACATGCTTGCTTTAGAATTAATCCGCCACTTTGGCGTAACGCAAATTTCTTGCCACTACAACGCCTTTTTAGTAGCTGAAAAATACCTATGTATCCCCAGCCCCTTTCCAACCCCAGAGCAATTAGAGCACGCCCTGCCCTTGCTTTTAAAGGGCATGCCAAGCCCCCTTCATGTGTGGGTTATTACAATCAACACCACCTTAAAGGGGACTTGTGGCAAGCAGGCTTGGCAAGCTTGCCCCTTCACCCATTTTTGCCTACAAGTCTTGCCCGCCCTTTAGCTCTATCTCATGCATTTTAGGTTAAACTCGCCCTTTATGCAAAGGACTTAAAGCATGCGCCCTCGTTTTGCCACAAAGCAAATTTTTATCAGCTCCACCCCCATAGGGGGCAATGCCCCCATCAGCACGCAGAGCATGGCCTACAGCCAAACCTGCGACATACAAGCCACAAAGGCACAAATCGATCGCTTGAAGCTTGCGGGGGCTGACTTTGTGCGGGTGGCGGTGCGTCATAAAAAGGACGCAAACGCCCTAAAAGAGCTTAAAAAAGTCGCCAGTTTGCCTTTAATCGCCGACATACACTTCCACCACCATTTGGCCCTAATCGCCGCTGAAAGCGTGGATGCGATCCGCATCAATCCGGGCAATATCGGCGCAGTCGAAAACATTAGAGCGGTGGCTAAAGCGTGCAATGAGCGTAATTTACCTATTCGAATCGGGGTGAATGGGGGGAGTTTAGAAAAGCCCTTTGAGCTCAAATACGGGGCAACGCCAGAGGGCATGGTGCAATCTGCCCTTTATAACATTAAGCTTTTAGAAGATGTGGGCTTTAGCAATATCAAAGTCTCTTTAAAGGCGAGCGATGTGGAGCGGACAATCCAAGCTTACGAGAAGTTACGCCCCCTAACGCCTTATCCTTTTCACTTAGGCGTTACTGAAGCAGGCAGCTTGTTTCACTCCAGCATTAAAAGCGCGATGGCTTTAGGGCATTTGTTGAGAGAAGGGATCGGGGACACCATTAGGGTGTCGATCACAGGGGAGCTTGAAGAAGAGATTAAAGTCGCTAAGGCGATTTTGCGTTACAGCGGACGGCAAAAAGAGGGGATCACCTTTATTTCTTGCCCGACTTGCGGACGCATTGAGTCTAATTTAGTCGCTTTAATGGCACAGGTGGAGCAAAGATTGGCCCACATTAAAATCCCCTTAGATGTGAGCGTGATGGGCTGTGTGGTGAATGCTCTAGGCGAAGCCAAGCACGCCGACATTGCGATCGCCTTTGGCAAGAAAAGCGGCTTGATTATCAAAAAAGGGCAGGTGATCCACAAACTTCCCGAAGACCAGCTCCTAGAAACCTTTGTTAAAGAAGTGCAAGAATTAGCCACACAACACCAACACGAGGACAACCATGCAAAACTTTAAACGCTTTGTCGATGACTTCCAAAACTCCCCCGACTATAAAAAGCCCCTAGCCTTTGGGATCGCCAAAATCCAGCACGGGCAACACACAGGCAAGCCCTTATGCGCCACCTATCCCGTGCTAAATTGGGGCGAGGCATTGGGGGCGTATGCGGTGTTTAAAGAGGCGAGCAAGTCCGCCCCGCCTTTAAGCGAATCTGTAAGCGAAGCCGTTTATGGGGTGGATGTCGCCTTTATCCAAAAAGCCTTAGAGTTGTTTAAGCCCTTTTTAGCCGAGAGTTTGGGGGCACACAAGCACCCCAATATCCAAGTGCTCTTAGAATTGCAACGCGCCCAGTTATACAGCCAGAGCCCCAAACAAGAACAGCTTTACAATTACCATTTTGTGCTGCTTTATGAGGACAAGCCCTGCCAAAGCCTAGAGAGCGTCTATATGAAACTCTTAGCCCTATCTCTAGGCAAAGCCCCTTTAAGAAGTTTAAACTTAGAGGGCATTTTTGGGCTATTGCCTAATGTGGCTTGGAGTGGCAACATTGCTTACGAGTTGGAGTATTTACGCACACAAGAGATCGCCCTAAAGGTGCATGGCAGCTACCCGTCCATTGACTTCATAGACAAATTCCCCCGCTATCTCATGCAAGTTTTACCCCAAGTGGATAATATCCGCCTGCTGGACAGCGCTAAGGCACGCTTTGGAGCATATCTTGGCAAGGGCGGTTACACCCAAATGCCCGGAGCCAGTTACATTAACTTTAACGCCGGCGTGGAGGGGGCGTGCATGAACGAGGGGCGGATCAGCTCTTCGGTGATGGTGGGCGAGGGCACGGACATAGGCGGCGGGGCAAGCGTTTTAGGTGTGCTGAGTGGAGGCAATAGTGAGCCCATTAGCATAGGCAAAAACTGCTTACTTGGGGCTAACTCAGTGCTTGGCATAAGCCTAGGCGATGGGTGTATTTTAGATGCCGGGATTGGGGTTTTAGCCGGGACAATCTTTGAAATCGCCCCCAAAGACTTAGAGAAATTGCAAGAGATGAACCCCGGCTTTAAGCCTAAAGAGAGCGGGCTTTACAAGGGGGCAGAGCTGTCGGGGCTAAATGGCTTGCACTTTAGGCAAAATAGCCAAAATGGCAAGATGTGTGCGCTGGCAAGCAAGCGGCACATACCGCTCAACACGAATTTACACCACTAGGGGGCGTTATGCGTGCTAAATTGTTTTTGGCATTTTTGGCATTTTTGGGCTTTTTAGTGGCGGCAGGGAACACCCCACAAGGTGCAACGACCCAAGGGGCGCAAAACATGCAAGGGACGCAAAATGCGCCCTCCCAAAACACCCCTTCCGCCCAAGCACAACCCGCCCAACCCCCTACCCGCTTTGCCCCCACCACTCCCGGCACGCCACCCCCACGCACACAACCACCCATGAACGACCGCTTAACCCCCCCCACTCTCGCCCAAGACGCTTTGAGTGCGGGCATAGCGGCGATTAAGGCGGCGGATTATAAAAGTGCGTTTCGGCTCTTTGTCAAGTCCTGCGATCAGGGCAACCCTGCCGGGTGCTTTGCGGTGGGCACGATGTATGCCAATGGCGTGGGGATACAGACAGACCCAGAAAAAGCCACCCGCTACTATGAGCTAGGCTGCAGTGGGGGGGATGCGAGTGCGTGCGCAGACTTAGCCCAAACCTACGACTACAAACAAAACCCCACCCCCGATGATAAAGAAAAAGCTGCGCAACTCTATGCCGTGGGTTGCTCGGGGGGCAGTGTCTTGGCGTGCAATAATTTGGCGTGGATGTATGCCAATGGCGTGGGCGTGCCTAAAAATTATTACAAAGCCCTAGACTATTACAAATACGCTTGCGAAAATGGGAGCGATTTGGGCTGTTATAATTTGGGCTTGATGAGCAATGTTAAAAATATCTATGGCATTGACAAGGCGAAACTGAGCGATGTGGATTTGAACTATCTAGCCTGCAATGCCGGCGACATTCAAGGCTGCGCCAATTTGGGTTGGATTTACACCAAGGGCACGGAGGGCGTGCCTAAGAATAACTTTTACGCCGCCAAATATTTCCAAAAGGCTTGTGAAGGGGGCAATCTCTCCAGCTGTAATAATTTAGGCGTGCTTTATCAAAAGGGCTTGGGCGTGCCCCAAAACGACCAAAGGGCGTTAGATTTGTTCTCCTATGTGTGTAACTATGGCTTACAATCGGGGTGCGACAATTACGGGATTTTTAAAGAAAAACTTTTGCGGACAAACCCCAATTATGGGCGTTTGTTCCTGCCCCTAGACCCTAGTTTGCGTTAAAGGCATTTTAAACCTAGTGGCTCTATAATGGGGGGTTTTTTAAACCAAACTCAAAGGATTTTCATGCAAGTTTTATTGTTAAAAGATGTGAAAAATTTAGGCAAGGCAGGCGCAGTTGTGAGCGTGAAGGATGGCTATGGCAATAACTTTTTGCTCGCCAAAGGTTTAGCTAAACTAGCGACTAACGATGTGATCCGCCAATTTAAAGCCACCGCTAAAAAACGCGCTGAACAAGAGGCACAAGATTTAGCCGACAAAGAAGCCCTAGCCAAAACTCTAGAGCAAATCACGCTTAAAATCACCAAAAAAGTCGGGGCTAATGGCGCGCTCTTTGGCTCAATCACCAAAGAGGAAGTCATCGATGCCCTGCAAGCCAGCCACCCCATTGAGCTAGACAAAAAGACCCTAGAGCTCAAAACCCCCATTAAAAGCACGGGGCTTTATGAAATTGAGGTGAAATTAGGGCACGGCGTGCATGGCGTGTTAAAAGTGGATGTGGTGGCTGAGTAGCGATGTTTCACGCCACCACCATTTTAGGCTATAAAACGCATTTTGAGGACAAGGATTACGCCATTATCGGCGGAGACGGGCAAGTGAGTTTCAATAATTGCGTCTTAAAGGGCAACGCCACGAAAATACGCACCCTGCACCACGGGCAAATCTTAAGCGGGTTTGCGGGCAGCACCGCCGATGCGTTTAGTTTGTTTGACATGTTTGAGCGGATTTTGGAGGGCAAAAAAGGGGATTTGTTTAAAAGTGTCGTAGATTTTAGCAAAGAGTGGCGTAAGGACAAGTTTTTACGCCGCTTGGAGGCGATGATGATTGTGCTAAACAAGCAATCTATTTTTATCTTAAGCGGCACGGGCGATGTGGTTGAGCCTGAAGATGGCAAGATCGCAGCGATTGGCAGTGGGGGCAACTATGCTTTAAGTGCCGCTAGGGCTTTAGATAAATTCGCCACCCTAGAGCCTAGAGCCTTAGTTGAAGAGTCGCTAAAAATTGCGGGCAATCTTTGCATTTACACGAACCAAAACATTAAAATCTTGGAGCTTTAATGCAAGACCCACAGAAGTTAAACTTAACCCCACAAGAGATTGTGGAGTATTTGGATGGCTACATTATCCAGCAGCAAGACGCTAAAAAGATGATCGCCATTGCTTTGCGTAACCGCTGGCGGCGGTTGCAACTGCCCAAAGAAATCCAAGAGGAGGTTACGCCTAAAAACATTTTGATGATCGGCTCTACGGGCGTGGGTAAAACCGAGATCGCGCGGCGTATGGCTAAGATGATGGGGTTGCCCTTTGTCAAAGTGGAGGCGAGCAAGTACACCGAAGTGGGCTTTGTGGGGCGGGATGTGGAGTCGATGGTGCGCGACTTGGTCGCTGCAAGCGTGCATTTGGTGGAAACTGAAGAGAAGCAAAAGAACCAAAGCAAGATCGAGGATTTGGTGATCGAGCGCATCGCTAAAAAACTCTTGCCCCCCTTGCCTAGCAGCGTGAGCGACACCAAAAAAGAGGAGTACGCCCTAAACTTTGAAAAAACTAAAGAAAAGGTGCGGGGCACTGCCCTAGACAACCAAAAGATCGAAATTGAGCTAGACAAACGCAGCTTGGAGGGGGATTTTAATGTCCCCCCTGAGATCATTAAAGTACAAGAGAGCTTGACAAAGATTTTAAGCAAGGGCACAGAGAAAGTTACTAAAGAGATGACGATCAAAGAAGCTAAAGATGCCCTGCGCCACGATGTGTCCCAAGCCATTTTAGACATGGAGAAAGTGCAAAGAGAGGGGCTAGAGAGGGCAAGGCAGTGTGGGGTGATTTTCATTGATGAGATTGATAAAATCGCCGTGAGCAGCAAAGAGGGCGGGCGGCAAGACCCCAGCAAAGAGGGCGTACAACGAGATTTGCTCCCCATTGTGGAGGGCAGCACGATACAGACGAAGTATGGGGCACTTAGCACCGATCATATTTTATTCATTGCCGCCGGGGCGTTTCATTTGAGTAAGCCTAGCGACTTGATCCCCGAGTTGCAAGGACGCTTCCCCCTAAGGGTGGAACTAGAGAGCTTGAGCGAGGAGATCATGCACGAGATTTTAACCCGGACAAAAAGCTCGATCATCAAGCAATACCAAGCCTTGTTGCAGGTGGAGGGTGTGGATTTGGTCTTTGAGCCAGAGGCGCTAAGGGAATTAGCCCGCCTTTCGTATTTAGCTAACCAAAAGACAGAGGACATTGGGGCACGCCGACTACACACGACTTTAGAAAAGGTGCTTGAGGACATTAGTTTTAACGCCACAAGCTACAGCGGGCAACAAGTCGTGGTGTCCAAAGAGCAAGTGAGCGACAAGCTTAAAGACCTTGTGGAGGATGTGGATTTAGCCCGCTTTATCCTATGACAAAGGCGGGATTTATTGCCTTAATCGGGCAACCAAACGCCGGCAAAAGCACTTTAATCAACGCCCTTTTGGGGGCGCGTTTAGCCCTCACTTCGCACAAGGCGAACGCCACGCGTAAAATCCTAAAAGCCATTATCCCTTACACTGATAAAACCGGTGCGGAGTGCCAAATGGTGTTTTTAGACACCCCCGGGCTATGCACCCAAGAGAAACTTTTAAATAGGGCAATGGTGGCGCAGAGCCATAGTGCCTTTGAGGCTTGCGATTTGGCGGTGTTTGTGGCGGGGATACACGACTCTTTAAAAGCCTATGAGGAGTTTTTAAAATGGAGGAGTGCAAGCAAGCCCCATTTATTAGCCCTAAACAAAATAGACACCGCCACAAACGCTCAAGTTTTAGCCAAGCTCAAAGACTACACGCCCTATAGCCAGCACTTTAAGGCGTTGATCCCCATCAGCGCACAAAAGGGGCGCAATTTAAACGCCCTACTAGATGAAGTGGTAAAACTTTTACCTAACGCCCCCTTTTACTACGACCCGGACATGCTCGGCGACATCCAAATGCGTGAGATTTACGCCGAGATCATTAGAGAGCAGATTTTTAAGTTCTTAAGCGATGAAATCCCCTATGAGAGTGCGGTTTTGGTAAAAGCCGTGCAAGAGCAAGAACATATCGAGAAAATCCAAGCCCAGATCATCGTGGCTAAAGAGAGCCAGCAAAAAATGGTGATCGGCAAGGGCGGGGCGGTGGTGAAAAAAATCGGGCAGGAGGCACGCCGTAACATCGAGGGCTTTATCCAAAAAAAAGTGTTTTTGCGCTTGGAGGTCGTGGTGCAGAAAAACTGGACTTCTATGCAGGATCAGCTCAAAAAAATGGGCTATGTGGTAGAATAGGGAACTCTTATTGTCATTTTCTATTTTAGGGGTTAGCATGTTTTTGCAAAAAGCGTTTTTGCGCTCTATTTTTGTGGCGGTGGCTTTAGCGGTGGGGGCGCAGGCGGACACTTTAATGGGCTTTGTCAAGGCTTACCACGAAAAGGGCATCGAGTCCATTGAAAAGCTTTTGCAATCCTATTTGAGCCAAAGGGCGTTTTGGGAGGATTTGCTAGAGACCAAGGACACCACCTATGGCTACTATGAAGATTTAAACTATTTGTTTTTGATCAACAAGGCCAACCCCAAATTAGAGCTCTACCAAATGGGTGGGGAGAAAATCACTAGGGTAGACGCCACAAAAGCCCTTGTGGGTTCTAAAATCGGGGTGAAGGTGAGCGAGGGGGATAAGGCGACCCCCATAGGGGTTTATCAAATCATCAAAAAGATCGCCCCCCCCAGCACTTTTTATGGACCCCTAGCCCTTGTTACCAACTACCCCAACCCCCTAGATGTGGTTTTAAAACGCACCGGGCACGGCATTTGGATCCATGGCATGCCCTTAGATGGTAAACGGAACAACAACACCAAGGGTTGCATCGCCATCAACAACAACGCCCTCAAAACTTACGACAAGATCATTCAAGGCAAGAAGTCCATTTTGATCGTCTATGAAAACAACCTGCCCCAAGCGAGCAAGGCGGAGCTAGCCACACTTTTAAGCAGTCTTTATGCGTGGCGTTCAGCGTGGGCTAAGAGTAATTTAGTGTCCTATTTGGAGTTTTACGCCCCCGACTTTAGACATGTGAGTGGCATGGACATTAAAAAGTTTGAGAAATTCAAAACCAAAATCTTCGCCAAAAACGAGGGTAAAATCATCCGCATTTCGGGTGTGAATGTCACCCCTTACCCCACCAGCGGGGGAGATAAGCTTTTCCGCATCGCCTTTAACCAAGACTACGAAGCCTATAAACACAAAAAGTCCACTTACAAATCACATGGGCTAAAAGAACTCTATGTGCGCTTGAAGGGGCAAAAAATGCAAATTGTGGTGGAAAAATAGCCCCTTGCTGGAATTTGTCTATGTCAAAGACCCCAAGCACCCACTAGTCGCCCCCCACGAGCACATCGTGGTGCAAGATGTCCCCGCGCCAACTGATTGCGTGGTGAGCAATGTGCCTTTGAAGGGAGCCAAGAGGGTCGCACCTGAAATTAATTTTCTCATTGAAAACAGCACCCAAAGCCCCCTAGAATTAGCCGCCAGCCTATCGCTACTCTACGAGGTGCATGGTCTACAATTTGACTTTGCCCCCACCTCCACCCAAGAAACCCCTTTAGAGGTGTTTAGCTACAACTCCAACATTTGTCAATACCACCAACGACGGGTGGAGTGTTGTGGCAAATGCACGGAGGTTTGCCCCACGCTTGCCATCACCAAGCTAGACCCCGAAATTGCTAGAGAAAAGGGGGTAGAGTGTGCGGACAACCGCCATTTAGAGATCAAACCTCAAGATTGTATTGACTGCGGCAAGTGCATCGCCGTGTGCCCGAGCGGAAGTTTACACTATAACGCCTTGAGCCTAGAGTGCATGCAAGCCATTGCTAAACTCTATCAAGGCTATATCCCCCTCATTTTAGACAAAAATATAGAATTGCCCACTACCCCGCTTAAAAAAGAGGTGTTGCCCTTAAGCCTGAACGCCAACATCTTAGAACAAACCTATTTGCTTACACTCTTGCAAGAGAGCGGGGCGCAAGTGGTGCTCTACGCCAAAGAGCTAGGTGTGGGCACTCTTGAAAGCATCGCACTGCTCAATGGCATTTATGAAAAAATCTACCAACAACCGGCGATCTTGTGTGCCTTTAGCCCAGAGGAGCTTAAAGCTTGCCTAGAGCAGGCGCAGATTTTAGAGCACACCCATTTTAGCCCCCCCACCACCCCCATACACACCAAGCGCGATCTGTTCGCCAAACGCCTCGCGCACATGGTGGGTGAGGGGGATTTTGGGCAGGTGGGCTGTGGGGCGTTTATCCGCTATGGGCACATTAAAATTTTTGAGAGCTGCACGCTTTGTTTAGCGTGCGTGGGGGCGTGCAACACCAACGCCCTAAGCATCGATGGCAACAACTACCGCCTGCTTTTTAACCCGTCCTTATGCACCACTTGCGGGTATTGCGTGCCCACCTGCCCTGAGAAGTGCCTTGAGTTAGAAAGGGATGGCATTGCCCTAAATCCTAGCTACTTTACCCCTCAGCTGATGGCTGAAGACACTTTGTTTTCTTGCCGCATGTGTGGCAAGGCGATGGGGACAAGTAAAAGCGTGTTGAAAATCGCTAAGTTTATGGAGCCGCGTTTTCAGGGCGATCAACGCCGCATCGCTAGCTTGTATGTGTGTGCCGATTGCAAGGTGAAGGTCATGCTTGAGGACATCGTGGACATTTCCGCCATTTTGCGCTAAGGTCGTTAATATTTACCACGCTTTTAGACGCGTTCATTGAGTCGAGCCACCTGTGGCGGGAGCGGGGTAGGGTGTTTAACACGATTGGACATTTGGCGCTAAACAAGCACGAGTTTATCAGTGGGTATAAGTTTAACTTGTGCTTTGAAAACTTTTTAGCTCTAGGCTACACCACTGAAAAAAAATATAGACACCTACTTCGTCCACACATTCCCCATTACGCCCTAGAGTGCCCTCAACTTTATCATAAACAAAATAATCTAGTTAATCCAATCTACAATCTAAAAGAAAGGTATTTGTCTACATGTGCTTTGGTAGAGAACGCCTTGCTATGGCTTTTAAAAACTCTTAAACAAACCTAAATGGGTGTTTAAACACCTCCTCAACGACCTTAACTTTTGTTTATGGCTAATTCCTGCAACATAGCGTAGACAAAGTCTGCGCTGATCTGTGCGCTTTGGTGCAAGAATGCGTCAAAGTCCACAGGGGCTGCGCCATCGGCCGTGTCGCTCACACTCCTTAACACGCAAAAGGGGATGTTGAAATCGCGGCACACAAAGCCCAAACTCGCCCCCTCCATTTCTACGGCACTTGCCCCGAAGTGTTGGGCAAAGGATTGTTTACGTTTGGGGTCGCTCACAAATTGATCGCAAGTGGCAATGATCCCCTCTTTCAAAGAGAGATTTAATTTTTGCGCCACACTTTTAGCTAGGGCGTTTAATTGTGGGTCGCTCTCCACAAACACGCTACTTTCAGGGATAAAGCCTAAAGGGTGGTTGAAGGGAGTTAGGTCAATGTCAGCTTGACAAAGTTTGGTTGCTAAAAGCAAGTCATTAATGGCTAGATTTGGAGCTAATCCGCCAGCAACACCGCTAAAGATAATGGCTTGCACGCGGTGGTGCAAAACCAGCGTGGTGGCAGTGGTGGCGGCATGCACCTTACCTATTTTGCTGTAGGCGAGCACGATGTTTAAATCTTGGAGTTTTAGACCGTAGTAGGTGTTGTTGCCTAGGGTTTCTTGCGTGTGTTGGGAGAATTTGGCTAAAATGGGGGCGATTTCTTCGGCCATTGCGCCCATCACCCCGATGGTTTGAAAAGTGGGCATGTTAGATCCTTTGTTTAAAATCCGTTTATTTTAGCATACTAAGCTGTCCTTCAGTTATCTTTAATTAAAATCTAGTTTTGTGCTTGTGGACAGGTGGGTGAGTTGGCTGAAACCACATCCCTGCTAAGGATGCGTAGCCGCAAGGTTACCGAGGGTTCGAATCCCTCCCTGTCCGCCACTTTTGATTTTTCCCATTTTAAATCCTCAAATGGTCGTCTGTGCTATTGTTATCTATTGTGGGAGTAGCGTGCTCACCTGGTTTGCAGTTCTCTGTCAAACCAACATGACCAAAATTCAACCGCCCAGTCCTGCGTTGATCTCAGTTAAAACAGATACACTAAGTTAACCCTTCTTAGGCTATAATGTCCGTATTTTTTAAAGGGGTTTTTATGCGCTTTTGGGTGTTTTTGATCGGGCTATTTTGGGGGTGCAATAGTGTATTTTCGCCTTTTAGCCTGAATTTAAGCTATCCTTTAAACCCGTCTAAAATTAACCTCGCTCTAGACCCACTATTCTTAAACTCACCTAAGGTGGTCTTTAACGCCGAGTTCGTCCCCGAGTATGATCGCCACCAATTCACAAAAGCCCTACAAAGAGCCACAATTGGGTTGCTTAAACATCTAGGTTACCCCTTAAATCCGCAGGGTTACAATACCCATTTGCAAGCTAAAATCAGTCTAGCTTTTAAAAATACTCCAAAAGATTTAAAAGACATTGCCAAAATACTTAAAAGGGGGCACAACAACTCTTTAGACCCTGCGCAAGTGTTGCAAATGCTAGATGCTAGGAGTGAAATCAGTTTGCGCCTGTGTGCTGAAAACTCCACTAAGTGTTTAAGCCACATTAGCGTGCGGATTGAGCAGCCCATTTTACGCGCCAACCCACTAGATAGCGACCCTAATGAGCGCAGCGGACCTAATGCCAACTACAACCATGCCCTAAACTTAGCCTTAAACAAACTATTTACAAAAAGCATGCAAGCCTTGCAAAATGATTTAAGAGGGGGGCAAACCTTCATACTAAACCAATAGGAGTGCGCATGTTGTCTAAAGATGTGACCGAATACACCAAGATCAAGAGTGAGCTTTATGCCTATGTGTCCTATTTGTTGACCCAAAATATTAAGAACTATCTTAAAGAGCCGACCTTAACATACATACAACTAGCGATGGAGCGTATTAAGCAAGAAGTCCGCATTAAGGAGGATATTTTTATCCTAGATGTCAATGGCAACTTGATCGATGGAGAGGGTAATGTCAAGAGCTCTTTTGCCCAAAACTCTTTAGAGCGGGGGTATTTCTATGAGGCGGTGGCTGAACGGCGTTGTATCCTCACAAACCCCTACCCCACCCGTAGCAATCGGGGGCTAGTTGTAACAGCTGCCTACCCCATTTACAACGACAAGGACGAGTTGTTTTATGTGGTGTGTATGCACATCCCCTTAAGGGTCGCCGTGGCTTTAAGCTCCTCTTCTAAACATTACAGCGCCTTTGCTGAGGGTAGCGTGGTGATGTATTTTAGCATTTCCATCACTTTAGCCCTTGTGTCTTTGCTCTTATTCGTTAAGAGTCTATCGAGCCTTTACCACGCTTTAATACACTTTAGTAGCTTTGATGTGAAGGAAGTTTTCCACCCGATTGTTTTATTGACCTTAGCTTTAGCCACGGTCGATCTAGTCAAAGCGATTTTTGAAGAAGAAGTTTTAGGTAAAAATAGCGGGGATAGCCACCGCGCCATACACCGCACGATGATCCGCTTTTTAGGTTCGATCATCATCGCCCTAGCCATTGAAGCGTTGATGCTGGTCTTTAAATTTAGCATCAGTGCACCGAATAAGATCATCTACGCCGTGTATTTGGCAGCAGGGGTATCGGCACTTCTCATTGGCCTAGCCATTTATGTCAAATTCGCCTACGGGGCAGCTAACGAGTCTAATAGCAAAGATTAATTTTACCTTGTGGCGCACACCCTTTTAAAAGGAGTGTCCCCTACCCTAAAGTTTTTCGATTTATGGTACTTAACACCTAGACCTTGCACGCACAAGACAAACTCTAAGATTTTATACAGATACCTTAAGAGCATGGTTGCCGTGCTTGCTTTTATACCTTTTCTTTACGCGCTCTTAGATTTTCTTTGTTTGTGAGCCACAAACTCTTTAATCCCCGAGTGCCACTTTCCATGCCCATTTCCCCCCCACTTTCAGTATAGACTCCGCCCTCAAGTCCGCTAGCCGTATATAGCGCACGCAACGAAAACACATTATCGGTGGCGATTTTGTAATCTATTTCATAGCCCCCAAAGCGGGTATAAACTTTTCTACCCACAAAAAGGGTTGGGCGCGCCGAGACCCTGCCGTAAAACCCTTTCTTGCTAAAATATCCACCCACATAGTGGTACACAATTTTAGTCCACTTAACATATGCCAAATCAGCATAGACCATATCCGCCCATAGGTGCGTTTTAAACACCCCACACACTTGTGCCAGCACACTAGAATCAGCTAAATCATCGCTATTTGAGTATCCCCACAATCTCCCCATTTACTAAAAAAATGCTCTTATTCATTGCACCATAAAGTCCTTTGTCCTTAGAGTTAAAGACTTGCAAATGAGAGTGAGCTTTTAAAATCTCAAGCATGTTGTCCGTGCTGCCCCCATCGAGGATCAAATGCTCCACGGGGAGGGCGTACTTTGCATGGCGACAGATCACATGCTCTTTTCATCGTCTTGCCCCCGTTTAGCACGGGAGTGATGAGAGAAATGCTAGAAATGCGTCTCACCTTTTAGCCCATCAAAGGGGTTATTTAGGGGGGTGTAGGGCTTGTGAGCTCGGGGTTTTGGCTGTGGAATGCTCTCTAGCACCCGAGCCACGCTTAACATCCGCACGCCATCGCACGCCCCCTTGAGCTCATCGGGGAAGGGAGGGAACTTCTCCATGCGCCCGATAAACACCTTAAAGACATGCTGATCTCTGGCAAACTCCAAAGCGGGCACAAAGTCGCTATCGCGACTAAAGAGCAAAATATGCCCATGCTGGTTAGTTTGGCAAAAATTATCCACCAAATGCGCCATGTCCAACCCTAAGAGCAAATCCACTTGCTTTTGGCGCACAAACATTTGCTTACGGGTACTTTCCATTTTTACCCGATCCACCTCTTCAATGCAGGGCACATACTCGAATAAAATCTTTGCCTTCCCCACCCGCACCTCTTTTGGCATGTCCGTCCAAAGGGTCAAATTGCGGTTAAACTCTTGCACATTGTTAGACCTTCTTATCTTGCCCTCGTAGTCTTTGGGGTAATCGCGCTTGTAGTCCTCAATCTGCGTCTTTAGCTCATCTCGTGCCCTAGCGGCTGCCTCCACAAAAGGCTCGGACACATAGATATACATGCGGTAAAGCACCTCATCGGGCTTGATAAAGACTTTAAAAAACGCCATGAGCTGGTGCATGTTGTTGTAGTTGAAATGGGGGGGCTTAAAATCAGGGCAAAACTTTTGCAAATACTCAAAATCCCCCCGTAAACATTCCCAATCCACGAACATAATCAATTTTGTTTGTTCTGTAAGAGGCATGGTTTCTCCTAAGATATTCAAAAATATAGACCTAAACTCTAAAACTCTACCCTTAATCATTTTATCAACATATCATTGTAACCTCCTAATCTAAGATTAGAGACCATTAAAATACGCCTCCACTTGCTTGAATCTTTAGCGGACAAGTCCCACGGCTGCCCCCTTTAAAAGCGTGGGGTAATGCTCTCCTAAACCCTCTAAAAACCCCCTTAAAGCTCCCTCATCTTTAAAATCAAACACAAAACCATTAACTCCATTTTCTACAAACACTTGCCCCCCCACACGCACAGCTCACCAAAACCGGCAAACCACCGCTAAGACTTGCTCCACCGCCAAGCCCCAAGGCTTGGCAACGCTTGGCAAGATCAGCGTATCGTGGGTGCACAGCAGGGTAGCCATTTGGCTATTTGCCACCACTCCCAAAAAAGACACATTAAAACTTACCATGTCTTTGGGTTTAGCCTCTAATTCCCTCGTGCCTACAAGGCTTAAGCCCAAATGGGGCAACCCTTTAAAGATTCTAAACAAAAACTCTAAATTTTTCACCACCATTAGCCTAGCAATACAGATAAATTTTTAAGCGTAGGAGCGGGGTTTTCTTTTGAGGGGGGTGGATGATCCCCACCCCGTGCGTGGTTTTGATTACCCCCATAAAGTGTAAGGTCTCTAAAAGTTTGGCATGCCACACCTCACACACAAGGGCGGTTGGGATCCGTTTAAAAACAGCCCTTTTAAACCCACTTTGAGACTCTTTGTAATGTAGATGTCTTGGGTATCTCTAAATTCTCTTTATTTTTTTGCGCCAATCCCTTTGGTTATGCTCATTTCGCCCCCTTAACTCCTCTTTAACTCCTTGCTTTTGGCTTGTAACGCCTCAAGAGGAGCGGTACCATCCTACTTCAAGGCTAAGGGAGTGCCCCTTATGAGGAGTGCTGCTAGTGTTTATTCCACCTCAGCGTCTATCACATCCTCATCTTTTTTAGCCGCTTGGGGGTTTTGCTCTTTTTGCATCATCGCCTCTGTGAGCTTTTGCGAAGATTCGGCCAAGGCTTTCATTTTTGCCTCCACTTCTTCCTTGCTGGCGTTTTCGTTTTTCAGCGTACTTTCCAAATCGCTTAGGGCTTTTTGGATTTTTTCCACTTCGCCAGGCTCTAAGTTTGCCTTGTGCTCCTCAAGGTTTTTCTTGGTTTGGTGCGCTAGGCTTTCGGCTTGGTTTTTGGCTTCCACCACCGCTTTACGGCGAGCATCTTCTTCTTTGTGTAGTTCTGCGTCTTTGACCATTTTATCGATCTCGCTGTCGCTAAGGCCACTAGAACCGGTGATTTTGATCTCTTGGGATTTGCCGGTGTTTTTGTCTTTGGCGGACACGGTTAAAATCCCGTTTGCGTCAATGTCAAAGGTAACCTCAATTTGGGGCACGCCTCTAGGGGCTGGGGCAATGCCGGTTAAGTCAAACTTGCCTAGGGATTTGTTGTCCTTAGCAAATTCCCTTTCACCCTGCAAGACTAAGATGGACACGGCGGGTTGGTTGTCCTCAGCGGTGGAGAAGACTTGGGCTTTTTTAGCGGGGATGGTCGTGCCCTTTTCAATGACTTTTGTCATCACACCGCCCAAAGTTTCAATGCCTAGACTTAAAGGGATCACATCTAAGAGCAAGACATCTTTCACATCGCCCTTAAGCACACCGGCTTGGATACTCGCCCCCACAGCCACGACTTCATCGGGATTGACAGACTTGTTTAAGTCTTTGTTAATGAAGTTTTTCACCCGCTCTTGCACTTTGGGAATACGAGTCGATCCGCCCACCATCACCACTTCGGCGATGTCGCCACGGCTTAAGCCCGCATCTTGGATCACGCTGTCGATTTTTTTAATGGTGTCCTCGATCAAGTCGTCGATCAAGCTTTCAAACTTCGCCCGGGTGAGCTTTTTCACCAAGTGTTTAGGCCCGCTGGCATCGGCGGTGATGAAGGGCAAATTGATCTGAGTTTCTTGAGCGGAGCTCAGTTCCTTTTTGGCGTTTTCGCTCGCTTCTTTCAAGCGCTGCAAAGCCATGGTGTCCTTTTTAATGTCAATGCCATTTTCCGCTTCAAATTCTTTAGCGATGAAGTCGATGATGCGGTTGTCAAAGTCATCGCCCCCTAAGAAGGCATCCCCGCCGGTGGCAAGCACTTCCACGACATTATCGCCCGTTTCAAGCACGGTAACATCGAAGGTCCCCCCGCCAAGGTCATAAACCATGATTTTTTCAGACTCTTTTTTGTCTAAGCCATAAGCTAGGGCTGCTGAAGTGGGCTCGTTGATGATTCTTAGGACATTTAGCCCGGCGATGGTGCCCGCCTCTTTAGTCGCCTTTCTTTGGCTGTCGTTGAAGTAAGCGGGCACGGTGATCACCGCCTCATTCACTGGTTCGCCTAAGTAACTTTCTGCATCCTCTTTGAGTTTCATGAGGATTTTAGCCGAGATTTCTTGGGGGGTGTAGATTTTGCCCGCAATTTCTACGGCACAAGCCCCATTGCGATCCACGATTTTATAAGGCAGGCGTTTTTTTGCCTCTTGGGCTTTGTCCTCATTGCTCATCAACCCCATAATTCTTTTGATAGAATAAATGGTTTTTTCGGGGTTAGTAACCGCTTGGCGTTTGGCGCTCTCGCCCACTAAAATTTCGCCCTTGTCGGTGAAAGCCACGATAGAAGGCGTGGTGTTTTTGCCCTCTTTATTCGCAATGATTTTTGCCTCATTGCCCTCATAAACCGCCATTGCGGAGTTGGTGGTGCCTAAGTCGATTCCGATCACTTTTGCCATTTTGTATCCTTTGTGTTGAGATTAATTAGTTTTTTGCAATGCTCACCATTGCGGGGCGTAACAAGCGTTCTTTATACTTGTAGCCCTTTTGAAAGACCTCTACGATCTGCCCCTCCTCTTGCCCCTCTGCTTGCACTTGCATGATTGCATTATGCAAGTTGGGGTCAAACTCCAGCCCACACTCTACGCATTCAATGCCATGCTTTGCGAGCACCTCGTGCATTTTTTGCAAGGTGAGCTCCAAGCCTTGAGCCACGCCCTCGCTGCCCTCTTGCTTAGCACTACTCAAGGCGGCGTGCAGGGTGTCGATCACGGGCAGTAAATCGTTGGCGATCTTTTCATAGGCGTATTCTAGTGCCATCGCCTTGTCTTTTTCTAGCCTTTTTTTGGCGTTTTCAAAGTCGGCGTGGGTGCGTAGGTATAAATCCTGTGCCTCTTTAAACTTCGCTTGGTAGTCGATTGGTGGCTCTTTCTGGGCTTGCGCTTCGCCTGCCTCGTTTGCCTCAGTTTCGCCCACCGCTTCTTGCTCTCTTAATTTTTCCACTTCTAATGCTGTGTCTGTCATTTTCTCCTCTTTCATAGTGATAACCCCCTAATCGCCCCATAAAAGCCCTCAAAATCCTGCTCTAGCCCTCCCACACAGAGCATACGGGTTTGCTCGCCCTTGAGCTTAATGGGGCAAAACACACCCAAAAACCCCAAGGGCAAGACCTTTTCAAAGTGTAGCCCCTGCTTTAGCCCCCTTAGCAAACTCCCCTCTAAGATTTGCCTAAAAAGCCCTTGCGCCCCCCTGCTTTGGGCGAGTTGCCCAAGCACACACAGCCCAAAGTAAAGTTTTTCTTGATAGAGTTGGTCGATCTTTTTGGCTAGGCTTGTGGCACACACGGATAAGGCAAGTTCTTGGATCGCCTTGCACTCTAGCCCGATCAAATCCTTAATAAAGCCCTCTAGTTTTTTGTTGTAAGCGAGCAGGGCGGGCGTGCTGTTGCCAAAGTCTAAAATCAAAAACTGCCCAGCGTGGTTATGCACCGCCTGCAAGGTCGCCTTTTGGTAACGCTCCACCATGCTAAAAATCCTATAGCTTTCGCTCGCCCTTTGTAATTTGTCTAAATCCACTTCTAGGGGGGTGCTTAGGGTGAGTTTAGAACGCCAATAGTCTTTTAGGGCTTGGGTCGTGGGGACACGCCCACTGCTGGAGTGGCTTTGGCAAATCGCCCCCTCGCTGGTGAGCCGTTTAAAGTAGTTGCGGATGGTCGCAGAGGAGATTTGCACGGCTTGGGCTTGCAAGGCTAAACGCAAGCTTTCAGAACCCACGGGCGCATGGTTGTAAAGATAGGTTTTGATGAAGGCATCTAAGAGCCACTCTTTCTTTGAGCCCATGGGTCTCCTTTCTCAAATTTCCCCGAAGTATAGCATAAATTTTGAAAAAATTAGCAATATTTTTACGATAATGCTAAAAATTCCCGCATTTTGGGCGTTTAAAAGGCAAACTTTATATTAGTCATATAAAGTTACATAAGTTATTTTATTAAAAATATTTGCTATGAGTGGCAAGTATTAGAGAGCAAAAAGGGGATGATTAAAGCATTTGGGACGTGTTAAACGAAATGTGCTAAAATACGGCTTATTTTATCTGTAAGGGGGTTTCTTGCGGTGGTTGTGGGTGTTTTTAGCCCTAGATTTCTTGGGTGCGGATGGGGGAGATAATTTTTTTAAAGCCATTGAGGCGCAACTGCAAAGCAACACGGCCAAGGGCATTTTAATGCTGATTTTTATCGGCATTGCCTTTTATGTGTGGCGTAATTTAGACCGCTGGCGGGATATTCTCTTTACAATCTTGGGCGTGGTGCTAGGAATCATGCTCTTTTTTAAGGCTCCGGCGCTGGCTTCGTGGTTTATGGGGTTGTTTTGATGGAGTGCCCTTTGTTGGTCGTGTCTGTAGCAAATTTACAAGCCATTTCTACAAAGGACAAATTTCTATGGCTCAATGCCAAGTCGTGGATTGTGTCGATCTTCGTGCCTTTTGTGCTGTGGCCGTGGCTGGGCACACTGTGGGCTTTGGCGTTGTATGGGGGGTTTTTAGCCCTTTTTAGCGTGTTGGAGTTCTTTGATGAGGACATTGCCGACATTTTAATCGCCCACTCTAGGCTCACGGGGGCGACAAGTTTTTACGCCTAAGGCTGGATTTGTTCTAAAATCCGATCCACAATTTGGCGTGCCCCATCGCTAGAAACTTTTTGGCGTAGGCTCTGGCTCACTTTGGCGATCTCTAGCCCCCCTTGCTTGGGGGTTTCTAGCCACTCAATGAAGTGAAAAAGGTGGTCGGGGTGTAGGTGGCTCTGTTCCACGATTTGGGCGAGCCCCTCGTTGGCGAACTCTAGGGCGTTGTAGTATTGGTGGTTTTTGGCGGCGAAGGGGTAGGGCACAAAGAGGGTAGGCAAGTTGTTGGCGCACAGCTCCCACACACTGCTCGCCCCCGCACGGCTCACGCAAATATCCGCTTGGCGCATTTTCTCCACAAGCTGCAAATCAAAGGCGAAGAGATCGACTTGCTCTAGAATCCCCAAACCTTGATACACGCTAGCGACCCGCTCGTAGTCTAGCTTGCCGCATTGGTGGATCACCTTTAAACCCCTTTTGAGGAGTTTTCTAGCGCATAAAATGGCAAATTCATTGATCGCCCTAGCCCCTTGCGATCCGCCTAAAAATAAAATGCTCTGCACCTGTGTGCGGATTCTGGCACTTTCAAAAAAGCTGTTTTGGATGGGGTATGGGGTGTAAATCCGCTTGGGGTTCTCCTCTGTGCCTTTAAAGCTGCTGAAAATGCACTTGGCATAGGGGGCGATGAGTTTGTTTAGTGCCCCTTGCACGGCGTTTTGCTCGTGGATATAAAGGGGGATTTTGGAGAGAATGCCCGCAAAAGAGCCCGGCCCCGCGCTAAAGCCCCCCACGCTGATCAAGGCTTTGATGTGGTGTTTTTTTAAAAGACCTCTAGCGGTTTGGGTGCAGCGCAGTTGCTTATACAAGGCGTGGATTTTTTTAAAAAACCCCTTGTTGACAACGCCCGTAGTGTTTAAAAAAAAGCATTGTTTGAAAAGAGGGCTGTTTTCAAACCAAGCTTTATCCTGCCCTGAAGTGCTGCCAATGTAAAGCAAGTCTAGCCCCCTATTTTGCAATTCTTGCGCCAAAGAGCGGACGATGCATAAATGCCCACCTGTGCCTCCCCCAGTGATCGCTAACATGGGCTTTTAAGAGCTTAGACGAGCGCTTTTAGCTTGCACGAAGGATTTTAGGGTATCTCTAAAGCCAAAGTCGGGGTAGTCCATGATCGAGAGAGCGATTTGGGCGGCGTAGCCATTATCGGGGTTGAAAACAAGGGGGGCGAGGAAGTTCACCATCGAGTCCTCTAGGTTTTTTTGCACCACGACCACGCAATACACTTCTACATGGGATTTAGCGTTGAGTTCTAAGAGCAACTCTATGTATTTGGGGATGCTAAAGCTGTATTCGCGTAGCTTATAGGGGTTGGCTAAAACCATGCTGATGGTCCCATCAACACTACTCACACGGCTAAAGAGATCATCAATTTTTGTTAATTCCACCTCCATGATTCTCTCAAACCCGAGAATGGGGGCTTTTAATGTGTAACGCATGGACTTCCTTTGGCAAAATATAATCCCAACCTAGCAAAACCTGTTCCACTAAAATGCATAGGTGTAGTTAAGATACACCGAAAAATCGCGGTGGATGGTTAGGGTTGCGCTGTCTTTATCGTGGTCAAAGTTCTTAGAGTAGCGAGCAAGGGGGGAATATAGAAAGGGCATCATGATCCCTAAGTCTAACCCCTGATGTTTAGAGAAATTTAAGTGCAAGCCAATATTTAAGGGTAATTGAAACTGCACGGGGTAAACTTTGCGCGTAAAACCTCCACCTAAACTCGCCGTAAGTTCCCCCTGAAACACCGAAGCCACCCCTGTTTGCCAAGTTTGCACGCTAAAGAGCAAGCCCACAAACCCCCCGAAGGTAAAATCCCGCCCTCTCCATTTTCTCTCTATAAAATTCAGCATGACATCCGCCCCCAAGCCATAGACAAATTGCGAAACCCACGCTCCCCCATTGCCCCCAAAATTAAAATAATAACGCAGTCCGATTTGCTTATTTTGCCCAAAGAAATGTTTAAATCCCAAGCGCACATTGCCCCCACCCATAGGGGCTATGCTATCTTGTAGCCTTCTTTGATCCTTGATCACAATAAAATCCATGTTTTGCGATACAAGTGCATTACTTCTTACTAGGCTAAATTGCGGACCAAAACTCAAATACCAACCCTTATTTTCAGCACATAAAGGCAAGAGTGTAAGCCCCCAAAGATAGACTAGACGCAACACTTGAAACCGCCGCATGGGCATTCCTCTAAACAAATGTCTTTAGTTTAGCCAAATCCCTTTGGATTTTGAAGCCTTTCTAAGCCACATGCTTTATTTTTTAGAATTAGTGTCTTATAACCACTTTTATTAAATGCGCACCTTAATGTCCACGGCATCCATATCCGCGGTGCTGCAGGAATTGGGGGCGATAATGGCATCCCCGTAATGAAATGCTGCAAACTCTAATGAATTTCAGTGTGTGCATTAGAGAGAGTAAGAATATTTACAAGTCATGTCAAAGCTACACACCTATATCCACACAATAATCTAGCAATTACCTACTAAAAACTATCCAATCGTGTGTGGTTTAAGAAGTTAAATTTTCTAAAAAATGCAAAATAATCCCCAAACCCAAAGCATGTTTTAAAGCAAGTTAGGCAACACTAGCGCCCATTTAGTTTAGTTAACACAATCTTAACTTTGAGGAGGTTTTTATGCTACACAAAAAAAGCCACATTGAAAGGGATGAGGAAAAATTTGTCTTCAAGGCTGACAATTCGTCCACACCTATTTTTGGGAGTCTAGAAAGCGATGTCTTGTTGCCCCGTGACAAGATAGGGCAAAAAATGATGGATCCACGCATCGCCTATCAATTGGTGGCAGACGAAATGATGCACGATGGTAACCCCCGCTACAATCTTTGTACTTTCGTGCAAACCTACATGGAAGAGGAAGCCAGAAAGATCATGCTCGATTCTATGGCGACTAATGCCATCGATAAATCCGAATATCCGCAAACCACAGAGATAGAAAAGCGGTGCGTCAATATCATTGCCAATCTTTGGAACGCCGACCCTAAAGAGGATTACATGGGCACTTCCACCGTGGGTTCTTCAGAGGCTTGTATGCTAGGTGGTATGGCTATGAAGTTTCGCTGGCGCAAGCGTGCTCAAGAGCTAGGCATAGACACCGCAAAGAAAAAGCCTAATCTTATTGTGGGCTCGGGCTATCAAGTAGTGTGGAAAAAGTTTTGCGTTTATTGGGACATTGAATTGCGTGAGATCCCCATGACCGATCGAAACAACCTCACCTTGGATCCAAAAAAGGCCATCGAGCTTTGCGATGATTACACCATAGGCATTGTGCCCATCATGGGCATCACCTATACAGGGATGTTTGACGACATCGTTACTTTAGACAAACACCTTAGTGCCTACAACCAAAGCGCAAAAATTAGCGTGCCTATCCATGTCGATGCGGCTTCAGGTGGGCTTTATCTACCCTTTGTCAACCCTGATTTGGCTTGGGATTTTCGCTTAAAAAATGTCGTGTCTATTTCTACTTCAGGGCATAAATACGGTTTGATTTATCCGGGGATTGGTTGGGTGATATGGCGGGATAAAGAGTTCTTGCCTGAGGAATTGATCTTTAAAGTGGCGTATCTAGGGGATTTTGAACCGACTTTCCAAATCAATTTTTCCCGATCGGGTTCGCAAATCTGGGCACAATATTATTGCTTTGTGCGCTGGGGCTTTGAGGGGTATAAAGCCGTGCATGCAAAAACCCGTGATGTGGGGTTGTTTTTAGCAAAGGGCATTAAATCCTTGGGGCTTTTTGACATGATCAATGAGGGGCAAAATATTCCCATTATTTGTTGGGCTATGAGTGCTAAAGCTAAAGAGGAAAAACAATGGGATCTTTACGATCTGGCTGATCATCTGCGCTTCAATGGTTGGCAAGTCCCTGCCTATACACTCCCTGCAAATTTGCAAGAGGTGTCGGTGATGCGTATTGTCGTTAGGGCGGATCAGAGCATGGAGCAAATGTCGCTCTTTTTAAAGGACATCAAACAAGCCATTAGAGAGTTAGATGCGGCGCGCATTGTACGCTCCAAGTGCCCAACACAAGAGGGTAAAGTTGTCCCAGTGGGTTACACACATTGAAAAATTTAATGGTTTGGTTTTACCCTTGGTTATGGGTAACAGGTGGGGATCTTGAACTCTCCCTAGGCTGTATTGAGTGCGTAAGACAATGTAGTGGCAAGCTGCATAATAGGGGGATTTGACTAGTGCAAGTACTCTTTTAAAATTAAATGGAGAATTAGCAGAAGAACTAGGCTCCGCAAGTAAAACTAGACTATGTAAGGCATAGCACTAAAAAGTCTAGAACAGATACGCATAACCCACATAAAATTGGCTTTGGCGGGTGATGGCAAGGGTTTGTTTGATGGTTTGCTGTGTTCCCGGGTTGGTGTTGCCGTAGTTGTACCAGTTGTGGGCATTGATGGAGTAGTAGGGCAATTTCCAGCCCAAGTTAAAGCGGTTGTGTTGCCCTAAGTAGAGCTGGTAGCCCACATTGACATAAAAGCCATTGCCGGCGGCAAAGAAGCGGGTTTTATCAATATGCCCCTTGCTAAGAGAATTACTACCTAAGGCACTTAAAGCCTCGTTGTTGAAATTGTCGCTCCACAGCATGGCATACTCCACGCCCCCGCCCACAAAAACCCCCATTTTAAAGAACATCATTTTAGGGTGTTTTTTTCGTAGCCAAATGTCAATGGGGATGTTTAAGAAAAAATCCACATTTAAGCCCAAAGTTACCATATGGGCGGGGCGTGTGAGTAAGACTTCTTGGGGCGTGGGCGTGGGACAGAGCCCTAGCGGATTTGTGGCGGTGAGAGCCGCACAGGGCGAGCTGTAACCTTGTGGGGTAGTGTAAGTTACTTGCCCGTTTTTGTTAGTAGTAGCAATGGGGATCACTTGCCCCGTGTTGGGGTCAATGGCTTTAATGTTGGCGGGGTTGTAATTTAATCCGCCCTTATTCTGCACTTTGTAGCGATGCCCTAAGTTGGCATTGGCGTATTCAATATCCCCATAGACACGCAAGCCACTAATGCCGAATTTATCAAAAAACAGTTCATCGCCCAAAGTGTAAGTAAAGGCAAAATTTGCGCTCTTATTACCACTAGGTTTATAAAACCCCTCAATTTCATTGTTTTTACAAAGGTTGTCGGGACAGGCATAGACGCTAGCATTATCAGGCAAAGTGCTGGGGTTATTCATACTCACTTGGTTGCTAAAGGTGCTTTTAAAGTTTTGTGCCATGCCAAAGCGCACGCCCGTAAAGACATGGTTTTTCACCGCCCCCAAAGGGTGCAAAACTAGCCCCGCTAAGAGTAATCGTTTTAACATCAAACGCTTTGGTGATTCAGGGTTACAATTTGGGGCAGGGGGTTTAGGGGCGTGGGGGAGCTAAAAAACTCTTCAATTTGCGCCCGCGCCTCTGTAGGTTCTTTCATGTTATTGACCGCCATTTTAAAGGTGCTGGCATTGGCATGCCCCTTGGCGTAGGCGTGTAGGTTTTTGCGAAACATCACAACCCCCCGATCCCCATAAAAGGCGACCATTTTGTCAAAATGCTCCAAAACCAAATCCTTTTTTAGCACGGCGGGCAAGTCCTCAGTGTCGTTTTTAATTTGCCAAAAAATCCACGGCTGGGTTAGGCTTGAACGCCCGATCATCACCCCATTTGCCCCCGTGTAGGCGAGCACCTCTTTTGCCTTTTTGGGGCTGTCGATCTCGCCATTGGCGATCAAGGGCTTGTTTAACACTTGGCGCATTAAACGCACGCTCTCGTAATCTATGCGCTCTTTTTTGTAGCGATCCGCTCTCGTCCTCGCGTGCACCACCACAAAATCCACGGGCGCATCGTTTAGGGCGTGGGCGATTTCAAGCGGGATTTTGCTCTCAAAACCTAGGCGCACTTTCACACTGCTATAAGGCTTGTGGCTCTTTTCTTTAATGAGGCGCAAGAGTTTCACCAAGTGGTTTAAATCCTTTAAAAGCCCGCTCCCATTGCCATGGTTTGCCACTTTAGGGGCAGGGCAACCGCAATTAAAGTCTATGATGTCAATGCCCTCAAGGGCGTTGATCTTCTCTACAGCCTGCTCCACCACTTCGCTTTTAGAGCCGGCGATTTGCACGCTAAAGGGCTGTTCCTCGGGCGATTTTTCTAGCATTCTGGCGGTTTTGTGATAGGCGTGCACCAAAGCGTGGCTGCTCACCATTTCGCTCACCGTTACATCCACACCAAAGCGTTTCACCACACTTCTAAAGGGTAAATCCGTATAACCGGCTAGGGGGGCTAAAAATAACAATCTCTCAAAATTCAATTTCACCATAAACCCTATTTTAACGCATTTTCTCTTAAGTTTTGCGCCCACGCTCTGGCAAATTTCGACAGAGCGGGGGGGGTGTTTTCTAGCCTCTGGTGTATCACCTCTTTTAAGCACGCTTGCAAGCACGCCCCAATCTCTGCCTTTTTTAGCCCCACGCCCTTTAAACTGCGCCCATTGATCGCCAAAAAGCCAAGCGTATAAACCTCCCTTTGTGCCCCAATTTGCTTAAAATGTGTCCTCAACACCGCCCATTTAGACGGCTCATAGGCTTTAAGCCAACCTAGCCACGCCCGCACTTGGCTTAAGCGCAAGTTTTGCATTTGTGTTTTGAGCCACACCTTAGAAGTGGGGGGGCTTTGGTGGATGTAGGGGAGCAGTTTTTCTATATTCTTTAAAAGTTTTTTCGGGGGTTTTAGTTGCTCCAGACTCTCAAGGGGTGTTGGGCATGAAAAAAGCAGGCCTAAAAAGCGCGTGGTTAAATTTAAGGGGGTTTGGCTTAGGGGGGCTAGAATTTGGGGGTTTAGGGGGGTGTTTAGCACGCCCTCTAACACGCTTACATAAGTGGCACACACTGCTCCCGCCTGTGCGCCCATTAAAATTTGACACAGCTCGGCAAAAATGCGCTCTTTGCTAATGTGCTTAAGTAGGGGGGCGTGCTCTAGCACGGCTTGTGCGCTCTTAGGCTCTAGCTTAAAACCCAACACGCTAGCAAAACGCAACGCCCGTAAAATCCGCAAAGCGTCTTCATTCACCCTATCAACCGCCACGCCCACGAACCTTAAACGCTTGGCTCTTAAATCCGCTAGCCCCCCATGCAAGTCTAGCAGCCCCTTTTGTGGGTGGCAAGCTAGGGCGTTGATGGTAAAATCCCGCCTTTTTAAGTCGGTTTCTAGTGTGGCGTTAAAATGTACTTTAGGGTGGCGATGATCCGTGTATCCGCTCTCCTCTCTATAAGTGGTGATTTCAAAAACTTGTTTGCCAAAGCGTGCACCCAGAGTGCCAAAGGCTAGGCCTAGGGGGATTGTGGGGATTTTATGCGCCTTTAAAAGGGGGGCTAGCTCTTGTGGTGTGGCGTTTGTGGCTAGATCGCAATCTTTGGGGGTGCGCCCTAAGAGATAATCACGCACACAGCCCCCCACCACCACCGCCTCAAATCCCCCCGCCTCTAGGATTTCTAAAAGGCGCAAAATGGGGGGGGGTAGGTTAAAATGGTAATTTGTGTCCCAAAGCACGCTAAGCCTTTTGCTATAATGGGCGGTATTTTAACAAAAAGAACGCCTATGTTAGAGAAAATCTACCATGCCTCCTGTGTCCTCTGCTTTAGCGGGGGGCAAGATAGCACCACTTTAGCCCTGTGGGCCAAAAAAGCTTTTAAACAAACCCATTTACTCGCCTTTAACTACGCCCAAAAGCACGCCATAGAGCTCAAGCAAGCCCAAAAAATTGCCAAATTGCTAGACTTGCCCTTAAAAATCCTGGATTTACACTTTTTACAAGAAATCACCCTCTCCGCTCTGTTTGCAAGCAATCCGCAAAGCTCCAACGCCCCCCACCCCAAAAACCCAAATCTGCCCGCCTCCTTTGTGCCCGACAGGAATGCCCTATTTTTCACCCTAGCCCATGCTTATGCCTTTAATTTGGGGGCGGATTTTGTGCTCGTGGGGGTGTCTCAAGAAGATTACAGCGGTTACTTTGACTGCCGTAAAGAGTTTATAGACAGCTTGCAAACTTCTTTAAACTTGGGGGCATTTGGCACGCCAGAGGGCATTAGCTTTTTAGCCCCCTTTATGGCGATGGGTAAAGCCCAAGAGTTTGCCCTAGCCCAAGATTTAGGCGGACTAGAGCTCATTTTAGAGCACACGCACACCTGCTATGAGGGGGTTAGGGGAGTGCGCCACGCCTATGGCTATGGCTGTGGGGCGTGCCCTTCTTGTAAATTACGCCAAGACGCCTACAAAGAATTCTTAAGAGACTATAAACAAGATTGATAGACAAAGACTAAAGTTTTATGCTATAATGGGCTTTACTTTATTAATGGAGCGTTTATGAACAAGAGTTTATACAGCACTTTAGAAGTCGCCGAGGGGGCAAGTCAAGAGGAGATCAAAAAATCCTACCGCAGGCTCGCTAGAAAATACCACCCCGACCTCAACAAGGGTAAAGAGGCCGAAGAGAAGTTTAAAGAGATCAACGCCGCCTATGAAATCCTAAATGACCCGCAAAAACGGGCGCAATACGACCAATTCGGGGACAACATGTTTGGCGGGCAGAACTTTAGCGACTTCGCCCGTTCGCAAGGACGGGGGGCGAGTTTGGACGACATTTTAGCCTCTATCTTTGGGCGGGGGGGCTTTAAGAGCGACTTCATGGGTGGGGGGGCTTATTCCAACATGGGGGGCATGGGTGGGTTTAATGGCTTTGGCTTTGCCCCTGATTTGGATTTATCCGTGGAAATCCAAATCACTTTGCAAGAAGCCGTTTTGGGGGGCAAAAGACGGGTGCAATTAAGCCATGATAGCTTTGAGATTAAAATCCCGGCCGGTGTGCGCGAGGGCGAGGTGCTAAGAGCCAAGGGGCGCGGGCGCAGGCAGGGGGGGATGGTGGGCGATGTGCTCTTAAAAGTGCGGGTGCTTGAAGATAATGTTTATACCCAAAAGGGCGATGACTTGTATAAAAGCTTTGATTTGCCCTTGAAAACTGCCCTCTTTGGCGGGCGGGTGCAGGTGGAGACGCTGTATAAAGAAGTCGCCTTAAAAATCCCGCCCAACACCAAGAACGCCCAGAAGTTCCGCCTAAAAGAACTGGGGGTGAAAAACCGCAAAACGGGGGGCGTGGGGGATTTATACCTCTTGGCAAATGTCATTTTGCCCCACACGGACACCCTCAGCGCGCCCTTCAAGCAAACTCTGCAAGAGCAGTTGCCTTAAGGAGGGTGCGATGGTGGATTACGATGCACCCCTTTATTTGATCAGCGTGGTGGCAAAAATCCTAGGCGTGCACCCGCAGACCCTGCGCCAATACGAAAAAGAAGGGCTGGTCGAGCCCAAGCGCACGGGGGGCAAGATGCGCCTCTATTCGCAAAGGGATTTAGATAAAATCAAAACCATTTTGCGCCTGACTAGGGATATGGGCGTGAATTTAGCGGGCGTGGATATTATCTTGCGCCTCAAAGAGAGGCTTGATGAGCTAGATCGCTTAAACGAGCAACTCCAAGCCCACATGCAACAAAACGCCCAAAACAAACCCGAAACCAAGCAAATCACCAAAACCTCGTACGAATTGATTTTATTTAAAAAGGCTTAGCAAACCTCAAGGGTTTGACACAATTAGCCCCTTAAACTTTTCGCCTAGACCTTCGGGGCTAATCAAGGCGTGGGCTTTCAAGGCCTCTTTTTGGTAAGTGGCATAGGGCACACTCTTAGCGAATAAGTTTAACAGCTCTACAAAGCCCATTTTTAAAAGTGTGGCGCATTGCGTGCCGTAAAATATGGAGCGCGCCCCTTGTGCTTGGAATAGACTTTCTAACAGCTTAAAATCTATGTCATAAGTGAGATCGCATTGCTGATATAACCCCTTTAAATCGCTTAAAATGTCCTCTAGCCCTAAAACTTGGTGCGCCTTGTAGCCCCGAAAGCTGATAGGTTCAAACCCATACTGCCCGTAATCAAGGCTTATAAAATACCACTTTGCCCCTTCTAAACTTTGGTATAAATGCGCTATAAACTCCCCCCAAGCAAAGGGCACACAGCCCCCAACAGGGTAAAAACCCTCAAGGCGTTTTAATTCGCTCTCCTCCAAATTGCGCCACACGGGTTTAAAATCCTTAACGCTTAAAATCTGCCCCTCCTGCACCAATTCACACGCAAAGCTGTCCCAAAGTTCATTGCAATATAAAAAGGCATTATTAAGCCCCCTTAAGCCTACTACGCTCTTTATGTGTTCTACTTGTATGCCCTCTTTGGCTAAACGCTCTTTTTGCAATGTGGCTAGTTCGCCCAGTGGCTCCACGCACACAAAACGCACGCTCCCAAACACCCCCACACTCAAATCCTTTAAAAAGCGCACTAAATCCGCCATTAAACGCCCCGAGCCCGCCCCAATTTCCACCACGCTTAAGGGCAACTCTAACTCCCCTTTTTCAAGCAGCTGCAAGAGATAAAACGCCAACGACCCGCCTAAAAAGCTGCTTGTGCTCACAGAAGTGTAAAAGTCCCCACTAGTGCCAATGAGGGCGTGGCGGTAGTAGCCCCCCTTGCCATAGAGCCACTCGTGCATAAAAGGGGCAAAGCTGTGAAAATCCACTAAAGCCCCCTAAGTTTGGCGATCTCATCTCTTAGTTTCGCCGCCGCCTCAAAGTCTAACACCCGTGCCCGCTCTTGCATTTGGGCGCGTAGCTTTTTAATCAACTGCTCTTTTTCTCTCTTGGGCATTTTGTCTGTGGATTTGGGCTTAGGAGGGGTGTAGTCTTTGAGCTCATCCTCTAGGGGGCGTTGAGTGCTTTTGGGGGTGATGTTGTGGGCTTTATTGAAAGCGATTTGGATCGCGCGCCTTTTATCCGTGGTCGCCATCGCCTCTTGCATGCTCGCCGTGATTTTATCGGCGTAAAAAATCACCCGCCCATTAATGTGTCGTGCGACCCTCCCCATTGTTTGGATTAAAGCGGTGGTGCTTCTTAAAAACCCCTCTTTGTCTGCGTCTAAAATGGCGACTAAGGACACTTCGGGCAAGTCTAGCCCCTCTCTAAGCAGGTTAATGCCGATCAAAATGTCAAACTCGCCTAAGCGGAATGAGCGGATTAAGTGGTTGCGCTCAATCGCATCGATGTCGCTGTGTAAGTATTGCACCTTTAAGCCCCCCTCTAAATAGTGCTTACACAGCTCTTCAGCCATTTTTTTCGTCAAAGTCGTTACCAGCACCCGCTCTTTGCGCGCCACGACTTCTTTAATCGTGCTGTATAAATCCTGCACTTGGTTTTGGGTGGGGCGGATCTCATACTCGGGGTCTAGTAGCCCTGTGGGACGCACGATTTGCTCGGCAATGTGCCCCCTTGAAAGCTCTAATTCTAGGGGGTTTGGGGTGGCGGAGACAAAGAGAAAATGGGGAGGCTTTTTGATAAACTCTTCATACTTTAGGGGGCGGTTGTCTAAGGCGGAGGGCAGTCTAAAGCCATAATCCACTAACACTTGCTTACGGCTGTGATCGCCCGCATACATGCCCTTAAATTGAGGCAAACTCACATGCGATTCGTCCACGATGACTAAAAAGGGGCGTTTTTTTTGGGCGAAGTAGTCTAGCAGGGTGTAGGGCGTGTCGCCCGCCTTTTTGTCGGTGAAATGCCGTGAGTAGTTTTCAATCCCCTTACAAATGCCCGTGGCCGCCATCATTTCTAAATCAAACTCTGTGCGGGTTTTAAGGCGTTCATACTCTAGGGGCTTGTTGTGCTCCTTAAAGAATTTAAGCCTGTCGGCTAACTCGGTCTCAATGCTATTTAGGGCACTCTTTAGGCGGCTTTGGCTCACAATGAAGGCATTGGCGGCATAAAGCACATAACTCTCTAGGGCTTTAAGGGGTTTATTCTCTAGTGCGTCAAAGCTATAAATGCGTTCGATCTCATCGCCAAAAAACTCCACACGGATAAAGTTGCTGTCATTGTAGGCAGGGAAAATATCCACACTCTCGCCCACCACTCTAAACCTGCCCCGCTCTAGGATTTCTTGTCGCTCATAGCCCATGTCTATGAGTTTTCTTAAAAACTCTGTGTAGGGCAAGCTTTGCCCCACTTCTAATTTTGTGAGCATGCTTAAATACTCCATAGGATCGCCAAAGCCATAGTTCGCCGACACGCTTGCCACGACAATGACATCGTCATAGCCTAGCAGCGAAGTGATGGCACTAAGCCGCAGCCGCTCCAAATCTTCGTTAATGGCACTATCTTTTTCAATGAATAAATCCCTTCTTGGGATATAGGACTCGGGCTGGTAGTAGTCAAAGTAAGAGATAAAATACTCCACATGGTTTTTAGGGAAAAAGCCCTTAAACTCGCTGTAAAGCTGGGCGCAAAGGGTTTTGTTGTGCGACATGACTAAAGTCGGCATTTGCAATTTAGCAATGAGTTGAGCCATGCTAAAGGTTTTGCCGCTACCTGTAACACCTAGCAAGGTTTGGTAAGCCGCCCCTTGCTTAACGCCTTGGACTAGCTGATTAACCGCTTTTTCTTGCTCTAAACTTGGTTTGTAGGGGGCTTGTAGGATAAAGTCCATTTTACTCGCTTTTGCTAAAATCAAGGCTCTATCATAGCTAAAAAAGAGAAGGATTTTTATGTTAAAGCATTACAGCGTGGCGGTGCTAAAACACAAGTTAAAGCCTTTAATTTATCAAAGCCAAAGCCCCTTACAAGTGGGCGACTTGGTGCAAGTCCCCTTAAATGGGCGCGCTTGCAGGGGCGTGGTGTTAAGCGAATGTGAGAAACCTAGCTTTGCGTGTAAAGAGGCAAGCCCCACTGACTTTTATCTTAATGTCCCCCAAATGCTGCTACTAGAGTTCATCGCCACTTATTACTGCTCCACACCCTCTTTAGCTGCCACGCTTTTTACCCCCTTTAGCAAAAGCCAAAAGCCACTAACCCCTCCCCAAGTAAGCCCCAATTTAAGCCCCCTAAGCCCAGCCCAAGAGCAAGCTCTAAATGCTCTAAAAACCTTAAAAAGTGCCCTGCTCTTTGGGGACACGGGCAGCGGCAAGACGCACATTTACAGCCATTTGATTTTAGAGAAGTTGCAAAATAACCAAAGCGTGGTGGTGCTCGTGCCTGAAATTGGGCTCACTTCACAAACCAAACGGCTGCTTTTAACGCTCTTTGGCGCACAAGTGGGGCTGTGGCATAGCAAGTTAAGCCCCCTAGAGAGAAAGCAAACCCTAGCACACATTGCTAGCGGACAAACTAAAATCATAGTCGGCACAAGAAGTGCCTTGTTTTTACCCATGCCCAATTTGGGGCTAGTGCTCGTGGATGAAGAGCACGATCAAGCTTATAAGGCTAGCCTTGCCCCTTATTACAACGCTAGAGATTGTGCCTTGTATTTAGCCAGCAAACTGCCCATTCAAGTCATTTTAGGCTCGGCAACCCCACATTTACGCTCGTATTATAGAGCCAAAGAAAACCACAGCCTTGTGCGGCTAAGGGGGCGTTACTTTGAAAACCCCCAAGAAATCATCTTTGAAGAAAGCAAAACCGCCCTCACTCCGCTTTTATTAAACCATTTAGCCCAAAGTTTGCAAGCACAACAACAAAGCATTATATTTTTGCCCACAAGAGCTTCGTTTAAAAAGCTCATTTGCCTTAGCTGTGGGGGGGGCGTGCGCTGCCCCTTTTGTAGTGTGAATATGAGTTTACACCTTAAGGACAAGTGCATGCGCTGCCACTACTGCCAGCATGAAGAGCAAATCCCCAAAATCTGCCCCACTTGTAAGCAAGACAGCCTAGCGGGCAAACGCATCGGCACACAGCAATTAAAAAGCGAGTTAGAGCAACTTTTACCCCGTGCTCGCATTGGACTGCTAGATAAGGACCACACCCACACGAACAAGCAAATACAGCGCATTTTAGACAACTTCAACACCCACCAAATAGATATTTTAATCGGCACGCAAATGCTCGCCAAAGGGCATGACTACCACAGGGTGAGCTTGGCGGTGGTTTTGGGCTTGGATGAGGTGTTAAACAATGGGAGTTACCGCAGTTATGAAGAGGGAGTCGCCTTAATGCACCAAATTGCCGGGCGCAGTGGGCGCAAAGAAAAGGGGCGGGTGTTGATCCAAAGCCTCAACGCCTCTTTTTTACAACGCTACACCGCAGATTTTGAAGACTTTTTAAAAGAAGAGTTGCAAATGCGCGCCCCTTGCTTTCCCCCGCTTAGGCGTTTGGCGCACATTGAGTTTAGGGCCAAGGAGCTAGCAAGCGCCACAGCGCACATGCAAGCGGGGCTAGACATTTTAAAACCGCTCTTAGAGCAAAACAAGGGCGTGGAGGTTTTGGGCGCAGGGCAGGCGCGCATTGCCAAAATTGCCGGGCAAGAGCGTTTGCAAATCCTCTTAAGTGCCACTTCCACCAAAGAGTTACACCTTGTGTTAAGCCATTTGCAAGAGCACGCCAAGGGGGTGTTTAAAATAGACATTGACCCGCAAGACATTTAAACTTTGCTATAATGGACATTTTAATTTTGTTTCAAGGATGCGCATGGGGGCTGAGATTTTAGACAAACTGCAAGAAAAAGTCGAAGAGTTGATTTTGCGCTTGACGCTTTTAGAAGACGAGAACAAGAGCCTACGGCTTGAGAACGCCACGCTCGCAACCCAAAATGAGGAACGCGACCGCCAAATTGCAAGTCTTTATGAAGAAATCGCCGCCAAAGACAAGCGCATACAAGACATTTACGAGATCATCACTAAAGATTCTTAAGAAAGATGAACTCTGTTGAGCTGGTTGAAGTGAGCATTGGGGGCAAACGCTATAAAATCACCCTAAACGAGCGTTTCAACGCCCAAACAAAGGCAGAGATCAAAGAGAGTTTCCACAATAAAGAGATCGCCCCCATCGACCTTTTTAAACTCCACTTAAGCAAAATCCAAGAAATCGCCGACTTAAACGCCAAACTTGGGCAGTTGCTCAGTAAAATCCCCTAGTTACTTTAAATTCCCCATGTCCGTCACCTTGCCCCACATTAGGCGGTATTTGCGCTTCATAAACTCCACCTCCTCACGTACCCTATCCAACTCTTCTTGCAATAGGGCAATGGTTTTTTTGTCTTCATCATAAATTTCTTGCATGGAGATCAGGGCTTCTTTGAGTAGGGTGTTTTCGTTTTTGTAGGCGGCGATGGTTTCATCTTTTGCCCCCACGACCTTATCGTGCAAATTTAAAATGGTGTTGATGGTCTTTTCCACATAGATAGGGTCTGTTGGGGTGTTTTCTAGCAAAGTGGGATAGCCCGCCTTAGCCGCCACGAGGCTTTTACTACTCCCTCTTTTGGCTAAAATTTGTGCTGCGCTGTGTAGATCTACCCAAATTTTCTGGGCATCATGCTTGCTCTCAAGGCTCTTGTCTTGTATGAGTGCCAACACCCGCTCTTTAGGCAGTTTAGACACGGCGACAAATTCGTCTAACTCAATCCAAGTTTTCTCGGGTTGTTTGTCCATCTTCAACCTCCACGCAAAGTTTTCACCGCCTTTTGGAGTCTGTCTAAGAGATGGTCTATGTCTTCAAGGCTGTGGGTGTAGTGCAAACTCACGCGTAGCCACCCCGGAGCTTGTCCTTTGGCTTTGAGCGCACAAAAGCGGCTATCTTGCAGACCTAATAAATCGTGTCCATAGGGCCCAGCGCACGAACAGCCCGCCCGTGTTTCAATGCCATAGCTGTAGCTAAGAAGGGGGGCTAAATCGTAGCAAGAAACCCCGCTTGCGTTAAACGCCACATTGCCCACCCTCTTGGCCTGCAAAGAGCCGTAAATGTTTAAAGCGGGGATGTCTTGCAAGCCTTGCATGAAGACTTTAGTGAGCATGCTCTCTCTACGGCTAATGTAACTTGTGCCTAGCTCGTTTCTTAATTGTAAGGCTAAAGCCGCCCTTAAAAGGGGGATGAGCGCATAAGTGCCCACTTCTTCGCGCAAGTGCGCATCTGTGATGTATTCGTGGGTGCTGCGGCTCACATAGGACACCACGCCCCCGCCACTAAAGCTGGGTGCTAAAGTGGTGTCGATGAGCGATTTTTTGAGTGCCAAAAGCCCACAGCTGCCCACCCCCCCTAAGAATTTATGCGCCGCCACAAAGCAAGCGTCCAAAGGCACGGAGGTTAAGTTATCGTGGGGGGCAAAAGCGGCCAAATCAAAGGCTAAAAGGGCGTTGTGTTTTTTGCAAAGTTTGGCAATCTCAACATAGGGCACAATGAGACCCGTTACATTAGAAGCCGCACCTACAGACACAATCAAGGGGCGATCTTTAGGGTGTGTTTCTAAGAGTTTAGCAAAGTCTTTAAGGCAAAATAGCCCCATCTCATCGAGCTTAACCCGCACCACTTCGCAAAGCCCCTCGCGCCAACTCACTTCATTAGAGTGGTGTTCATAGGGCCCCACGATGACTTTAGGTAAGTTTAGCCCTTGCAGCTCGCCTAGCCTTTGGCGGCTCTTGGGGGGCAAGTAGATGCCTAAAATCTCTTGCAGCCGTTTAATGGCGTAACTCGCCCCAAAGCCAGCACTCAGCACCAAAAAATCCTCATTTAGCCCCAAGAATTTACGGATATTATCCTTGCAATGCAAATAGACCAAATCCATTAAGTGGGCGTGCTTAGACACCCCAGAGTGGGCGTTGGCATAAAAGGGTAAGAGTTTAGCAACGCGCTTTTCTATGAGGGTTGAAGCTAGCCCTGATGCCGTCCAGTCAAAGTAGCGCACCCCACTTTTGAGCACCACGCTTTGGCGGATATGCTCTAGTTGCTCTTGTTTACTCACTTCAGGCAAAAGGGGGGCAAAAATGCCCTCTAAAAATTTATCTTGTTGTCTGTCTAAGAGAGTTTTGGCCATGCGAGTTTTGTGCCGCCTAGAATATGGAAGTGCAAATGGGGGACTTCTTGCCCCCCATCGCTGCCGACATTGGTGATGAGCCGATAGCCACTCTCCTTAATCCCTAGTTTCTCCACGACCTCTAAGATAAAGCCACCCATTTGCGCTAATAGCTCGGGGCTAGCGGCGTTAAAATCCTTCACGCAAGTTTTGGGGATCACAAGCACATGAACGGGGGCTTTGGGGTTGATGTCGTGGAAGGCTAAGAAGTGGGGGTTTTCTAGGACTTTTTGACAAGGAATTTCTCCTGCGATGATTTTTTCAAACACATTAGACACATGAAAACCTTTAGAATTTTTGTTTATTATAGCTGATTTTGCGCACATTCGTTGCGCTTTAAAACTCGTAGCTCAAATACGCCGTAACCGAGCGACCGGGGGCGGGCTGTCTGCCCGTGGGGCTAGTGCCAATGCCCCGAAAGTAGTATTTCATGTCAAAAATATTGTTCACTTGCAAACTACCTACAATCCTATGCCGTCCGCTTTTCCAAAAAACTTGGCTAATTTGGATGTTCCACACCCAATACCACGGCAGTAACCCCACGCTGTTACAGCCATAGCTCACGCCCCCCGTTTTAGCCCCACTTAAGGGAAAGCACGCCGTTTGGGAGCGGGCTTGATTGAGCATAGATGAAAAAGCACGGCTGTAAAAGTAGCTAGAAAGCCCTATCGTAGTGTATTTATAGGTGTAGGTCGCCCCTAAGATGAATTGGTGCGGGCTTACATAGGGCAGTTGCTTGCCCTTGATGTTAAAGGGGTGACTCACGATGCCCTCAAACCATTTGGTTTCATCTAGGGCGTTGTTGGTAACCACGGCGTTGATGTAGGTGTAAGCCACATGCAAATTTAGCCCCCTTATGGGGGAGTAGTAAAGCTCTAGCTCCACGCCTTGGCTTCTAGCATTCACGGGCCCCGGGCTATAGCCACCTGAGTAATAATTTTTGGCAAAGATTAAAAAGTAGTTGGCGTTGAAACTGAGTTTATCTTTATAGCTGTAGCGACCGCCAAATTCCATTTCGTCAAAAAGTTGGTTGTAATTGCTTGAATACAAGGCAATCATGCGATTTTGCGGGGGGATGAAGCTTCTGCGGTAGTTACCATAAAAGAGCAAGCCCTCTAGGGGCTTGTAGCCGATGTTTAGCGCCGGGCTCCACTCGCTTAGGTGGGTTTTTAGGGTTTGCAAGCGTGTGTAATCAGGCTTGATAGGGACTTTACGATCATAATTTAAAAAGGTGTAACGCAGGCCCGGGGTGAGCACAAACTTGCCCTTGAAAAACTCTAATTTGTCGCTCAAATAAAGGGCGGTGTAGTTGTTATCCATGTCTTGGCTAGATTTTAATAGCGGTGTGGCTTGGGGCATTTGGCACTTACCACTAATTAAAGTCTTGCAAGTGGATTGCATGGGGGCCATGACAATGTCGTTGGTCATGAAGCGCAAGCCGAAGTTTAGGTGTTGGGTTAGGTGCTTGGTGGTGATGTGTAAATTGACATTGGGCTCAATGGCGTTTAAGAAAAAGTGGCGGGCGTGGTTGACGATGAAAAACCCGGGGTAGTTGTCGTTGGTGTAAACCAGCCCCCTAGAGGGGTTGGTGTTGACATTAAGGTAGTTGGAGTCAAATTGGAAATCTCTACTCATGGCATGGCCATAGTAAGTGAGCGTGAAATCGCCACCGATTTTCGATTCGTCTCCAAAGAAGTTTTTATACACCACGCCCCAGCGATTTGCGTCTCCGCTCTTAGTGTTGTGGGGGCGGTTGTTTTGAAAGCGGTTAGAATCGTAGGCACTAGGGGCAAGAGAGCCGGGGTCGGTTAGGAAAAATTTATAGTATTGGTAATAGGCGGTGATTTTATTGCTCTCGTTGATTTGGTAAATCCCATCAAACATGTAATTTTGGATGGTCGTGGGGCTGTTGTAGCGAAAACCCTGCCCGGTGATGTAGTTTGCCTGTGCTTGCACGCCGACATACTTATTAAACATGCCCCCCGTTTTTAAATAGGTGTTGTATAAAAAGTTATTGCCAAGACTCTTATTTGCCGGACCGCTGCTAGAAGTGATGAACCCCCCATTGGAGCGTCCCCAAAAGGTGGTGCGCTCAGTGATTTGGTTGCTCCACTTGGCGGGGATGGGCTTTGTGATGATGTTAATCACCCCCCCAAAGGCATTAGGCCCATAGCGCACGCTCTCCCCCCCTTTGGTTACACTGATGCGATCTACGGATTGGAAAGTTACGGGGAAAATGGAAACTCCAATGAGCGCATAGGGGGCGACATAAATGGGGATGCCATTGACCAAAACTAACCCCGTGTTGCTGTGCCCCGGGCTACCCCCCCCAAAGCCACGAATAGAAAAACTAGGCATCGCGCCCGTGCCCGTGAAGTTGCGGATGTGCACCCCGGGGACATTCTGCAAGGCTTCTTCCACGCTTTGGTTTGCCTGCTGTGTGAGCTGTTTATGCGAGATCACCGTGCGGCTGCCTAGATAGTTTTTTACCCCCGGACTTTGCCAGCTTAAGGGGGCGTCCTCGTGGGGCAAAATTTGCGTGGTTTGGACTTTTTGGAGGCGTTTTGTGGGGATGGCGTGCAACACGAGGGCTACACTGCATAAGAGGGCGACTTTTCTCAAAATAACTCCAAAAATAGGACTCTTTCTATTCTAACACCCCCCGCTTTAAAACTTATACAGATACACCACATTAAACATTTGGGAGGTTTCAAAGCGCTTAGAGGCTAAAAGGGTCTTGTTGGTCGGCAAAATTTTAAAGCCCACTTCAATGCGGTGTTTGGAAAAGAGCGTTAAAGCCACGCCCGCTTGGATGATGACCCCAAAGGTTTTGATCTCTTGCTTGTTGCGCATTTGGAATTGGTCGTTGTCCATATAGATCACCGCCCCTCCGCCCACGCCTGCATAAAAGCCCAAGAAGTGCTGGTAAGAGGGGGTTAGGCTAAACTCAATGGGGAGTTCTAAGCCCGCTGAAACCACGCCGTAAAAGGAGTTGCTAGGGGGTTTGTTAAAATCCCAGTTAACCACAGAAGTGGCTAAATCCAAAGCCGCAAACACCCTAAGCCCGATGAAACTTGAAAAGTAGCTTTGATACCCCCCCTTAAAACTCAACACAATGGGGAAAGTCTGGCTCTTGCCCTGTTTGCTCTCTTTTTTAATATCGATCACGCCAAGACCCATGCCAAAGAACCCGCCGTCTTTGGCTCTGCGTTGCTTTTGCTTGTTCTGTAGGCGTTCATATAGCCGCGCTTCTTTTTGCAAGGATTTTAAAAATTTTTTGGAGTCTGTTTGTGCTTGCAAGGTGGGGGTTAACCAAACAACACCAAAGCACACCAAAGACCCCAAAAAACGCATACGAATTAATATTTACCTCGAATAGTGTATAATCCGCCTATCATAACATAAAATGGTGGTGAAAATGCACGGGTTTTTAGCGCATAGGGGGGAGGTTTGCTAAACCAAAGCACGGCTTATATCCAAGCCAGAACTTTAGTCTTGCAAGGAGATTGGGACTTTAAAACCTCAGCGCGTGCGCTCTCCCATTTGAAGAACATTTTAAAAGACACGCCCCCCATCGAGGCGATTGACTTTAAAGAAGTGGGGAGCTTAGACTTTGTCTTTTTGATGTTGCTTTACGACCTTTTGGGGCGGCGCAAACCTAGATTTTTAAACCCCAGTGCTTACAATGCTCGGGTGTTAGGAGTGGTGGAAGGTTGGGTTCGGGCAAACCCAAGCATTTTACGAGAGGAACATGTTTCACGGGTGTTTAAAAACCCCCTGGAGCGGTTGGGTCGGGGAGTGGCTTCTTTTTACAACACCTTGCTAAACACCTTCGATTTTTGTGGCATGGTGATTTATTTTGTGGGGTTAGCTTTTGTGCGCCCCAAGTCCATTTGCTGGACTCCGCTCACCTACCACATCCATGAGAGTGGGTTTAAGGTCTTGCCGGTGAGCATTTTAACGGTCTTTGTGGTGGGCTTTGCGATCGCACTGCAAGGGGCAACGCAATTGCAACAAATGGGTTTTCCCATGATGAGCATTGAGATGACGGCGAAATTAGCCCTTAGGGAAATGGGACCCTTTATTTTAGCGTTGGTGGTGGCGGGGCGCAGTGCTTCAAGTTTTACCGCCCAAATTGGGGTGATGAAGATCACCGAAGAGTTGGACGCAATGAAAACCATGGGGCTTAACCCCTTTGCCTTCTTGGTTTTGCCTAGAGTGCTTGCTTTGATGATTGCCATGCCCTTAATGGTTTTCTTAGCCGATGTCTTTGCCCTTTTGGGGGCGATGATTGCCATTAGGTATCAATTAGATGTGGGTTTTGCCCACTATGTCGCCCGCTTGCACGACAATGTCGGGCTTTCACATTTCTTTGTCGGGTTGGTGAAAGCCCCTTTTTGGGGCTTTGCGATCGCTTTGGTGGGCTGTATGCGAGGCTTTGAAGTGAAGGGCGATACCGAGTCTGTGGGCAAATTCACCACGATCAGCGTGGTGAATGCGCTCTTTTGGATCATTTTCTTAGATGCCGTTTTTTCAGTGATCTTTAGCAAGCTCAATGTCTAACCCTTTAATTTCAGTTGAAAATATCCACACCGCCTACGGGGATCGGGTGATCCATAGAGGGGTGAGCTTTAGCGTGGATAAGGGGGAGGTGATGGCGATTTTAGGGGGGAGTGGCAGCGGTAAAAGCACGCTTTTAAGGAGCATGATTTTACTCAACAAGCCCATTAAGGGCACAATTAAACTCTTTGGCACGGACATTTGGAAGCTGAAAGACAGGGAGCGCAATAAAATTTTTCAGCGCATTGGGGTGTTGTTTCAGTTTGGCGCGCTTTATAGCTCGCTCACGGTGTTAGAAAATGTGGGCGTGATGTTGGAGGAATACAGCCATTACCCCCAACATAATATCATTGAAATCGCCAAAATGTGGCTAGAGCGGGTGGGTTTAAACAAAAACACCTACTATCTTTACCCCTATGAGCTGAGCGGCGGGATGAAAAAGCGCGTGGGGCTGGCTCGGGCAATGGCGACCAACCCCGATATTTTATTTTTAGACGAACCCACTAGTGGGCTAGACCCCTATTCGGCAGATAAATTTGACGATTTGATCCGCTCGCTCAAAGAAACCTTACAGCTCACCGTGGTGATGATCACCCACGATTTAGACTCTGTAAAAAATATGGTGGATCGTTTCATCATGCTTAAAGACGGCTTGATCGACTTTGATGGCACACTCACAGATTTTATCGTGCGTGCCAGAACACGGCCCCTTGAAGAGGGCAATTTATTTAATTCTACAAGAGGAGAGAAGTTTTGGAAAGGCATGTGAATTACACACTCATCGGGGGGCTTTTTTTGGCTTGCATGGTGTGTATGGTGTTTTTCATTTTATGGCTAGGGCATGTCAATTTAGAGGACGAAAACTACCTAAGCTATGTGGTTTATACCGATAAGGATTTGGGCGGGATTGGGCCCAACACCCCCATAAACTACAAGGGCATACAAGTGGGATCGGTGCGGCAAGTGGGCTTTGATAAAGGACACTTGGGGGTGGTGAAGCTCACTTTACGCATTTTAGGGCGCGTGCCTGTGCGCAAAAACTCTTCTGTCAAAGTCGAATCGCAGGGCTTGGTGGGGATGAAATATTTAAGCTTGATCCAAAGCGACTCTAAAGAGTTTTATAGCAAAGAGGACCCTGAGCGGGTGCTAAACTACAAGCAAAGCTTTTTAGAGCAACTCACCAGCAGCGCAGGGCATATCTCTGATGAAGTGCTCTACATCATCCGCAGCATCGATAAAATTTTAAACCCCCAAAACATTGAAAACATCACTAAAACCATCGCCTCCATCCAAAAAGCCACACAAGGGCTAGACAACACCCGCCTAGCCCTAGACAACTTGCTTAAAAACGCTAGCAAGACTTTAGAAAAAGGCGACACCCTTGTGGCTAATGGGGATGTTTTAGCCAAACATGCCGACGAACTCATTAAAGACATTGATTTAAAGGTGCGCGGCAAGCAATATGACTTTAAAACCATGCTCTCGCCCTTACTCTTGCAAATGCAACTGAGTTTGCGCCATATCGATAACTTCGTGCAAAAAGGCTCTAACTTAATGGATAAATTTGATGCCAATCCCTATAAAACCATCTTTGGGGATCGCAAATGAGAGCAAAATTTGGACTTTTTACTCTCCCCTTGTTTTTTACAGGGTGCTTGAATTTAAATTTAAAGCAAGTCTTGCCTGCCATTAAGGACTATGATTTAAATGTGGGGGCTGTGGCGGCACAAACTTGTAAGGATGCCTTTAGTGTAGGTTTACTCGAAGTTTTGGGGGCGGATTTATACAACACAAAGTCCATTGTCAAACGCACCGCCACAGGCGAGATCACTCACATGAAGGGGTTAAAATTCGCTGATGTGCCCGCCAATATGTTTAAGCGCATGTTGCTCTTGCAAGCCCCTAAACATTGTGTGGCGATTTCTTTAGCTCCCTATGCCAACGCCCTAGCCACGCTCCAGATTAATATCCTAACCCTTGCGCTTTTAGACAACACAGCCGAAGTTGTGTTAGACTATACCCTAGTAAAGGGCGCAGAGAGCCAGCATGGGCGCATTATCCAAAGGGAACAAGTCCAAGAACAAAGGCTATCCCAAATCCAAGGCTTGCAGCGTGTAAGTTTAAAAGCCATTACTCAGCTGTTAGAGCGGATCAAGCCTTGAAAGGAGCAACATGGCAGAGTTTGAAGATGACAGCTCTGAAGAAGAGGCCTTAGAGGAAGAGCTAGACCAAGATTTAGACACACAATCTGAACTAGAGTACGGGGAATACCTAGCCATTGCTAACCAAGCCCTCAAAGGCAAAGATTATCCAAAAGCTCTAGAAAACTTTACCCGTGCAGCTGATTTAGGCAGCGTGCGGGCTCTAGTGGGGCTTGGCGTGATGTATGCAAGGGGCAAGGGGACAAAAGTTGATAACGATAAGGCTATGCACTATTTCCAGCGAGCCGCTGACTTGGATGACATGCAGGCGCTCGTGAATTTAGGAGTCATGTATGACTTGGGGCGTGGGACGAAAAAAGACTACCAAAAAGCTCTTCACAATTTCCAAAAGGCTGCAGCCTTGGGAGACATCTACGCGATCAACTACCTCGCTTTAATGTATCGCATGGGCAAGGGAGTGGGGGTGGATTATAAAAAGTCTATAGAATATTACGAAAGGGCAGCCAAACTAGGCAGCATTAAGGCCTTGGTGAGCTTGGGTGTCATGTATTACGAGGGGCAAAGCACGGAGGGCAAGGATCATGCTAAAGCTTTTGGTTATTTCAAAGAGGCGGCGAAGTTGGGCGATGCCAAAGCCTTTTACAATCTAGCCATCATGTGCGAGAGCGGGGAGGGGGTTACTAAAGACAGCACAAAATCTGCGGAGTTTTTTAAAGAGGCAGCAAAATTAGGCTTTGCCAAGGCAATTTACACTCTAGCGACCATGTATGAAAGTGGAGAGGGGATGGACAAGGACATAGAGGAGGCGATTAAACTCTACCAAGAGGCGGGCAACATGGGCGATTCCGATGCGCTTTGCAGTCTGGGCACTTTATACCGCACAGGTAAGGGCGTGGAGCAGGATAAATACAAGGCCCTAGCCTATTACCAACAAGCTGCCGACTTAGGCAACGCCAACGCCATGGAAAATGTCAATGCCATGCAAGATCAGATGGGTAAGCAAAAGGCGCAAACTTTCTACAATTTAGGGGTGGTCTATGCCAGTGGGCAAGGTATCCCAAAGGACGAAAAGAAAGCTTTAGAATACTTCGAAAAGGCCGCAGATTTAGGCTATGCTAAGGCATATTACAATCTGGGTGTGATTTACAGCAGGGGGCTTGGGGTAAAAAAAGATTACGGACGCGCTTTTGCATGCTTTCAAGAGGCGGCAAAGCAGGGTGAAGTGGAGGCTTACTACAGCCTAGGACTGATATGTGAACACGCTAGGGGAGTAGAAAAAAACATTTTGCGAGCCATTAGGTATTACGAGCAAGCAGGGGCTTTAGGCAACGCCGCTGCAATGCACCACTTAGGCGTACTCTACCATGTGGGTAAGGTGATGGCTAAAGACTCTAAAAGGGCTTTTGAATGTTTTCAAGAGGCGGCCAGACTTGGCTCGGTGAAAGATTGCTACAATTTAGGCGTGATGTATAGCAAGGGAGAAGGGGTAGAAAAAGACATTGAGCAGGCTTTAAACTACCTTGAAAAGGCGGCAAGTTTGGGCAGCTCGGATGCGATGTATAACATGGGCGTGATTTATTACAAAGGCGAGGATGTGAAACAAGATTTAGACAGGGCGATCGAATGCTTTAAGCGAGCGCACAAAATGGGCAACGCCCGGGCACGCCAAATTTTAGCGTCCTTGTTCTCTAAGAATTAAAATACACCCTAAAGACATTGCAAAAGATGTGGGGATCATCGGTGGGCTGGCTCTCAATTTCTAGGCTAAAGCCATAGCGCACGCAAATTTGTTGCACTAGGTCTAGCCCGATCCCATAGCCCTTTTTATCATAATCCAAACGGCTGTAACGCTCAGTTAAAGCCTTGATTTTAGACTCTGGGATGGCTGCTCCGCCATTACTCACCTCTAGGCAATCCTTTAGAAGCACTTTAACAAAGCCCCCCGGGTGGTTGTATTTGAGGGCGTTCATTAAAAGATTGCTCACTAAAGTGGCGATGTCCTCTTCGCAGGCCTTAAAGGTCTTGGATTCAAGCTGGCTACTTAAGCTCACATGGTAAAAATGTGCCATCTGCTCTAAGGCGGTGATTTGCTGGGCTACCAAGCTTTTTAAGTCTAGCAAGCGGGGCTCTTCTTGGCGTAATTCCTGAAAGTAGAGATAGGCTAGGCGCTCGTAAAGGTGGGAGATGCGTTTAGCACTGGCTAAAATCCCTAAGATTTTGGGGTCGTTTGTTTGTTTATACAGAGCTTTAGCGGCGATGAGCAGGGCAGCGATGGGGGTGTTGAGCTCGTGGGCGATGTTTTGGCTAAAGGTGTTGATGCGGCTGCGTTCACTGGCTAGGGGCTGTAAAAACAAGTGGGCTAAAAAGAAAGAAAGCACCCCCACGCAGGCAAACACCCCTAAAAACACTAAGAATACGCGGCGGTAAAGGGCGGTGAATAAATGCGTGGGGTGTTCTTCCTCCAAGATCACCAAATCCACGCCCAAATGCCCAAAGGTCTTGTTATCCACTAAGTAAAAGGCGTTGTCTTGGTCTAAAAACACGGGAAAGGGCCCGTCCTTGCCAAAGAAAGCCAAACTTGTGGCGTCGCCAAAGTCGTGGTTGTAAAGCACATGTTTAGCCGCATCTAAAAGCACGAAGTGCACATGGCTGTATTTATGTGCTAGGGTCTTAAAGGGCTCGTCCAAGTGGTGCATGTGCGCTTGGATGATGTCTTGGGTGAGCTGGTTGCTTTGGCTTTGTAGGCGGGCCTCAGTGCTTTCTAAAAAAATGCTCTTGGCATTGTGGAGGAACAATAGGGCGATGAACACAATGAGCACAAAAGACGAGCCCAAATACAGCCCCACAAAACGGCGCAAGGACTGCTTTTCATAGGTGTTGAGTTTCATGGAATTTTTAAACAATAGCCTAACCCCTTAATGTTTTGTAGTTGTTCTTTACCTAAAAGCTTACGTAGGTTTTTAATGTGGCTGCGCAAAGTTGAGCTGTCCACGCCCTCATAATCCCAGACATTGGCGATGATTTGCTCGCTGGCCAAAACTTGGTTTTTGTGGCGGATAAAAAATTCGAGCAAACGTTTTTCTTTGGGGCTTAAGAAGTGAGGCTTGTCGGTGTGCAAGACCCCGTTTTCATAAAAGCACTCGGGGTTGATCTGTAGCTTGGGGGGAGTGAGCAAGCGCTCCATACGCAGGCGCAATTCTTCTAGTTCAAAGGGCTTTTTGAGGTAGTCGCTCGCCCCCACAGCAAAAGCCTTACGTAAAGCGTGGATGTCGCTACGCACACTGATAAATATCGTGGGGGTGCTGATGTTTAAATCCCGCAGGGTTTCTAACAGCCCAAAACTATCGCCCTCGGGCAGCTGGACATCTAAAAGCAAGAGATCAAAGCTCTGTTGGCTCAAAATCTCTAGGGCTTGGGCTTGGTTATACGCCCCCACCACTGCAAAGCCTGCATTTTCCAAAAACTCCGCTAGGATTTTATGCAATAAAAAGTCATCCTCTAGCAAAAAAAGCTTTTTCATAGCGGGTATTCTAACATTTTTTGTTATATAGTGGGGTTTTGTGTTAAAATAACTAGGTTGCTTTGCAACAACACAAACCAAAGGATTTTTATGCCAAAAATTTTTAAGTTTTCTCTCTGTGCCTTGCTTGCTCTAAGCGCACCTTTAAGTGCGCATAAGAAAATGGATAGTATGGGGCTCATTAAAAAAGCCCTAGAAGCAAACCTAGTCCCCATGCCCATAGGCAAGGATTTAGACAAGTTCTTAGCCCAAAAAGTCAAAGAATTGGACTTAGAGTATAAGGGTGCTGTGATGACGAAGGCACAAATTGAGTTGGGTAAAAAACTCTACTTAGACCCGAGAATCTCCACTTCCTATTTGATCTCTTGCAACACTTGCCACAATTTAGGGCTAGCAGGGGTGGATTTGGTGTCTAGGGCAGTGGGCGAGGGCTGGAAGCCCAACCCCCATTTTTTAAACTCCCCCACGGTGTATAACTCCGTGTTCAACGCCGTGCAGTTTTGGGACGGACGGGTGGCACACCTAGACGAGCAGGCCAAAGGTCCCATCAGCAACCCCGTAGAAATGAACGCTAACCCTAAAATTGTGGAGGCAAAAATCAACTCCATGCCCGGCTATGTCAAAGCCTTCAAACGCGCTTATGGCAACAACATTAAAATCGATTTAAATTTAATCACCGACACCATTGCCATGTTCGAAGCGACCTTAGTAACCCCAAGCCGCTATGACGACTTTTTGCGGGGCAATGTCAAGGCGTTGAGCCGCCAAGAGCAAGAGGGTTTAAAGGTGTTCTTAGATAAGGGCTGTGCGGGTTGCCACAATGGCATTAATTTGGGCGGGATGATGCAACCCTTCCAGGTGACTGCGCCTTATAAGTTTGCCAATGTGGGCGACTTCAAGGGGGATAAAAATGGCATGGTCAAAGTCCCCACTTTGCGTAATGTCCTAGAAACCATGCCCTACTTCCACAATGGGCAGTTTTGGAACATCAAAGATGCGATCAAAGAAATGGGTGCAATCCAACTGGGTGTCACCATCAACGATGAGGAGGCGACAAAAATCGCTACCTTCTTCAATGCGCTTACGGGCAAGAAGCCCACGATTGTCTACCCAGAATTGCCCGTAATGAGTGCGAGCACCCCCAAACCGCAAGGTATCATGGAGGGCGACAAACAACCCGCTAAGCAACCCACGCACTAATTTAAGCGCAACTTGGGTATAATGCTCGCTTTATTTTGCAAAAGGAGAAAAAATGGCAAAAAGGTGTATGTTGAGCCACAAGGGGCCTATGGTGGGTAACCGCGTGAGCCACGCCAACAACAAGAACAAGCGACGTTTATTGCCTAACTTGCACACCATCCGCATCACCCTAGAGGATGGCACAAGGCAGAAGATCAAAGTTGCCACTTCCACTTTAAGGACCATGCGTAAGAGCCAATAGGCGGATTAGGGTGTCCTTTAATGTTGCAAAAAATTAAGGGATTTCTCTCTTCTGTTAAGAAAAAGAAAGTCAAGGCGGATTATAATTTAAACGCCGAGATTTATGAACAATTTGAGGCTTTTAGACTCCCCTTAGTTTTAATCCAATGTTTTATCTTGGTAGGGACTTTGGGCTATTTAGCCTTAGAAGATTACAACCTCGTCCAAGCCTTTTTCCAAACCACCTACACCTTCACTTCTACAGGTTTTGGGGCACTGAACGAAAGCCACTTTGGCACGATCAGCGTCTTTTTCACTTCCATCATCATGTTCTGCGGTACGGGGGTCGTTACCTTTAGTGTCGCCGTTTTAATCAGCGTCATCAACAAGGGCGTTTTATCTAGGCTCATTAGGGAGAAAAGAATGATCTACAAAATCGCAAGGCTCAAAAACCACTATGTCATCTGCTACCACAACGAATACACGATTGAACTGAGCAAACAATTTAGAAGCGCACAAATTCCCTTTGTGGTCGTGGATAATAAAGAGGGCTTTGAAGAAGAGGCGATCAAGCACAAATACCCCCACTACATCGTGGGCGACCCACACACAAACCTCGCCATGTTAAAAACCCACTTAAGCAGTGCAAGGGGGGTTGTCACCTTCTCGGAGATTTTGCCCGTCAATGTGGCGCTCATTGTGAGTGTGCGGCTCTTTGAGAAGGAACTCAAACGCAAGCCCTACTATGTGATTGCCAGCGCCCACACCGATGAGGGTTTGGAGAAGTTAAAAAAACTTGGGGCAGATAGCGTGGTCTCGCCCACAAAACTGATGGCGCAAAGAGTGAGCGCAATGGCGATCCGCCCTGACATGGAGAATATCCTAGAAAAATTCATCTACAAAAAAGACACCTTGCTCGACCTAGAGGAGGTGATCGTGCCTAAAGAAAGCTGGCTGGTGCAGCGCAAACTCAAAGAGGCGCACTTTAGGGAGATCACCAAAGTTTTTATCATCGGCATTATCCAAAAAGACGGGCGTTACATCCCCATGCCCGATGGAGAGGCGATCATTGCCAGCGAGTCCAAACTTTTAATGATCGGCACTTCTGAGGGCGTGGAAAAGTCCAAATCCTTTATTTTGCAACACCAACGCCCTATGGAAATGGACTACATCACCCTATAAGCCCCCACTAGACTTTTTTAGCTATAATAGACAAATGAAACCGCACTTGCCCCTTTTTTGTGTCCTTTTTTGCTCTTTAAAAGCCCTCACGCCCTACCACAAGCAATACATACAGCTACTCACAGAGGATGATGGCTACATCAACCCCTACATTGACCGCTACTACACGGCGGGCACAAGGATCGGCTGGGTGAGTAAAGAATACGATTACAACCGCAAGAAATCGCCCATGTCTTGGGCGCATTTTGTGAGCTTACAGGGCAAGAAAGAGAGAGAAACCCGTTTTAACATCTACCTCACGCAGGACATGTATACCCCCACTCTAGCTAACCGCAAACTTCCCATGCCACTTAAAGGTGAGCACCTTTATGGAGGGTGGTTGCGCTTAAACTTTGGGATTTTCCAAAGAAGCGCGCACTCTTTAGAACACACCAGCGTGAGCTTTGGCATGGTGGGACCCTCTTCTTTGGCTGCGCAGACGCAAAATCTCATACACACATGGGGGCATGACCCAAAATTTTTAGGCTGGAATAGCCAAATCAAAAACGAATTCATCTTTGAGCTCAACTACACTTGGATACAAAAGCTTGACTTTTATAAAAGCCGTTTTTTTAGCATAGACATGTTGCCCGCCGCTAGCTTTAGCTTAGGCAACGCCTTGACTAACTTTAACTTAGGCACGACTTTGAGGGTGGGCTATAACTTAAACGCTGACTTTGGGCCTAACCAAATCCATAGTAACTTTGCCGGGGGTGAGCCTTACAGCAACCGCTTTTCTTTCTATGTCTTTGCCGGGGCAATGGGCTCGTTTCAGCCCCTAGATATTTTCGTGCAAGGCAATGACCCACAAACGCACAACATTACACAACTGCCCTATTTTCTCTACGATGCCCAAGTAGGGGTGGCGATCCTTTACAAGGGGTGGCGTTTTGCCTTCAGTGCCATTGACCTTAGTAAAACCTTTAGAAACCAACGCCAAAACCACAATATCGGCAGTATAGAATTGGACCTAGCTTTTTAATGCGTAAAAAATTCATGTTTATTTTACTCGGGATGGGCGGGCTTTTATGTGTGTTGCTCTTGGGCGTGGGCTTGAAACTGAGCGGTGATGTCAAACGCAAATTAGAGCAGAGTTTAAACCGTCTCGCCACAAATATCCACGCCAAACCCTTTAAATGCTCCGGCTTTAAAAACATTGTGTGCCAAAGTACGGGCGTTTTAGGGCAAACGGGCACAATCAAAGTCGCTCTAGAGGAAGTCAAGACAAACGCCTTGCGTTTTAAACTCGATGTCCCCACCATCCACACCAAAGAGGCGTGGCAGCCCACAAACGCCCATTGCCTTTTAGATTTGAGCCTAAAGGACACTTTAATCGGGCAGAATGCTTGCCACCTTAAAAACGCCAAGGCCACCTATGAGTTTTTTTTAAACGCCCGTTTTAAGGAGGGCAATAAGCCCGTGAGCTTAAAAAATCTCTTAGGCAAGGACTCTCCCACGAAGGATTTAGAGGTTCTGGTGGAGCGGCTAGGCTTTAGAGCGTCTTCTAAGGACATGCGCTCCTTACTCTACCCCGTTTTACAAAAGAGCGGGGACATTAAAGACCCCCATTTTGACGCACACGCCTACGACAAGGCGTTAAAAGAAATCGCCCGCTCGTTTAAAGGCACGATTTTAGTCGGGCTGTTGGTGGCGGGTTTGCAAGATGAAGTGGCAAAGGCGAATGACTTGTCGCAAAAGTTTTTAGACTTTGCCAACAACAAACGCGACTCTGTGGGCTTTGAGCTAGTGAGTAAAAACGCTCCCTTTAAACGCTGGCAAGATTTAAGAAACTTTAAAGAGATTTGGGCGTATTTGCCCCACTTCTCGCTAAAGGTCTTGCCTTGAAACGCATTTTACAAGCGTGGCTTTACTCTAAGGCGGGGCTAAAAGCGGCGTTTAAAGACGAGCCCGCCTTTAGGCAGGTGGTGCTCTTAGCCCTTTTGGGCTTTATCGGGGCGTGCTTTGCGGCACACAGCTTTACGCAATTTGTTTTGCTCATTTTGCCCGGGGTGTTGTGTATGATTGTGGAGCTTTTAAATAGTGCGATTGAAAATGCCGTGGATTTCACGGGCACACACAAGCACCCCCTAGCCAAAAAAGCAAAGGACATGGGCAGTGCCGCGCAATTTGTGGCGTTGGTGTTTTTTATTTTAGTGTGGGGGGGTTATTTTGTCTTTTAGGAGCACTGATGGAAGTTAAAGATATCAAAATTGAAGAGTCCTTACAAGAGAGTTATTTAGACTACTCGATGAGCGTGATTGTCGGGCGGGCATTGCCGGACGCTAGGGACGGGCTAAAGCCCGTGCATAGGCGGATACTCTATGCCATGCACGAGCTAGGCTTGGGGGCGAAAGTGCCTTATAAAAAGAGCGCGCGCATTGTGGGCGATGTGATTGGTAAATACCACCCGCATGGCGATAGTGCCGTGTATGAGGCTTTGGTGCGTATGGCACAGGACTTTTCTATGCGTTTGCCCTTAGTCGATGGGCAGGGCAATTTTGGCTCGATCGATGGCGACAACGCCGCCGCGATGCGTTACACCGAAGCACGCATGGCAAGGGCGAGCGAGGAGTTGCTAAAAGACATTGAAAAACAAACCGTGGATTTTAGCGACAACTACGACAGCACCTTACACGAGCCAGACATTCTGCCTAGCCGTTTGCCTAATCTTTTAATCAATGGCTCTAGTGGGATTGCGGTGGGGATGGCAACTTCAATCCCCCCACACCGCCTAGATGAAATCATAGACGCTTTAATTTGCGTCTTAGAAAACCCCCAAGTGGAGCTACTAGAGCTTTTAGAGATCGTGCAGGGCCCCGACTTCCCCACCGGGGGCGTGATCTATGGCAAGCAAGGGATTTTAGAGGCTTACAGCACGGGCAGAGGGCGGATTAAGGTTAGGGCGAAAACCCGCTTTGAAAAGACGGGCAGCCGAGAAAGTATCATCATTGAGGAAATCCCCTACCAAACCAACAAGGCTAAATTAGTCGAGCAAATCAGCGAATTAGCCAAGGATAAAATCGTGGAGGGGATTGCAGAGGTTAGAGACGAATCCGATCGCGAGGGGGTTAGGGTGGTGATCGATTTAAAAAAGGACGCGGTGGCGCAGATTGTGCTAAATCACCTTTACAAGTCGAGCAACATGGAAACCACTTTTAGCATGATCATGCTTGCCATTTACAACAAAGAACCCCGCATTTTCACGCTCTTAGAACTCTTAAAACTCTTTTTGCTCCACAGAAAAACCATAGTGATCCGCCGCACCATTTTTGAGCTAGAAAAGGCAAGGGCAAGGGTGCATATTTTGGAGGGCTTGTTGGTGGCTTTGCAAAACAGCGAGGCGGTGATCGCCTTGATTAAGAGCAGTGCCGATACTTTGGGAGCTAAAGAAGCCCTAGCTAAAGTACATAATCTTAGCGAGGAGCAGAGCAAGGCGATTTTAGAAATGCGTTTGCAACGCTTGACAGGGCTAGAGCAAGAGAAAATCCAGCAAGAGCATACAGAGTTGCAAGCGCAAATCGCCTATTTGCAAGGCATTTTAGAGCATGCCGACAAATTAAACGCCTTGATTAAAGAGGAGCTTTTAGAGGTCAAGGAGAAATTCAGCACCCCACGAAAAACCCAAATTGAGGAGGACTATGAGGGGCTAAGTGCTGAGGACTTGATCGCGCATGAGGATATGGTCGTTACCGTGAGCCACAGAGGCTATGTCAAACGCATGCCCTTAAAGGTGTATGAGCAACAAAAAAGGGGCGGTAAGGGCAAAATCTCAGGCAACACGCATGAGGACGACTTCATTGAGTTTTTCTTCAGCGCCAACACCCACGACACGATTTTATTCGTTACGAACATGGGGCAACTTTATTGGCTGAAGGTCTATCGTATCCCTGAAATGGGGCGTAATGCGATCGGCAAGGCGTTAGTCAATCTCATAGACTTACAGCCCGGGGAGCGGATCAAGGCGACTTTATCCACCCCTGATTTTAGCCCCGATAAATCCTTGGTCTTTTTCACCAAACAGGGCTTGATTAAACGCACGAATCTAAGTGCCTTTGGGCGTATCCGTGGGGGGGTTAGGGCGATCGTGCTTGATGAGGACGATGCCCTTGTTACCGCACAGATTTTACACTCAGGTACGCAAGAGTTGTTTATGGCAAGCTCTAAGGGGTATTGTATCCGCTTTGGCGTAGAGGGGGTGAGAGAAATGGGGCGGATCACGCGGGGGGTGATTGGCATGCGTCTTCGATCGGGCGATGAGGTGATCGGGGGGGGCGTGATTTCTAGCGAGCAAGAGAAGTTACTGAGTGTCAGCTCTAAGGGGCTAGGCAAGCAGACTTTGGCAGGGGCTTACCGCTTGCAAGGGCGGGGCGGCATGGGCGTGATCGCCATGAAAATCACGCAAAGAACGGGCGATTTGATCGGCATTGTGAGCGTAGATGAAAGCCAAGATTTAATGATTCTCACCAAAAATGGCAAGATGATCCGCATGCCTATGGATAGCATTAGAGAAACGGGGCGTAACGCCAGCGGTGTGAAACTTGTGAGCGTGGAGGGCGATGGCGTGGTTTATACGAACACTTGCCCGAAAGAAAATGAAGTGGAATAGAAATTAAAACAAAGGAGATCATATGCAATCCCAGTCCCAAACTTTAGAAAAGTTTTTTAAGGACAGCTATACAATTCCCCTTTACCAACGTGCTTATTCGTGGGAAAAAGAGCAGTGGGGTCAGTTCTTGGCAGACTTGGAGGAGGTGACTCGTGGGGGCAATAAATACTATTTTGGAAATGTGCTGTTAGAATCGCTAGAAGATGAAACACATATTGACATCATCGATGGGCAACAACGCATCACCACGATCCTTATTTTTATTCGTGCCCTACACAATGTCTTGGCAGAGAGAGTAAACAATGAGGATAAATTAGGTCAAAATGTCAGCGAAGAAAAGTTTTTAAGTTACCTGATTGAAGATTTTCTTGTGAATCGAGATGTGCCCAAGCTCCAAGCTGTTAAATACGATAACCCCTATTTTCAGGGGATGATCATCACAGACAATGCAACAATGCGTCAAGACCCTAGAACGCCCTCCCAGCAACGCATTAAGGGGGCTAAAGATTTTTTTATCGACCGCTTAAAAAAATATGAAACACCGCATATTTTGGATCTGCTAGACAAAGTCAAAAATGCCACCGTACTCCGCACAGAATTTCAAAATAAAAAAGATTCTGTTTTGATATTTGAGTTGCAAAATAACCGGGGCAAGACTTTAACCCACATGGAACGGCTCAAAAGCTATTTGGCTTACCAAATCTACACCTATAGTAAGAATCGACAGAGTGCAGAAAGACGCTTAAAGAACATGGCGCGTGTGTTTGAAGGCATTTATGGCATGCTTTACTACCTTGGGAATTGGGAGGAAGATACGATTTTGCGCTTCTTCAACATCTCTTATTTCAAGCAAGGCTATGATTATAACGAGAATGATGAAAATTATAACTATAAGAGGGACTTACACGATTCCCAAACAGGTGATAAGCTTGAATGGATAGAAAGCTACACCGAAGAGCTGAGAAGTGCTTTCATGGATTTTGAAGAGTTTTATCGCTTGGACAATCCCCATAAAAATTTTCTTGTCAAATTAGATATCGTACACGTTTATCCCTTTATCTTTAAGGCTTACCGCATTTTTAGAAATGCTCCGGAAAAGCAAACTCTTTTAGAGCAGGTCTTTAAAGCTTTAGAGGTCATCGCCTTTAGGGATAAGCTGATTAGAACCCGTGCAGATTTGCCCACAAGGCTACAAAAAGCCCTGCAGGATTTTGAAGATGTGCCCACTTTGCGTCAAAAACTTAAAGAGATTTGCGCCGACAAATCTTACTGGGCAGATACAGCACTGACCAATGCGCTTAGGCCAGAAGGCTATGACGATCACTGGCGCAAAAATGCAAGCATCATTTTAGGGCGTTATGAAAATTATTTGCATGCACAAAAGTCCCGCACCAAAGGCTATACGATCAACATTGAGAATCCCCAAATTGAACACATTGCGCCACAAACAGAAAATAACGAAAAACTCAAGAGCGGATACTGTGATTACGATGAGAACTTTTATCAAAACTACCTCCATTGTATTGGCAATCTTTTGCTCATCGATGAGGCACACAATGTTTCCATTGGCAATAGGGATTTTGCAGAGAAACTAGAGAGCTACAACAATGCGCCACCCCTACTCCAGCAAAAAGAAATCAAAGATTTTGTGCAGGATAAGTGGGATAAAGAAGCCATTGAGAGACGCCACAATAAGATTGTAGATTTTGTACTCAAAACTTGGAGTCTATAGGGTGTGGAAACACTAGGGGCGTTTTTTAAAATCTTTTTGTCAGCATGTTTGATAGGGTCTTTATATGCTGAGGAGTTTGTGCTCTCTTACCGGGTGCAAACGCATAATGGCATCGCCACAAACGAGGCGTTTGGCTTGAGCCGGGCACTTAAAAAACACCCCTATAACGCCAGCTACACCTGCGATATACCCGTGAATGAGCCCAAATTAAGCCCCCCCCAACAGCCCTATTTGCTCGACATTCTGCTGAAAAGCTACCAAAATGCGGTGGTGGATTGTCTGTATAAGGGCGAGGTTTGGGTTAGGGCCAGCGGGTTTAACAGCCAATTACAAAACCAAAACCAAGCCAGCCTAGACATACACGCCCCAGCCAGCGTCCATTTAGAGGGGGGGTTGTTGGTGCTAGAAATTTACGAGAAGGGAGAGAAATGAAAATCGCCATTGTAGAAGACGACATCAACATGCGTAAGAGTTTGGAGCTCTTTTTTAGTGATCACGAGGATTTAGAAGTGGTCGCCTTTAAAAGCCCTAAAGACGCATTAAAAGCCATAGACGAAAGCTTTGAGCTCATCATTACAGACATCAACATGCCCCAAATGGACGGGTTGGAGTTTTTACGCAAACTAGAAGGGCGTTTTGAAGCGATTGTCATCACGGGCAACGCCACGCTCAATAAAGCCATCGAGTCGATCCGCTTGGGGGTGAAGGACTTTTTTCAAAAGCCCTTTAAGCCTGAATTGCTTTTAGAATCGATTTATCGCAGCAAGAAAGTCCTAGAGTTTCACAAAATCCACCCCGTGAATAAATCTTGCAAAAAAGAGTTTTTCATCGCCACTTCGCAAGCCCTAGAGGCGGTGAAAAAACAAGCCCTAAAGGCGGCCATCACCGATGCGAGCGTGTTTTTACAAGGCCCTAGCGGGGTGGGTAAAGAGGTCTTTGCCCACTTTATCCACGAGAACTCCAAGCGCAAGGGCGCGCCCTTTGTGGCGATCAACATGGCCGCGATCCCCGAGCATTTGCTAGAGTCCGAGCTCTTTGGGTTTGAAAAGGGGGCTTTCACGGATGCCACCAGTGCTAAAGCGGGCTTGTTTGAGAGCGCCAATAAAGGCAGCGTGTTTTTAGATGAAATCAGCGAAATGCCCTTGAAGTTACAAAGTAAGCTCTTAAGGGCGATCCAAGAAAAAGAGATCGTGCGGCTAGGCAGCCACAAGCCCATTAAAATCGATGTCCGCTTTATCTCCGCCACCAACACGCAAATCCAAGAGAAAATCCAAGCCAAAGAGTTTCGAGAGGATTTATTCTTTAGATTGCACACCATCCCCCTTAAAATCCCCCCCCTGAAAGAACGCAAAGAAGAGATTTTATCTTTAGCCGAGTGGAAGTTACAAGAGGTGCTGTGTGCCTATGATTTGGGTAAGAAGTGCTTTAGCGAGCAGGCCAAAGAGTGCCTTTTAAATTACACGTGGCATGGCAATGTTAGGGAGTTGCTCTCAGTCGTGGAGCGGGCGGCGATCTTAAGCGAGGGGGTGCAAATCAGCGAAAAGGATTTGTTTTTAGAGCGTAGTTAAGCTTTTTATGTTAAGGTGAAAGCTCATTTTGATTTTAAGGAGAAAAAATGGAATTTGTTACTTTGAATAACCAAGTCAAAATGCCCCTTTTGGGGATCGGGGTGTTTCAGCTCCAAGATTGCGAAAAATTAATGCTCGAGGCGATTGAGAGTGGGTATCGCTTGTTTGACACCGCCCAAATGTATGGCAATGAGGCAGGCGTGGGACAGGCGGTGAAAAAAACCAGCGTCCCCCGTGAAGAGTTGTTTATCACCACCAAAGTGTGGTTTAGCAATGCTGGGGAGCAAAAAGCTAAGGCATCTGTAGAAAAATCCTTGCAAAAAATGCAATTAGATTATTTGGATTTGGTGTTGATCCACCAGCCCTTCAACGACTACTACGGCACTTACCGCGCCCTAGAAACCCTGCATAAAGAGGGCAAAATCCGCTCCATTGGGGTGAGTAATTTCTATCCGGGCCGCCTAGCCGACATCACCACCTTTAGCGAAATTGTCCCTGCTGTCAATCAAATTGAAGTCAATCCCTTTTTTCAACGCCACCAAGACCAAGAAAACATGCAAAAATACAAAGTCCAGCCCCAAGCGTGGGCACCTTTTGCTGAGGGCAAGAACGACATTTTTAAACACCCCGTGTTGCAAGAGATTGCCAACAAACACCAAAAAAGCATCGCCCAAGTAATCTTGCGTTGGATCACCCAAAGGGGCATTTCTGTTTTATTCACTTCAAGCAAGAAAGAAAGGGTTGTGGAAAATGGAAAAATCTTTGATTTTCGCCTCGATCAAGAGGACTTAGACAAAATCGCCACAATGGACACAAGGCAGAGCGTGTTTTTCGACCACAGAGACCCTAGTGGACTAGAATACTTGGGGACCATCCCCTTTAACGCTTAAGAAAGGCAGTCTATGATTTACAAAAACGCTTTAGACTTGATTGGCAACACCCCCATTTTAAAAACCAGCAAGCTGTTAGAAGAGGGGGCAGGGGATTTGTATGTCAAATTAGAGAAGTTTAACCCCGGGGGGAGTGTGAAAGATCGGGCAGCATTAGGGATGATCGAGCAGGCAGAGAAAAGCGGTCGGCTCACTCCGGGCACAACCATAGTCGAGCCCACGAGTGGAAACACGGGGATCGCCCTAGCCTTGATTGGCTTACTCAAAGGTTATAAGGTCATCATTGTGATGCCTGAAAGCATGAGTGTTGAACGCCGAGAGCTCATCAAGGCTTATGGGGCAGAGTTGGTTTTAACCCCGGCAACACAAGGCACAAAAGGGGCGATCGACAAAGCCCTAGAGATCGGGGCAGCCCCCGGGCATTTTATCCCCCAACAATTTGAAAATCCGGCTAACCCTGATAAGCATTACAGCACCACAGCTGAGGAGATTTTACGGGATTTGCCCCAAGTGGATGCCCTAGTGCTAGGCGTGGGCACGGGGGGGACAATTGCGGGTGTGGGGCGCAAATTTAAAGAGAGCGGGCACAAGGCACAAATCATCGCCGTTGAGCCGGCACAATCGCCCATTTTGAGCGGAGGGCAGCACAGCCCTCATAAGATACAGGGCATTGGTGTGGGCTTTGTCCCGGGCAATTACGACAAAAGCGTGGTGGATGAAGTGATTGCCGTGGATGAAAAGGATGCGATGAACACCGCACGGCTCTTTGGGGCAAAAGAGGGGGTTTTAGTGGGGATTTCTTCAGGGGCGGCGATTTTTGCGGGCATGCAGGTGGCGCGCAAACTAGGCAAGGGCAAAATGGTTTTGACCCTTGCAGCTGATGGGGGAGAAAAATACATCTCCACCGGACTTTACAATGATGGATCTCATTTATAGCCTAGAGCGTGCTTTAGCACAAGACCCGGCGGCACGCAATAAATTGGAGGTGTTGTTGCTTTATCCGGGCGTGCATGCCTTGATTTTGCACCGCCTTGCCCACGCCTTGCACCAAAGGCATTTTTATTTTCTTGCCCGTGCACTCTCGCAATTTAGCCGCTTTTTGACCGGGATTGAGATTCACCCGGGGGCAAAGATTGGGCGGGGGTTGTTCATCGACCATGGCATGGGCGTGGTGATTGGCGAAACCACGCAAATTGGCGATGATGTTACGATTTACCATGGCGTAACTTTAGGTGGCACGGGCAAACTTAAGGGCAAAAGACACCCGACTTTAGGCAACCGGGTGGTCGTGGGCGCAGGGGCAAAGGTGCTAGGGGCGATCACCATTGGCGATGATGTGAAAATCGGGGCAAACGCAGTGGTGCTCGCCGACTTGCCCAGCGGTTCTGTGGCGGTGGGCACAAAAGCTAAAACCATTTTCAAGGAAACTAATGGCTGAAGAATTGACCCAATTTGTGCGCTGTGCGGGTTGAGCGGCTAAGGTGGGTCTGGAGGACCTGAAACGAATCACGGCTAAGCTCAAACAACCCCGCTTTGAGGGTGTTCTCTTAGATTTTAGGGACAAGGATGATTGCGGAGCAATAGAAGTGGGTGGCTCTACGCTCGTGCAAAGTGTGGATGTAATTCCCCCTGTGGTAGATGACCCCTACATTTACGGGCAGATCGCCACAGCCAACGCCCTGAGTGATGTTTTTGCCAAAGGGGCTAGGGCAATCAGTGCGCTCAGTATCCTAGCGTGGGATCAAGAGCATGTGAGCGCTAAGAGCGTGCAGGCGGTTTTGCAAGGTGCGTTGGATAAGCTGAATGAGTGTGCTTGCGCGCTCTTGGGGGGACATAGTTTGAGTGATGTGGAACAAAAATTTGGCTTGAGTGTTACGGGGCTTGTGGAGAAATCCTTGTGGCCCAAGAGGGGGGCGTGCGTGGGCGATGTGCTGATCCTTACAAAGCCTTTAGGCAGTGGGATTCTCACCACTGCCCTAAAGCGCAAGATTTTAAAAGAAGCCCCCCACGCCCTAGAGAGCATGGCAAGCTTAAATTTAAAAGCCATGCGGGTTTTGCAAGACTTCAGCGTGCATGCTTGCACGGATGTTACAGGCTTTGGGCTTGTGGGGCATTTGGCAGAAATGCTAACCCCCGGTATTTCCTTTGAAATAGACACCGCACAAGTCCCGCTTTTGGAGGGGGCATTAAAGTTTGCCAAAGAGGGGGTGTATCCTGGGGGTAGTGTGGCAAATAAAAAAGCCCTGCAGGGGCAGGTGTTAAGCCAAACAAACCTACCCGACATTCTCTTCTATGATGCGCAAACCTCGGGGGGCTTGCTTGTGGCTTTGGAAACTAGAGAGGGGGCAGAATGCGTTAAGATCCTGCAAGATCAAGGCGTGGAGGCGCAGACGATCGGGCGGTGTACACTTGGCAGGCAAAAGATCGCCCTACTCTAAACCACTCCCAAGCCCAGTGGGAGTTCACTCCCCCTAGCCCTCAATCCTTTGTAATTTGTCTTCGTAGCGCTTAATAGAGGTGAGAGTGTTGTTGTGTGTGCGTCTAAATTTTTCAAAAGACTCACGGATGGATTGCATGCCGATTTTGCACTGTTTGGACAAGGAGCGCAAGCGCATGTAAACATCACCAAGCGGTTTATAAGCTTTATAGCGGTTCATAAAGAAAGTGTGCCGTTCTAAAACATCCCTACATCCATAAAGCTTCTTTTTACTTTCTCTTAAGTAAGTGGCGTAAGCCGCCTCTTGGCGCATATATTCTTGTTTAAGCTGGTTAAATTCGTGACTCGGATCTGGATTGATTTGTTTTTGTTTCATATTTATCCTTTATTAATAAAATTGGACCTCATTCTAAGCTTATCTTGCTTAATAAACTTTTAAAGACCTCAACTTGGGGATTTTATCCATAAAAAACCACACAGATTCAGTTAATATTCTCCAAGAGCACCTTTTGTTGGATAATGGAGGTGTCGGCTAAAGAGGCTTGTAACAAAGTGTTGGAAGCCGTCATCTCTAAAATTTTGTCAAAGCTGTAGCGGCGGTGGTTGTAGACAATGATGGTGATCGTGTCGCCCTGTTGCAAAAAATGCTCTTGGGCAAAGGGCATGTAGGGCGTGGCCCCGATGGCGATCAAGAGTTTAGAGGGGTAGTTGTGCGCTCTTAGGATTTCTTGTAGGTCCTCTAAAACTCCCGTGTCTCTTTGGGTGTTCAACATTTCCACGATCCAATCCATGAGTTTGTCGTAAAAATACTCATATTTGACGAGTTTAGAGTTCTCCCCATAGACATGGGTTTGCCCTTCTCTAGTTAAAAACGAGGCGATGGAGAAGTCGTTACACACGCCTCCATAGACAAAGCGGTCAATGGGCAACTTCGCCCCCATGCCCTTAGAAGCCCTAGAAAAATTCTTTTTAGCCGACAGCCTTTTGGCGGGGAAGTTGCGGATCGAGCCATCGTTGAACGCCATGAAGTAGTGGGGGGTGATGCTCTCCACCAAGTGCTTGTCATTATAGGTGATTTCACACTCTAGGGCGATCTCTGGCTCGGCTTGGGCGCGCAAACTCAAATCATCGGGCAAGACCATGACTTCATTGTCCATGCAATCACGCCCTAAATAGCTCGGATCGTTGGGCAAATAAAAAGGAAAAAGCCCTTTAGGTGCGTCTTTCTCTATATGTTTCATGTTGATAAAGCTGTGTGCTTCGCCTGCTTGCTCTAAATGCTTTGCAAAGTTACCCACAACCCCTAAACCGATAAAGTCTTGCATCCTTTCTCCCTTTGATTTAAGTTAAAAATAAATAGCTCTGCGCCTTTTCTCTCTCAAGGGGGCTAAGGCTAAAGGCTTCATCCCCCACCTGCACGCCATAATCCCGACCACTCTCACTTTTAGCATAACTGAGCACAATCTGTGCAGCTAATTTTTTCTCCTCACGGCTTGCGCTCTTCTCCACAAGTCCTAAGGGACCCTTGCAATCGAGCAACTCGATTTTTTCCATTAGAGGGTGCGGGGCTTCAAGTTTGGCATTTTCTAGCTCATTGCGCGCTACAATCACTCGGGTATTCCCCACGACCATATAACGCCCCACCTTGACAAGCACATTGTCCTGCACCACCATCTCCTGCTGTGTGCGCTGGCGGTGGGCTTGCAAGTCTTTAAGCTTGCGGCTCACGCCCAGATCAGTGAGCAAGCACCCCCCGCTAGGGTTTTCATAGTGCTCAAGCCCAAGCTCTTTGACTTTTTCTAATTGCATGCTGCGCCCCCGCCCTTGCACACTTAAGAGTTTCGCTCTATCCACCCACCCCTGTTTTTCAGCAAAACTAGGTTCTAAAAGCTGTGCGCTCATAGGTCTTAACAACAACTCGTCTAAGGTCTTGGGTTTGCTGTGGTCATCACCTCTGCGATCTAACAAGCCATCAAAGCAACTTTCAACCCCAAAACCACGCACTAATTTTTTTACTTGATCCATCGCTTCGCGCCTTTGGCTCTTGGGGCGCTGGCCTAGCACCTCCCCGCTGATGACAAAGTCCGCCTTGAGTTCTAAAAGCTTGTAAAAGGCTTGGCGGAACATATTGGCGTGGCAATCGATGCAGGGGTTAAAATACTTGCCATAGCCGTATTGGGGCTGAAACAAGACATGGTTAAAAAACTGCTCTTGGATGTCGCATAAAAGCAATTTTGCACCCACTTGCGCGCTGGCTTTCTTTAAGTACTCTCTCTTGTCCTTATTGCCTCCAAACCCGATGTTAAAATGTAGGGCAATGACTTCAACCCCTTGTGAGGCGACAAGGTGCATGGACAGCAAGCTGTCTAACCCTCCGCTAAACAACGCTAAGGCTCTCATACTTTGACTAGTTCTCCTTGGTTGGATTGGTGTAACTTCGTCCGCCACAAAGCAAGCATTTCTAGCCTTTGGCTCAATTCTAGACCGGGAAGGTAGTTGATTTGCTCTAATTGTGCGGCGCAGTGGCGTTTAATAAATAGGACTAAATGTGCCTTAAAATCTTTGTCTGGAGGGGTGGCCATAGGCAACCTCTCGTCTAGCTTAATGGCGGCAATTTGCGCATCTTCGGGCTGGGCGTTGCACAAAAGTAAAAAGGCGTGGGCGCAGTGTTTAAAGACTTGGGGGGTGCTGATGTAGACCTTTGCCTGCCTAAGTAACTCGGGGTAGAGCGCCATGTATTTGATCAACAACTCTTCTAAGGGGTCGCTGATGGGGCGTTGGGCTAGGGGCTGGGGTTTTGGGTTTGGGGATTTAGGCTTTTGGGGGCTAAAAAAGCGCAAAGAGGTTTGCAACAGGCTAACCGCCATGGGCTTGTAGTCTTCTTGCACCACGGGGGGTAGGCTATGTAAAAAGGCTTGGACTTGCTCAAAGGCTTGCTTTTTTTGCAAAGGGTCATTCAAATTGCAATCCTTGGTGAGCCCCTGCAACACAAACTCAATGAAGGGGATGGGGCGGGCTAAAAGAGTTTTAAGCTCCTCTATCTGCCCTTGTAAAACCATGTCGGCGGGATCAAGCGGAGGGGTTAAAAGCACCACACCCCCACTTTTGAGCTCCTTGGCTAAAAGCTGGCTTGCCTTAAACGCTGCTGTGCGCCCTGCTTTGTCGCCATCATAAAGCAAAATGACAGAAGGCTCGCCCCGACCTAAGACTGGCAAATGCTCAGGGGTTAAAGCTGTGCCTAGCGTGGCAACCGCCGTATTAAACCCGGCTTGGTGCAGTAAAATCACATCTAAATAGCCTTCTGTCAAAATGAGTTGCTTAGTTTTTAGGATATTTTGGCGGGCTTGGAAGTAGCCATAGAGCAATTTAGATTTATTAAACAGCGCGCTTTGGGGGGAGTTGATGTACTTAGCCACCTGTGCGTTTTCTTGCAACACCCGCCCCCCAAAGCCCACAATCTTGCCATTAGGGTTGTGTATGGCAAACATGAGGCGGTTTGCAAAACGCACAAAGGTTTTTTGCTGGTCGTCCTGACCCAAAACCCCCAAATCCAACAGCGTTTTGGTGTCTAATTTATGTGCTTGGATATAGCCAAACACGCTTGAAGGCACACAAAAGCCCAAAGAAAAATCCTTTAAACTTTGTGGGCTTACCCCCCTTTGCTCTAAATACTCAAGTGCATGGGGGGTCTTACCTAGCTGGGCTTGGTAGCACTGGGCGATTTGCTCTAAAAGGTCTGTGCGGGTTGTGGGCTCTTTGGCGTGGGTGAATTGCAAGGGGAAGTTAAACATGCCCGCTAACTTTTGCGCCGCTGTGGGAAAATCCACCTTTTCATATTCCATGATAAAGGTAAAGGCGTTGCCCCCCTTAGAACAACCATAACAACGGAAGGAATTGCGTTGTGGGCTAACGATGAAACTTGGGGTCTTTTCGTCGTGGAAGGGACAGATTGCTTGGTAATTGCTCCCCACTTTTTTAAGTGTGATGTAGCTTTGCACCACCTCCACGATGTCGGCGACTTGTTTGAGTTGTTCTAAGGACTCTTGCGTGATCATGTTTAAGAATTTAGCATAGGTAACTTTGATTTTGCCTAAAGGCGTATACAGGGCGGCTTAGTCCAAAACTTTATAATTTTAGTAATAAATAACTTTAGCCATTTACTATAAAGTTTATTTAGTTGAATATTTTAATCCTGCCCTAAGCCTTGACTTACGCACAATTTTTCGCTAAAATCGTGGCACTTAAATTTTTTAAGTGCTAATTTTCGTAAATTGAGGAGACCCTATGTTTAAACCATTAGGTGAAAGAGTGCTGGTTGAAAGACTAGAGGAAGAAAAGAAAACCGCTTCAGGGATCATCATCCCCGACAACGCCAAAGAAAAACCCCAAATGGGCGTGGTGAAAGCCGTGAGCCATAAAATCAGCGAGGGTTGCAAATGCCTTAAAGAGGGTGATGTGATCGCTTTTGGCAAATATAAAGGCACTGAAATCGTCTTGGGCGGTAAGGAGTTCATGGTTTTAGAACTTGAAGATGTGCTCGGCATTGTGGATTCTTGCTGCCACGGGCACGGACACGATCACAAGGGCGATCACAAACACGAGGGCAATTGCTGCCACAACCACTAAAAAGAGCAACACCCAGGCATTTAAAATTTAACAAAGGAAAACAAAAATGGCAACAAAAGAAATTAAATTTGCAGACACCGCACGCAACAAACTTTTTGAAGGCGTGAAACAACTCCACGACACCGTGAAAGTTACTATGGGGCCTAGAGGGCGCAATGTGTTGATCCAAAAAAGCTACGGCGCGCCCAGCATTACAAAGGACGGCGTGAGCGTGGCTAAGGAAATCGAGCTTGCTTGCCCTGTGGCGAACATGGGCGCACAGCTTGTCAAAGAAGTGGCGAGCAAAACCGCCGATGCTGCCGGTGATGGCACCACCACCGCCACCGTTTTAGCCTACAGCATTTTTAAGGAGGGCTTACGCAACATTACAGCGGGGGCTAACCCCATTGAAATCAAAAGGGGCATGGATAAAGCCAGTGAGGCGATCATTGCCGAGCTTAAAAAAGCGAGCAAAAAAGTGGGCGGTAAAGAGGAAATCACTCAAGTTGCCACCATCTCCGCTAACTCCGATGAAAAAATCGGGAAGTTGATCGCCGATGCGATGGAAAAAGTCGGCAAAGACGGCGTGATCACCGTTGAAGAGGCTAAAGGGATTGAGGACGAATTAGATGTGGTGGAGGGCATGCAATTTGATCGCGGCTATCTCTCCCCCTATTTTGTTACCAACGCTGAGAAAATGACAACCCAGCTAGAAAACAGCTACATTTTACTCACCGATAAAAAAATCTCTAGCATGAAGGACATTTTGCCCTTGCTTGAGCGCACCATGAAAGAGGGCAAACCCCTTTTAATCATCGCTGAGGACATTGAGGGCGAGGCTCTCACAACTTTGGTGGTGAATAAACTTAGGGGTGTGCTGAATGTCGCCTCTGTGAAAGCCCCCGGCTTTGGCGATCGCCGTAAAGAAATGCTGAAAGACATCGCGATTTTGACCGGCGGACAAGTGATCTCTGAGGAACTTGGCAAAACCCTAGAAAACGCCGATGTGAGCGATCTAGGCGTGGCTGCTAGGATTGTGATCGACAAAGACAACACTACAATCGTAGATGGCAAGGGTAAAGCCCACGATGTGAAAGATCGCATCGCCCAAATCAAAACCCAAATCGAAGCCACCACCAGCGATTACGATAAAGAAAAACTCCAAGAACGCCTAGCAAAACTCAGCGGCGGCGTGGCTGTGATCAAAGTCGGGGCGGCTTCTGAAGTGGAAATGAAAGAAAAGAAAGATCGCGTAGATGACGCTTTGTCTGCCACTAAAGCCGCTGTGGAAGAGGGCATTGTGATCGGTGGGGGGGCAGCTTTGATCCGTGCCGCCCAAAAAGTGCATTTGAACCTAGAGGGCGATGAAAAAGTGGGCTATGAAATCATCATGCGCGCGATTAAAGCCCCCCTAGCGCAAATCGCCGCCAATGCGGGCTACGATCGCGGCGTGGTGGTGAATGAAGTGGAAAAACACAAAGAAGCGCATTTTGGCTTTAACGCGAGCAATGGCGAATATGTGGATATGTTTAAGGCAGGGATCATTGATCCGCTTAAAGTGGCGCGCATCGCCTTACAAAACGCCGTGTCCGTCTCTAGCTTACTACTCACCACAGAAGCCACCGTGCATGAAGTGAAAGAAGACAAACCTGCTCCTGCCATGCCCGACATGGGAGGCATGGGAGGCATGGGAGGCATGGGCGGCATGATGTAGCCCTTGCCTTTGCTTTTTTAAAGGGGGGTTTGGAGGGGGTAATTTATACAAGAGTCTTTTTAATCTTCTTAATCTTTCTTAGTCATCTTCTTAGTGCTTTGTTAATCTCTTCATGCTACCCTCAATAACTCGATCAAAAATAAAGGTGTTGCATGTCTTTTGTGTGTTTCGCTTGTGGGTTTAAAAACCCTTTGGAGGATTTGTTGTTTTGTTTAGAGTGTGGCGCGCTGGGGGGGGGGGGGGGGTGATTACCAAAACACGCAAACCCTAAAAGAAGTCCAAGAAAAAGTCAAAAACTTTCTTAAAGAGTGCCAAAGGGCTGAAGAAAGCGTGCAGGTGCGTGCTCCGCTTGAGGGCTTGCAGGGGGTGTTTGAGCAAGCGGTGCAAAACCGCAATTTTTTAAAAGTCTTGCAGGGCTATATACCAGAAAACGCCCAAGAGTTGCAGGGCTTTCTCGATCAAATCGAGCAGTTTTTAAAACGCGATGCGGGTTTTCAAATCGCCTTTGTGGGCACGATCAAGGCGGGTAAATCTACTTTGATTAATGCCATGCTCCAAAAGGATTACGCTAGCGTGGATGTCAATCCCGAAACTGCTGTACTCACCAAGTTTAAATACGGCTCTAAGCCTCTAACCACGATCAGATTTTACAGCGTAGCGGAGTGGGCACGGCTTTTAAAGAGTGCAACGGATAGTGGGGGCAAATTCTTCAAAGAATACCAGCAATCTAAAGCCGAGCAAGAAAAAGACAAGTGGCTAGGGATGTCTGCCATCAGCGAGCCCTTGAGTAAAGAGTGCTTGGCTAAATACACTTCATCCAGATCGCCCGTGCATTATTTTGTCAAAGAGGTGCTTATTGAGTTCCCCGAGTTCCCCTATGAAAAAAACATCGTTTTCGTGGATACCCCGGGCTTGAATGACCCCGTTGCTTACCGCTCCAATGTTACACGCGACTACATCCAAAACGCTAATGTGGTGTTGATGTGTGTGGAGTGCAAAAATTTACAGGGGCAAGAATTAGACACCATTTTTAGGATTTTTGACAACACCTATGGCCATCCCGAAAAAGTCTATACGCTGGGCACGCATTACGACATTTTAAACAACCCTGCTAAAGACTGGGAGAAAATCAAAGCCAAATGGACGGAGTGGCTGACAACCGATCACACAGGCAGGGGCAAAACGGGTTATAACCCCAAGCTTGCCCAGCAAAACATCATCCATGTTTCGGGGCATTTGTCTTTGCTTTGCACTTTAGCCAAACAGGGGGCTTTAAGCACAGAGGAGGAAAAACAACTTAAAAAGCTGTGTTATGGCTTCTTTGAAAGCGATAAAATCGCCCCCCACCTCAAAGAATTGCAAAAAATCTCCAATGTGGAGGCGATCCACCAGAGGATTAAAGAGGATGTGCTGGATAGTGCCCAACAAGAAATCTTAGAGGACACTCGCAGAAGTTATGCCGTCATCCAACAAGAAATGAAGCATTATTTTGGCAACCACGCTAAGAGTTTGGGTGAGAGTTACGCCAGTGTGCGAGGAGACACAGCCCAAATCAACGCCAAGCTAGAGCAGGACAGACATAAGTTAGAGGAATTAGAAAAATCCAAGCAGGAGTTTGAATCCTTGATCGCGGATTTTGATGCGGAATCTAAGAGTGTCTTAGACAATCTGGACGCTGAAATCGATAAAATCATTAAAGAAAGCGGGGTGTGAAATGGGATGGTTTAGCGATGTTTGCGATTGGGTAGCAGAGAAAGCCAGTGTAGCTTGGGAGAGTGTTAAAGAAGTTGCTAGCACTATTTGGGATGGCGTAAAGAGTATCTTTAGCTCCAGTCAAGAAACTGCTAGGAGTGTGGGCGCAATGCCTTCTTATTCAGCCAGCAGTGCATCGGCACAAGAAACCATCGACCTTAATCAGGTGTTGGCAGAGTTTAAAGCAAAGGCTAGAGAAATGGCAGCAGAGCCACAAGAATCTCTAAGGCAAGAGTGTATCGCCGTCTTCGATCGCCTCGTAGAAGAGGTGGAAAAAATGGGGGCACATTGCAATTTGCAGTCTTTGCGCCAAAACATCCGCAACCGCCAAAAATCCATTTTTGGGCGCATTAAGGGGTTTCACGAAAAGCTTTATACAAAAATCAGCCTAGATAACACAGAATGCCAAACAATTTGTGCCTTCAATCCGGGCAAAGAGAAAGAAAACAGGATGTATCAATTCATCAACCAAGCCATCCAAGATGCCCTAAGGGACTTCAAAAAAGAGATTAGGGACAAGGTGCAAGAGGCGATCGACAGTGTGAAAGAGAAGCTACAAGACCAATTAGACAAAGAAAATAGCCTTCTTAAACACAGCCAAGAAGCGTTAAAAGACATCCAAGAGGCGAGCGACATCAACCAAAAAGAGCAAAAGCAATTAGATTTGGCGTTTGCGTTTTTCAGTGCTGCCTATGCTAGCCAGCAACTCGGGTAGCGTGAGGTTTAAATGGCAACTCAAGAGCAACTCCGTTGGCAACTTTGCAACCAGTTAGAAAATCTCCTAAAAGCCAAGTGGCACACAAGGGTTTTGGCTTTTTTTGATGGGCTTGCACTAGAAGTGTTGCGCAAACATTTTAGTGCTTTCGATCGCTTGTTGGCGGGTGTGGATAAGGAGAGTGCTTTATACAAAGACATTCATCGCCAACAAGTGACGATTTTTAAGCACATCCGCCATTTTTATGAAACCTTGCACGCCCAAGTTAGTCTAGATAATCCCAAATACCAAGAAATTTTTACTTTGAGTCCCGCGCGTGAAAAGGAGGATCAAATGCGACAACACCTTGCCCAAGTACTCAAAGACTCTTTGAGAAAATTTAAAGAGAATATGCGTCAATCGATCGCAGAGGTGCAAACAGCATTAAAAAACCGCCTCAATCCAAAGAGCGGGCAATGTTTGCTCGCACCCTGTCCTAAACGCATATTAGAGATTCAACTAGGAGAGAGGCAAAGAAGAGAGTCTAAGTTAGCCTTTAAACACTTTATCGCCACTTATGGCGTGTGGTTGCTCCAAGAAAAAACCTAAACCAAAAAAGGCACATAATGCACCACTTTATCTTAAACAGCGTCAAGGCGGATTTTTACACTTTCAAGGGCAAACACTACGAAAGATTGGGGCTAAAAGAGCCAAAAGACAATGAGGAAAGGCAATTATTACAGATCGCAAAGCGTTACCAAAACAACATCCGCCAAATTGAGGCACGCATGCAACACTATTTAGAATCCAAGCTTAAAAGTTACACACATTTACGCTTTGACACCCTTAAGGACGCAGAGATCACGCTCAACTTAGATTTTCAAGTTTTCATCAACCGCCATAGCGACCTTGCGACCACCCATCTTTACTATGTGTTCCGCGCCGTGTTTAAACGATTTGCCGCCTACAAGGTCAAGCAACTCTTAGAAAAAATCCACTCCAAGCTCTTAATGCGTAAAATCAAAGCTAACCATCTGTGGCTAAAACACGCATGCCCTCTCTCTTTTAAAGAGTTGCTTTATTTTCAGGCTTTCAAAAGTTTTTAAAACCCACACCCAAGATAGGGCAACAACGAGATTTAGAAAGGGGGGAGATTAAAACGGGGGTGTGGTGCTAAGATTTTTTAGACACAAAGACCGGCGCACTTGATCTTTAAGCCTTTCTGTAATAGCACGGGCATTTTAATCATAGTTTTTAAAAGAATTGATGCTAGATTATTTTATATCGTAGGAGGTTGACCCCTCCATGTATACCAAATATGGACTTGCCCGCTCATTTACACGAAGTTGTCCAAACTTTGCCTAAAAATGCAAGGATTCCTGATTTTGGTTGTGGATTTGGGCAGTTTTTAAGTGCGCTTAAATGGGTAGGGGTTAATGGGGATTTTGAGCTTCTTGGTCTAGACATCAATGAGCGGGCTGTGGCGCATGTGTAGAGTTTAGGCATTGATGCCATGTTGTGCCTAAATTTCTTAGAGTATAAGCCTGAAAAACGCTTCGATCTTGTGATCCTCTCCTATGTGTTGGAGCGCTTAAACAAGGACAAATCATCCTCGCTTTGATACATCTTAAAGCACATTGTTTAAGCCCACAAGGCAAGATTTTTGGGAGGCCATCACTTGCATCCAATGTGCCATTGTCATCGCAGAGTTTAACGCTCTATTTGGTCTAGAATTATGTGTGGCGTGTCCTATCGACCCGATTTTGAGCGTTTCAAAACACACTACAGCGGATTGTATTTTGGTGCAAGTATTAAAGCGTTGATTGCTTTAGGGCAACAAAAAGGTTACCAATTTGTGGGGTGCGACAAACGGGGAACAAGTGTGTTTTTTATCCACAATCCTTTAGCCTCTAAACCAAATTTAAAATTACGCTCTTACAAGATATTGCTATGATCACCATTACCGCCAAAGCCGTGATCAAGCCGGAGTAAGCACCTTGTTAAGTGGCAATGCTCGCTTTGAGCTCATCAAACATTTACCCTTACATGCCTAGAGTTCCCAAACTAACCCTTTTGATTTTTAAGTCCTACTATGTAATAGTGTGGGTAAAGGATACCCAATGCAAAACTACACCCACCTACACCTGCACACCGAATACTCTCTGCTCGATGGCGCAAATAAAATCAAGGTTTTAGCCAAAAAGATCAAAGAGCTGGGCATGACCAGTGTGAGCATGACCGACCATGGCAATATGTTTGGGGCGATTGATTTTTACACCTACATGAAAAAAGAGGGGATCAAGCCCATCATTGGCATTGAAACCTACCTACACAACGCCGAAAAGTTAAACGACAAACAATCCCGCCAGCGTTTCCACTTGTGCCTATACGCCAAAGATTTAGAGGGCTACCAAAATCTCATGTATTTGAGCTCTCAAGCTTTTTTAGAGGGGTTTTACTACTACCCCCGTATCAATAAGAAAATCTTAAGAGAAAGAGCTAGGGGGCTGATTTGCTCGAGTGCATGCTTACAAGGCGAGATCAACTGGCATTTAAACAACCAAAACCCCCGTAACAAAAAATTCGGTGCAAAGGGCTATGAGGAGGCTAAACGCATTGCCCTAGAATACCAAGACATTTTCGGGGACGATTTTTATATGGAGATCATGCGCCATGGCATTGCCGACCAACTCGCCATTGACGAACAGGTGATTAGGCTCTCCAAAGAAACGGGCATTAAGCTTATCGCCACCAACGACACCCACTACACCAACAAAGAGGACGCCAGTGCGCAAGAAGTTGCTATGTGTGTGGCGATGGGCAAGACCCTAAATGACACCGAACGGCTCAAACACTCCGTGCATGAGTTTTACATTAAAACCCCCGAAGAAATGGCTAGGCTCTTTGCCGACATCCCCGAAGCCCTCGCACACACGCAAGAGATCGCCGACAAATGCCATTTAGAGATCGATCTTAAGAACGACACCAACCCCCCCACCCCCCCCCGCTTTAAATTCACCAAAGAATACGCCCAAAACGAAGGGTTAGACTTTGAGGACGATAAAGCCTACTTCGCCCACAAGGCAAGAGAGGGGCTTAAAAAACGCCTAGAGATCGTAGAACCTAGCTTGCACGCCAAATACACAGAACGGCTAGAATACGAGATCAAAACCATCAGCGACATGAAGTTTGCAGGCTACATGCTGATTGTGTGGGATTTTATCCGCCACGCAAGAGAGAGCAATATCCCTGTGGGTCCGGGGCGTGGGAGTGCGGCGGGCAGTTTGGTCGCCTTTTGTTTGCAAATCACGGATATAGACCCGCTCAAATACGATCTACTCTTTGAGCGGTTCTTAAACCCCGAGCGGGTGAGCATGCCCGATATTGACACCGACTTTTGCCAAAGACGGCGGGGCGAAATGCTCGATTATATGATCGCCAAATACGGCAAGTACAATGTCGCTCAGGTGATCACCTTCAATAAAATGCTGGCTAAGGGGGTGATCCGCGATGTCGCAAGGGTGTTAGACATGCCCTACAAACAAGCCGATGAAATGGCAAAACTCATCCCCAATCGGCTAGGGATCACCTTGCAAGAAGCCTTTGAGCTTGAGCCTAAAATCCAAGCCTTGATTGAGAGAGACAAGCTTGCCAAACAGGTTTGGGATTTTTCCTTGCGTCTAGAAAATTTGAATCGCTCGGCAGGCAAGCATGCGGCGGCTTTGGTGGTGGATAGCGAGCGGGAGCTTTGGTATAAATCCCCCCTTTACACGAGTGAGCGCACAGGTGGCATTGTAACGCAATATTCCATGAAATACCTAGAGGCGATCGACTTAATCAAGTTTGACTTTTTGGGGCTAAAGACGCTCACGGTGATCCACGATGCCCTAAAGGTCATTGAAAAATACAGCCACAAAAAGATCGACTTTTTGAGTGTGGATATGGACGATCCGAAAGTCTATGCCACGATCCAAGAGGGCAACACGGTGGGGATATTCCAAATCGAGTCGGGGATGTTTCAAACCCTTAACAAACGCTTGCGTCCTTCTAGCTTTGAGGACATCATTGCGATCATTGCGCTAGGCCGCCCCGGACCTATGGAGTCTGGCATGGTGGATGACTTTGTCAATCGCAAGCACGGCAACGCCCCGATCACCTATATGTTTGACGCACTAGAGCCCATTTTACGCCCCACTTATGGCACGATCGTTTATCAAGAGCAAGTCATGCAAATCGTGCAAACCATTGCGGGCTTTTCTTTGGGGGAGGCGGATTTGATCCGCCGAGCGATGGGGAAAAAGGACGCACAAATCATGGCGGACAATAAAGCCAAATTCGTGCAAGGGGCGATCAAGAATAAGTTTGACGGACAGAAGGCAGGCGAGTTGTTTGACTTGATTGTGAAATTTGCCGGCTATGGGTTCAACAAGTCCCACTCCGCCGCCTATGCGATGCTGACTTTTCAAACCGCCTATTTAAAAACCCACTACAAGCACGAGTTCATGGCGGCAATGCTCAGCAGCGAATGCCGCCACATTGAGTCGGTGGCTTACTATGTAGAAGAGGCAAGCTCTATGGGGATCAAAGTGGAGCGCCCCCATGTCAATACCTCCGATGTGCAATTTAAGGTGGAGGATACAAAGGGCGAAAAAGTCATTGTCTTTGGGCTGGAGGCGATCAAGGGGGCGGGTGAGGGGCCACTAGGCACTTTGGTGGAAATTCGCGAAAAACATGGCAATTTTACGAGTTTAGAGGACTTGATTAGCAAAATCGACTTTTCAAAGTTTAGCAAACGCATTTTAGAGCCACTGGTTAAATCAGGCAGCTTAGACGGGCTGGGCTACAACCGCCGCACCATGCTAGAAAATCTAGACGCAATTTGCGATGAGGGGCGTAGGAAGGATAAGAGCAACGCGCAGATGAGCGTGGGGTTGTTTGCCAACATGTCTAGCGAACAGCTAGAAAAGGCACATTTAGACTTGGTGGAGTTGCCCGAATTTGACGCGAACACGCTTTTAAACTATGAATACGAGTGCATGGGGCTTTACTTCTCAGGCCACCCCCTAGACGCCTTCAAAGACGAGATTAAAGGCCTTAAAAATGTGGCTAAGAGCGTAGATATTGCACGCATGGAGATCGGCTCGTCAGCTGTGTTTATCGGCAAGGTTTTAGATGTCAAACGCAAAATGGGGAAAAACAGCGGAAAACCCTATGGCGAGGCGGCGATCGTGGATTTCTCAGGCCGCTTTGAGCTCATGCTGTTTGAAAAACAACTAAACGCCCTAGATCAGCTAGACACAGAATTGCCCCTAGCTTTTAAATGCAAGATCGAGGAGCAAGAGGAAGTCGCCCGCTTGCGTCTTTTGGAGATCGACACCTTCGAAAACATTAAAAAAGCCAAAATCCCAAGAGTACGCTACAAAGTCCAAAAAGAGGACACAGAGGACACACAGCCCGTAGACCTTGTCAAAGACTTTAGTCAAAATCCTAGCTCTTGTGTGATCGGACACCAAGACGAGCAGCATATCCCCCTATCCATTGTGCTAGACACAAGCGTGTCTTTGGACTTGTTTTCTAAGCTCAAAGAAGCCGCCGCAAGCCACAAGGGCAACCGCGCCTTGTCCGTGGTCTTTTACGAGCAAAACAAACGCTTGCGTTTCAACACCGCCTTTAAAGTCAGCACCACAATCAAAGAAAATTTTAAAACCTACAAATGGCTGGATAATTAATGCGTTTAAACCAATTCTTAGCCCACAATATCCCCTGCTCGCGCCGGGCTGCCGACGCGCTCATTGCTGAAGGGCGGGTTAAGGTCAAGCACACCAAAGCCACCTTCACCACACCCTTTAGCCCCAAAGATAAAATCTTTGTGGATGGCAAGTTGCTCAGGCCAAAAAAGCACGAGCATTTCAGCGTGATTGTCTATCACAAGCCCAAGGGCGAGCTGGTGAGCCACAAGGACGATCGGGGACGCAAGGCCATTTTTGACAGCTTAGATAAAAAGTTTCAACACTTCACCCCCATAGGGCGTTTGGACTATGCGTCTATGGGGCTCTTGCTCTTAAGCGATAGTAAAAAAGTCGTGGATACCTTGATGCATAGTCGCTTGGAGCGTACCTATTTGGTGAAAATCGATGGGAGCGTGACGCAAGCCATGCTTGATGCCTTTGAAAATGGCTTAGAAACCACCAGCAAAGAAGGGGCGCATGAAAAAAGTCGCATAGAGAGCATCCACATTGCCCCCATGCAGGCGATGGTGCTTAAAAGCAGCCGCAATTACTCTAAGCTTAAGCTCACCTTGCAAGAGGGGCAAAATAGAGAATTACGCCGCTTTTTCGGACATTTTAAGCGAGAAGTGCTAGACTTAAAGCGGGTTAGCTTTGGTTTCGTGTCTTTAAACGCTCTGCCTGTAGGTAAAACCCGCTATTTAAATGCGAAAGAGTATAAGCATTTACACGCCTTTTTAAACCAACTAGGAGAAGAAAATGGATAAAACATTGTTGTTTAGCCCTTGGAAAATCAAGGATTTGGAGCTCAAAAACCGCGTGGTGATGGCACCGATGGATCAATACAGCGCCGTGGATGGCTACACCAACGAGTGGCACACGCACCACTATGTCAGCCGTGCTATTGGGCAAGTGGGCTTGATTATTTTTGAAGTGGCGGCGGTGAGTGCGAAGGGGCGGATCGATCCGGGGGATTTAGGCATTTATGAAGACGGGCACATTGAAGGTTTGGCTAAGATTGTGGCTGAGTGCCACAAATACGGCTCTAAAGTGGCTTTGCAGATTGGGCACGCAGGCAGAAGGGGGCAGCTCAAAGACACTCCGCTTTTAGCCCCCACAGCTTTGCGTTTTAACGAGCAATACGCCACACCTAAAGAAATGGATACCAACGACATTAAGCAAGTCATTTTAGAGTTTAAACAAGCGGGTTTAAGAGCCAAACAAGCGGGCTTTGATGCGTTAGAAATCCACGCCGCCCATGGCTATTTACTCAGCAGCTTTTTATCCCCCCTAACTAACCAAAGAAGCGATGCCTATGGCAAAAATAGGGCATTGATTTTACAAGAAATCTTAGAGAACCTAAGAGAGACTATGGACTTGCCCCTCATTGTGCGCGTGTCTGCCACCGACTACCATAAACAGGGCAATACTCCAGAGAAAATGGCTGAGCTTTTAGAGCCCTTAAGCCCCCTTTATGATGCCCTCAATGTCAGCAGTGGGGGCGTGGTGCAAGCCCCACCTAAGAATTATAGAGCCACTTCAGGCAAGGCCACCGAAGAAACCAGCATTAAAGTCTATCCGGGCTATCAAATCCCCTATGCGTTGGTGCTCAAAGAAGCCTTGGATAAACCCACAATCGGGGGCGGGCTCTTAGAAGAGCCCAAAATGGCACAAAGATTAGTGGGTAGTCAAGTTGTGGATGCGATCTATTTGGCTAGGGCTTTGCTCAAAAACCCCTTTTGGTGTTTTAATGCGGCCATGAGCTTAGGGCAAGAGATTGAAATCCCCAAACCTTACGCTAGGATGGTGTATTTGTAGTCTGTTTAGGGTTTTTAAGAATGCTTATATGTGTTTTCCATGCCTTGCCTAGCTAAGTCAATGGTTGTTTATTTTGTAAATAAAATTTATGGGGGAAATAAATCGAGTTTATTTGGTTAGAAAATATAAAACTACACTTGTATATACTCATATACGCAAGTGTACATAAGCGAATAATTAAGGAAAATGGGTTCTGTTCATTTTTGTTTTTTGTTAAAGATAGCAAGGGCTCTAGTCTTGTGGGTAGCTTGTGTACCTCAGAAGTGATCGATGGTGTAGTCTAGTTGTATTAAGAGCTTTTGGTGGTCATCGGGGGTGCTGCAATAAATGGGCTCTGTGCTTCGGGGATTTTATCTAAGTTCGTTTAATTTACACCCACCTTTCAAACCCATTTATTTTTTCATCTATCAAAATCCATTTGCCCCCATAGTTTTGGTATAAGTGTTGCAATTTTATCCTTGTTGAGATTAAAGGATTTTTCTAATTCTTGCGACTCTAACACTACTTGACACACATACTTCCACACAGCTCTCTCAATAAATGCCCTCACAAAAGCCTTTTCTTGCCACACTATGTATTTCTCTAAGATTGTTGTTTGCACTGGATCTTGGGGTTTGGAGACTGGGTCTTGTTGCTGGGGTGTAGTGAGCTTGGCTATGGGTTGTTGCTGTGATTTAAGGGCATCTAATTCTTGTTGGCATTGTCTGTTGGGCTAATCTGTTGTCGTTTTTACCGCTTGTTATATCACTTCCTCTTAGTCTTTTTCCAAGGTTTGGAGTTCTAGGGTCTTGGTGAGTTCATCACTCATGCGTTCTAGGTCGCCTCGTAAAGTTTTGATTGTGTGCTCTTGGCCGACAACTTGGGCTTCGAGCTCATCGTAAGTGGGGGTTTGGGTCGTGTAGGATTGTAGTTGCTATTTGAGTGTCCCCATTGTCTTTTTACAAACTTTCAAAATACCTTAGCAACTCTTTAACACCGCCAAACTCTATATCCCTGGTTTTCTCAGCGTTACATAGTCATCTTGTTTACAGATTTTTGGGACACCTAATGTTTCACATAGCGCATTAGTTGCTTTGAAGCCTTAGCTTGTGCCTCTGTAATTTGTTTAGTATCTTGGGGTTTGAGGGATTTACCCGTATTGGTGTTTATGGTTCTACAAGTTCTTCTAAGGTGTTCTTGGCTTCTTGGAGTTTTGAAGTCAATGCTATTTCTCGTTGTCTCACTCAGTTTAGGCGGTCTTAAGGATGTTGATCTGTGTTGTGAGAGCTTGTTGGTCTTGCTTTTCTGTTGAGAGCCGTGCATTGTTTTTAGCTTGTTCTTGCAAAGCTACCCCCTTTATACCCCTCTCCCCGTGCCTCAGCAACTTTTTATTGAGCTCATCTATGGATACATAGCTCCCTTGGGATTGATTGCTGTGGTTTAGTCTTGGAGTTCTTGGATTGTGCTGTTTTTTCTTTGTTAGCTTTTATCCAAAACCCCACTTCACACTGTAATGCGGCTATATAGCCTTCAGCAAGTTCAAACTGCCTTAATAATCCACTCTTGCCCCCAAAAATATTTCTCCCCGCACGCCACAAAGTTTCCGCAAACCCAAGAGATCAAGCAAGAGTCTGAGTAAGAAAACGATATATTTAAGGATTTGAGAGGTGCGAGCTGTTTGAGAATAAATAGTAAAGAGTATGTTCTTACATTTTTGGTTGGCTTACTGATCTTTGGCCATGGTTGCTTATCGGGTTTTTTAGTCTCTCTTTCAAAATAGGATTCAACCACAACCCAAGTTAAGCTAAGGGTTATTTGTAACATCAAAGAAATCTACAATACTTTTCTTTTTAAATAAATCTTTGTTTAAGCCATTTGGTGAGTCAGATTAGCATTGAACTCCAAACTAGCGTTCTGTCCAACAATACTGTCCTTGTAAGCATGATCTGCCAGAGAGATTAAGACCTATAACATTTAGACAGTAAATGTGTAACTACTTGAATTAAGAGTATATCAAGAGCATATTAATTCAATATATAGTATTACAAGTCTTTCCTTAGAACAGTTCAATCGGTCTATTAAAGTATATACGGTGCGGCACTGTATTGTGGTGACTTGGAGCAGTAAAATTTACATGCTCTCCTTTAAACAAAGCAAGGAGTCTTGGGGGAGTGGTTTTTAATCAATAGAAAATAAACGGCAGAAGGACAAAGGGGTTATTTTATAAATTATATTATTTTGAAAAAACTAAAGACTAACCTTACTAGCTAAAGTTCACTTTTATCTAAGGTATTTTAAAAGTTTTAATATCCTCGTTCATACTTAAACGATAAGAAAACCCCCTATGAGATTTATGAGAGACAAGAAGAGAAACTCTATCAAAAGAGAACATGGAGAGCTGTCTCTAGTGAAATGCAATCACGGCATGTCTTTAAGTTATAATTGAGACTTAGGGCATAAAAAGGCGTGCCTTGTTTAATTACTCCAAGCACCATTTTAGCTACAGATAGAGATTTACATGCACTTTAAAGGGGAATCAATATTCTTGCAAGGAATATTTTTAAGAATTCTCTAAGCTTTTATTTTAACAAATTACTCTATAATGGATCGTTCTTTTGAGATAGAGATGCAAGTGAATTGAGAGTGCTTAAGGGCTCTGTGAGATTAGGACAATTGGGTTGGGCTATGCTTAAAAAATGCGCTTGGGCTTTGTGCTTGTGTGGGGTGTTATCCACGGGCTTGCACGCTGAAAAGATTGAAGATGTCGCCAATATCGTGGGCGTGCGGGATAATCAGTTGATCGGTTATGGCTTGGTGATAGGGCTCAATGGCACGGGGGATAAGTCGGGCTCGAAATTCACTATGCAATCCATCGCCAATATGCTAGAGAGCGTGAATGTCAAGGTTTCCCCTGATGATATTAAGTCTAAAAATGTCGCCGCTGTGATGATCACCGCCACACTGCCTTCTTTTGCCAGACAAGGCGATAAAATCGATGTGCAAATCTCCTCCATAGGGGATGCAAAGTCCATAGACCATGGCGTGTTGGTGATGACCCCCTTAACGGCAATCGATGGCAATATCTACGCCATTGCACAAGGGAGCGTGAGTTTAGGCAATTCTAAAAACTTGCTCTCAGGCACGATCGTCAATGGTGCGACCATTGAACGCGAAGTCGCCTACGATTTGGCGCACAAAAATGGCATGACTTTAAGCTTAAAACGCCCCGATTTTAAAAACGCCGTGAAAATCCAAGAAGCCCTAAACGAAGCCTTTAAAGAACCCGTAGCCCTAGCCATTGACCCCAAAACCATTAAATTAAGAAAGCCCGCAAAGCTCACTATGGTGGAGTTTCTGGCCCTCATCCAAGAAATCAATATCAGTTACAGCAACCAAAATAAAATCATCATTGACGAGAAGTCGGGCACCGTGGTGGCAGGTGTGGATATTGTGGTGCATCCGGTGGTCGTAACGAGTGGAGACATTACGATTAAAATCACCAAAGAACCCCTAGAGCCCAAAAAGGGCAAAGCCAAAAAGGACATTACAAAGCTAGGACCTAACACCGCCCTAGACACTAAAGAGAACATTTTAAGCACCCCCAAAGCCACGATCGCTAGCGTGGTGAAAGCCTTGCAAAAAATCGGGGTGAGTTCTAAAAGCATTGTGTCGATTTTAGAAGCCATGAAAAAAAGCGGCGCGATCAGCGCAGAAATGGAGGTCATATGATTAAGAACAATTTAGACATTTACAACCAATACCTAGCCAATAAACTAGACGCAAACAAGCTCAAACACGCCAAAGGAGGCAAGCTAGAGGATCAACAACTCAAAACCCAAACCGATGCCTTTGAATCCTTGCTTTTAAAGTTCATGCTAGACACGGCGTTAAAACTAGATAACCCGCTTTATCCTAAGCAGGCGGGCAGTGAGATTTACCAATCTATGTATAAAGATTCGCTCTCTAACCAGCTCAGCGGGCATTTTGGTTATAGCGAATTGCTGTTTAACTTCTTAAAAGAGCAAGAGGCGCAGAAAAAGGGATAGCCTAGTGGATCAAAATATCCTAGACAATATCGGGGGGCAAGATAGACAGGAGCTGTTGCGACTACTCAATGAATTTATTTTGCAAAGCTATAAAGTTGAAAAAGAGTTTAAAGACTACAAAGCTTTATACGAGTGGGTGATCGAGATTTTGCCCCAAGCTATTTGGGTGATCAACGAGAACAAAAGCTTTTTTTACAAGAACAGCAAGGCGATTGAGAGCCAAGAAGTTTTTGAAAAGGCAAGGGCTCTAGGTTTTAACACCGAGATCGAGCATGAGGGTAAAAACTATCTCTTTCAAAACAACAAAATCCAAGGCAAGGAAATCATCACCGCCACGGACATTACCAAACAAAAACGCCAAGAGCGGTTAGTGTCTATGGGTAAAATCTCCGCCCATTTAGCCCACGAGATTAGAAACCCTGTAGGCTCAATTTCGCTTTTAACTTCAGTGCTCTTAAAAAAAGTGGAGGACAAGACTAAGCCCATTGTCTTTGAGTTGCAACGCGCGCTGTGGCGCGTGGAGAGGATCATTAAGGCGACTTTATTGTTCTCTAAAGGCGTGCATGCTAATAAAGTCCCCCAAAGTTTGGGGCTTTTAGAGGACGAAATCAAAGAAGCCCTAAATCAATACAGCTACACCAAGGACATTAGCCTAAAGACCGCCATTGCGCCTATCAGCGCATCTTATGACTTAAGCTTGCTCTCTATTGCCCTGCAAAACTTTCTATACAACGCCATCGATGCGATTGAAGAGGGGGCTTGCGAGGAGGGGCATATCGAAGTGATTGCCTTTGAAGAAAATGAGTGGGTGGTGTTTCACATTAAAGACGATGGCAAGGAAGTTTTAGATAAAGATTTGCTCTTTGAGCCTTTTGAGACTACGAAATTAAAGGGCAATGGGCTAGGGCTGGCTTTGTCCTTGCAAGTCGTGCAAGCACATGGGGGCAAAATCACGCTCTTAGACACAGCAGAAAAAACCTTTGAAATCCGCATTTTAAAAGACTTGTAGCCGTGCCTAGTTTATGCTTTTGTGCTATGATAAGCCTTTTTTAGTCAAAGGTTTGCCATGCAAAAAATGTTAATCACCACCCCCATTTATTATGTCAATGACAGCCCCCACTTAGGGCATGCCTACACGACTTTCATTGCCGACATGCTCAAAAAATACCACAGCCTGCAAGGCAAAGAAGTGTTTTTACTCACCGGCACAGACGAGCATGGGCAAAAGATCGCTCTAAGTGCCAGCAAGCACCATTTAAGCCCCTTGGAGTATGCGTCTAAAATTAGCCAAAAATTTAGGACAGAGTGGGATTATTTTAAAATCGATTACAACCACTTTGTCCGCACCACAGATAGCACACACGAGCAAGCCGTGCAACAAGCCCTTGACACAATGCTAGCAAAGGGCGACATTTATAAAGGCACTTATGAGGGCAATTATTGCGTGAGCTGTGAGAGTTTTACCACAAACAGCACCACTTGCCCAGATTGCAACCGCCCCACGAGCAAGGTCGCCGAGGAGAGCTATTTTTTTAGATTGAGCGCCTACCAAGAGAGGCTTTTGGACTTTTATAACAAGCACCCACACGCCATTTTGCCCCTGTTTCGCCGTAATGAAGTGGTGAGTTTCATTAAGCAGGGCTTGCACGATTTGTCCATCACCCGCACGAGTTTTGAGTGGGGCGTGCCCTTACCCAGGCACTTAAACGAGCCTAGGCATGTCGTGTATGTGTGGCTAGACGCACTTTTAAGCTATGTGAGTTCTCTAGGCTATGGCACAGACAATGCCAACATAGACTATGTCAACCACGCCCTACACATTGTCGGCAAGGACATTTTGCGTTTCCACGCCATTTATTGGGTCGCCTTTTTAATGAGCCTAGATTTGCCTATTTTTCAGCAACTCTGTGTGCATGGTTGGTGGCTCATTGAGGGGGTGAAAATGAGTAAGAGCATCGGCAATGTGCTCAACGCCAAAGACTTAGCCCAAAGCTATGGAGCTGAGGCTTTGCGTTATTTTCTTTTAAGAGAAGCCCCATTAGGACAAGACGGGGATTTTAGTGTCCAAGCCCTAATTCGCCGTTTCAACGCCGATTTAAGCAACACTTTAGGTAATTTAATCCAAAGGCTGGCAGGACTACTTAAACCCTTTAGTGGGGAGCTTAAGAGCACCCACACCCTTGAGTTTTACGCCCCCCTTTACACCCAGTGGCAGGCGCAATTAGAGAGTTTAAAGGGGTATTTGCAAGAGTTGCAACTACACCGCTATTTAGAGGAGTTGTGGCGTGTTTTTGAGGCGTGCAACGCCACAATCGCCAAAGAACAGCCATGGGCGCTTGCCAAAACCAACCCCAAGAAAGCCCAGGCACTGCTTGCCCTTGTGGCAACCTTTTTAGCTAAAAGCGTGTTTTATCTCTACCCCGTGTTGCCCGAAAGTGCCAGTAAGCTCGCCAAGTGGCTACACATCAGTCTAGAGCCTAAGAGTTTTCAAGCGTATATGCAAAAAGACTTTTTACTCCCCGCCTTAAATCTAGCCCCCATAGAAGCCCTTTATCCTAAGCTTGAAGAAGTGCAAGCCACAACCAAAGAAACCCCCAAAGAACCCCAAAATGCCTACATTAAATTTGAGGACTTTAGTAAGCTAGACCTACAAGTCGGCACCATTGTCAAGGCTGAAAAAGTGCCTAAGAGTGATAAACTCTTGTGCCTACAAATAGACTTTGGCGGACGGGTGCGTCAAATTCTATCGGGCATCGCTAAGCACTACAGCCCTGAGAGCCTAGAGGGCAAGCAAGTTTGTGCTCTTCTTAATCTGCCCCCCCGCCCCATGTTAGGGCTAGTGAGTGAGGGCATGGTGCTTAGTGCTAGCGATAAAGACGGGCTAAAACTCATCACCCCCCTAGAGCTTGTCAGTAATGGGGCAAAGATTGGCTAGTGGATGTCTGTGAAGTCGTGGCGGTCACAAAGGGGTTTTTAAAGAGCGAACCTTTTGTGCGTGCTTTCACCCACACCACAGCTAAACTTTCTAGCGTGAAAAAGGGCTGTTTATTTGTCGCCTTTGAGCCGGCTTGTATTGAGGAGGCGGTGCGTCTTGGGGCTTATGGGGTGCTGTTTGAAAAACAAGCCCCAATCAGCGACCCCGAGATTGCGTGGATTTGCGTAGAGAACTTGCAAGAGGCGGTGTTTAAGCTCTTGTATTACAAGTTTTTAGACGCTCCCCTATCCCTTTATAAACTCTCTAGCCTAGAGATCGAGATCTTTAACAAACTTGCTAAGGCTCCCGGCGTGTGTGCCTTTGAGGGGGATTTTTTAGAGCTTTTAAATTTGGACTTAAAGGGCATACACACCTTGCTTTTAACCCACACCCCCCCCAAACTCACCCCCCAAGAAATCGCAAGCACCCCCCCCTACACTCTCTTACAAGTGCAACTTTTTAGTTTGTCGCTGTGCTACAAGGGGCAAAGGCATGATTTAAAAATCTCAGGGCTATACGCCACAGAGTTAGCAAGGGTGCTAAATCTTTGTGAGAGTTTGGGGCTGGAGGTGCATTTAAGCCATTTAGGCACGCTAAGTCACATGCAACCGCATTACACCAACAAACGCCTAGAGTTATGCCCCTTCGGGCAAAGTGAGCGGATATTGATTTATGAAAGGCACACTACAGAGTTGCCCCGCATGCTAGACTTTGTGAGAACCACAGCCCCCTATCACAGGCTAGAAATCTTTAGCCAGGAGCCCCTAGAGCTCGCCCACACCCCCTATACAGACCTACAAGATTTGCAAAGCTTGCTGTGTGCTAAAGATTATTCGCTAGGCTTGGTGCTAGGCAATGTGCCTTTACAAGAACTTTGGCACAAACCCACAAGAAGGGGCTTGTTTGACCCGCTGTGAGGGCATCCATAGGGGCGTGCCTATTTGCCTACCCCCTGAATTATCTTTAGAGCAAGTCTATCAAGAGGCATTAGCCCTAAAGCCATGGCGCAAAGGACCTTTTTGTTTTACCCAAAACGATAAGGGCTTTTGCATTGACAGCGAATGGCAAAGCTACATGAAATGGGATTTAATCAAGGGGGCAATCAACCTAGAGGGGCTAGAAGTCGCCGACATAGGGTGCAACAATGGCTACTACCTTTTTTGCATGCAAGAGCAACGCCCTAAAAGCCTAGTGGGCTTTGATCCTAGCCCACTTTGTGAAAGACAATTTCATTGGCTCAATGGTTTTTTAAAGACCCCCATTCTTTACGAGAAACTGGGTGTGGAGGACTTACGCACCTACCCTAAACACTTTGATGTGCTCTTTTGTTTGGGCGTGCTTTACCACAGAAAAGACCCGCATAGCACGCTTAAAGCCTTGTTTATGGGCTTAAAGCCTAGCGGGGTGTTGGTGCTAGACACCTTGATTTATGACAGCCCCCTAGAAGTCGCCCTATGCCCTAGCACCTATGCCAAAATGTCTAATGTCTTTTTTATCCCTAGCCCTAAAGCCTTGCAAAATTGGGCTTTTAAGGCGGGCTTTAAAGAGTGTAGCCCCCTTGCCTTTAAAAGCACGGACACAAGCGAACAACGCAAAAGTGCGTGGATTGACGGGCTTAGTTTAGAGTCCTTTTTAGACCCTAAAGACCCTACAAAGAGCATAGAGGGTTACCCTGCCCCCCTTAGGGGGTATTTTATCTTGCGTAAATGAAAGGATGAGCTATGGAAACGCCGATTGAAGAGGGCTTGCTGGTTTGCTCCAAATTAGACCAAACCCTTTGCGCCGACTTAGTGTCCTTTGGGGGCAATAAAGCCACCGTGTGTTTCACGCCTAAAGAGTTCATGCTCTGTGAAGAAGACGTCGTGCATGCGGGCTTTATTGTGAGTGCAGCGAGTTTTGCAGCTTTGTGTGCGCTGAATAAAAAGAATAGCCTCATTTCTTCCATGAAATTAGGCTTACTCGCCCCCATTGAGCTCAAGCAAGAGGTGTTTTTTAATGCGGTGGTGGTGCATGCCAGCTCTAAGAAATGTGCCGTGCATGTGGAGGGGGAGTTTATGGAAATCAAAGTCTTTGAGGGGGATTTTGAGATTTTAGTCTTTGAGAAACGCCCCTTTAAATTCAATTTTAAGGAAGATCAGTGATTGTTGCCTTAGTAGTGGATAGTTTTGAGGACAAGAGCAACGGGACTTCAATGACTTGTTATCGCTTTTACCAAGCCCTAAAAGCAAGGGGGCATGAGGTGCGGGTGGTCGCGCCCTTTGTCCATGGCGATGGCTTTTATGGCTTGCAAGAGCGCTATATCCCCTTAGTTACCGAGATTTCGCACAAACAGCACATGATTTTTGGCAAGCCCGATAGAGAGATTTTAGCCCAAGCCTTTGAGGGCGTGGACATTGTGCATGTCTTTTTGCCCTTTAAGCTAGAAAAAGTCGCCGTTGAGGTGGCGCATAAATTAAAAGTCCCCTATGTCGGGGCGTTTCACCTACAGCCCGAGCATATCACCTATAATATGAAGTTACAAAACTTAGGCTGGTTGAACCGCTTTATCTTTTGGTGGTTTAAGCAAAACTACTACCAACACATACACCATATCCATTGCCCCTCCCCCTTGATTAAAGCCGAGCTAGAAAGGCATGGCTATGGGGGCAAAAAGTATGTCATTTCTAACGGCTTTGACCCCCTTTATGCCAAACGCCCTAAGAATACCAAGACAGATAACCTCTACCATATCATCATGATCGGGCGTTACTCTAATGAGAAAAACCAGCAGGTGTTGATAGAGGCGGTGCGTCTAAGTAAGTATAAAGAGCAAATCAAACTCCACTTAAAGGGCATAGGACCCAATCTAGCAAAACTACAAAAATGCGCTGAGGGGCTCGCCCACCCTGTGGATTTTGGCTTTTTAGAGCCTAAGGACTTACTCGCCCTGCTTTATCAATGCGATTTATACATCCACACCGCCGATGTGGAGGGCGAGGCGATCGCCTGTTTAGAGGCGATGAGTTGCGGGATTGTGCCTATCATTTCAGATAGTAAAATCAGTGCCACAAATCAATTTGCCCTAGACGATCGTTCGCTCTTTAAGTCCAACGACCCCAAAGACTTAGCCCAAAAGATCGACTATTGGCTAGAACACCCCGATGAGCGCACTGAGGCTGAAAACGCCTACGCCACCAGCGCACAAAACTACACCCTAGAGGACTCCATCCAAAAAGCCCTGGCCATGTATGCAGAGGCGATTAGGGATTTTCAGCACATTTATAGGAGTTAACCTACTCTTGCTGCAATTTTTTAGCCAAGTTAAGAACCTGCTGTATTTGGGCGTTGGTGAGCTTGCCCTCGTGCACAAAGCGCACCTTGCCCGCCTTGTCCAACACCACAATCAAGCTTTCTTGCTTTTTTAGATCCCACGCCTTTTGCACCACCCCGTCATTGTCCATCACCACTTGGCTATTGGGGTGTTGCTTTTTCGCCTTCTTGGTTTCCCCTTTGGCAAAAAGTCCCGTCCCCATGATGGCATCGTCTATGTTGACAATGTTCGTTGTTTGGTATTTGTTCTCATCAAAATGTGCGATCACGATTTTGTCCATGAGGGGTTGGTTTTCTGCCTTAACACTCTTGCGCCCCGCCATGTGTTGCAAAATCCGCACCTTGCCCACTAAGTTTTTGCTGTCCCACACCTTGTAATCTATGGAATTGCCATGCAAGATGATTTCGCCCTTGTCTTGCACCACCACTTCTTTTAAGGGTTGGTTTAACACAATGTTTGATCCCCACGCTACACCCAACGCTACAAATAGACTTCCAAATATCCTTTGCAAAACACGCCTTTAAATTGGAATAAAGAGGCATTATACACCTTTTAACCCTTGAGCTCAAAGAGCTCTTACAAGATTAATCTTTGTGGGGTTTTTGCCACACCACATGCCCATTAATGCCATGTTTTTCATACACGCTAAGCACTTCTTCTAAAAAGGCGACTAGCTCCATCTCGCCCGCCTCTTGTGCGCTCTCAAGCAGGCGTAGAAACATTTTCTTACCCGTCTCTGTCTGATTAAAATTCTTTTTTAAGAAATTATGCCTAGCGCATAAAGTTTGCCCGTTTTCTAAAGTGGCTTTGCCCCCTAAGTCTTTAGGTTTGATGTGATCGACATGCAATTCTACCCCCTCTTTTTCTCCAGCCCCGCAAATTACACAAGCATACCCGTCCCTCTCTAGGATTTGCTTTTTTAAAGCCGGGGTAAAGTCCTCTAAATTGGGGTGCAAGGTGAAATTAGGATCGTAACGATACACACCCTTAGAAACCTTGATTAATTTTCCTTGTTGGTGCAAGGATCGAATCCCTCGATCTGGGTCCCTAAACACCTTGCCTGTGCGCTCTTTGTATTCTTTCACCACCCAATCCACCACCTCTGGGTGGGCGATGTCTCTATTAGGATTTGCCTTAAAAAACTCCATAATTAAATCTAACTGCCCCATAAATTCCCCTCTTTTGCCACCTCTTTTAAAAACCGCTCTTTGGCGAGGGCGCAGTAAGTGCTATCTAGCTCTAAACCCACAAAGGCGCGTTTATGTAGGTGGGCTTCAAGCATGGTCGTCCCACTCCCGCTAAAGGGATCGCAAATGGTGTCGCCCACAAAGCTAAAAAGTTTAATGCAGCGACGGGGCAATTCTCTAGGGAAGGGGGCAGGATGACCTATGCGCTTTTTGGACTCCCCATTAAACTGCCAAAGCCCATTCGTCCAAGCCATAAACTCCTCTTTGCTCATGTCGCTTTCCCCCTTGTGCATTTTACGCCATGTGCGTTTGTAAAAAAGCACGATAAGCTCCACGGGGGCGATGACATAGGGGGCAGATGCGCTAAGCCAGCTGCCCCACGCCGTGCGTCTAGAGATGTTGCCTTCATTCCAAACGATGCTGCCGTGATAGCACCAGCCCACCTTTTTAGCTAGGGTGATTAAATCTGCCCCCACGCTCTGTTGCCCGCCCTTGTTTTTATCAAGGGGGATATTCAAACACAGCCGCCCACTATCCTTGCTCCATAAATAGACATTTGTAAGCCAAGTGCGGCTAAAATCTAAATACTCCAAATAACTTTGGCTGTCCTCACTGCCGTTGTAGGCGATCCCCACATTGTAGGGCGGGGAGGTGATGGTGCAATCTAGGCTCTCTTTTTCTAAGGCTTTGGGGTCTAGGGCGTTGGCGTGGTGTAAAGAGACGTTCTCGTGGCTGAAGTAAAGGCTCATAGATTCTTTAAAAAAGCTTCAACTTGGATTTGCAAGTGTTTTAAGTCCTTGGAGTTGTCTAGGATGTAGGAGCTTAGGGCACGCTTGGCTTCAATGTCCATTTGGGCATTTAGGCGTTTTAAAATCTGCTCTTGGCTTAGTTTGTCTCTCTTAGCCACCCTTTGCATTTGCACCTCTCTAGGGGCATAGACCAAGACGATTTGCGAAATAGCATAACTCTTTTGCCCTTCGATCTCAAAATACAGCGGGATGTCTAAGAAATAGGGCTTTTGGCTCTGCTCTAGGCTGTGGGCTTGTTGCAATAAATCTAGGCGGATCTTGGGGTGTAAAAACGCCTCAAGGGCTGCCCTTTTGGCTGGGTCGCTAAAAACAAGCGTGCCTAGTTTGGGGCGTGAAACTCGCCCCCCCTCGCTAATGCCCTCGCCAAAAATTTCAATCAACTCCTTTGCGTGCTTTTCTAACAAGGCATGGGCACTCTTGTCTGCGTCTATGATGGTATGCCCGTGCAAGGCAAGCAGGCTAGCCACGGTGCTTTTGCCCGTGCCTATGCCTCCGGTGAGCACAAAAGCGTGTTTTAGACTCAATTTTTAAATAGCCCTAAATGGTCTTGGTGTAGCCATTGAGGCTGGGCAAAGGCGGCGGTGTGGATGTCCTCGTTGTAGTGGCGTAAGCCCTCAAGCATATCCACCCTTTGCAAGATCAAATCCGCTAGGGGGTGGGCTTGCTTGGAGGCAAAGAAATAATGCGTGCTAAAGGGTGCATAGGGGCTAGAAAAGGGCATTAGAACACTAAAGTGGGGGGCAAGCTCTTGCACGCTTGTTTTAAAGGCTTGTGGCTCTACTAGGGGGCTTGGCGCACTGGTAATTAAAATCCCCTCAATGCCAAGCATGCGCTGCAAGCCATCGATTTGGTGGGCGTTTAGAGGGCTTAAAGAGAAGATCAGGTCATATTTTTTCACCTCTAAATCGAGGATTTTAGAAACCTGCTTGAAGTGGGGATTGGTTTTGAGTGCATCCAAGTGGGGTAAGAAGTCTTTTAAATTCTCTAGCAAAGTTCCCTCTTCTTGCACAAAATCCACTTTTAAGTGCTCATGGCGCAACAACTCAAAGGCGATTTCTATGTTAAAACCCCCTAAAATCAAAGACTCTTTAGGGTGTGGATGCGTGCAAGCGGCGATATGGGCTAAAAGCTCGGCTTCTAAATGGGGGAAGTTTTGCAAGAGTAACCCCCCTTGTTGCCCCGTGATTTGGGCGACTTGCCCCATTTTTGAGCTATAAAGCATGGCTTGACAACTTTTGCCCTCTAAGGTTTTTGTCGGTTCAAACGCAAACATTAAAATTCCTTGCGGGGGTCGTGCGCGCCATACATCATGTGGCTCTTAGAGTTGATCACAATTGCGTTCACATCGCCCATCACGGGTTTAACCACAATGTGGTAGCCCATTTTTTCTAGGTTTTCTTGCACATCTTTAACCATGCCAAAAGGTTCGGTGCGGATTTCATCGGGCAACCATTGCATATGAAATCGTGGGGCACTCACGGCTTGAGAAATATCCATTTTATGGTCGATCACATTGCTGATCACCTGTAACACCGTGGTGATGATGCGTGCGCCCCCGGGGCTGCCCACCACCATAAAGACCTTGTTGTTTTTCAGAACAATAGTGGGCGACATGGAGCTTAGGGGGCGTTTGTTGGGCTCAATGGCATTAGCCTCTCCGCCCACAAGCCCGTAAAGGTTGGGTGTGCCCGGTTTTATAGAGAAGTCGTCCATTTCGTCATTCAGCAAAAAACCCGCCCCATTCACGGCGGCGGCACTGCCGTAGTAGTTGTTGATGGTGTAGGTGATGCTCACCGCATTGCCCCACTTATCCGCCACAGAGTAGTGTGTGGTGTTCTTGCCCTCGTGCAGCTGCCCTAGCCCGGGGTTGATTTGGCTGCTGGGTGTGGCTTTGTCTGGTTGGATATGTGCGTAAATTTCTTTGGCGTATTCTTTGCTGGTGAGTTTTTCTAGAGGGATGGCGATGAAGTCAGGGTCTCCCATATACACGGAGCGGTCGGCGTAGGCTTGGCGCATCGCCTCTGCCATGATGTGGATGGTTTGGCTAGAGCCAAAGCCAAGTTTATGCAAATTGGCGTTCTCCATAGTGTTTAAAATCTCAATCACATGTGCCCCACCTGAGCTGGGCGGTCCCATTGAGATGATTTTATAGCCCCTATAACTACCGACCACAGGTTTACGCCACACCACATTGTAGGTAGCGAGGTCTTTTTTGCTGATGATCCCACCATTTTTGCGCATGTCATCCACGATCAAATCCGCAATTTTGCCCTTGTAAAAGGCATCTGCGCCTTTATCCCTAATGAGCATTAGGGTTTTGGCTAGGTCTTTTTGCACAAACAAATCCCCCTCTTGGTAAGCCACCATGCCCTTTTTTAGAAAGTATTTGCGACTGCTGGCGTATTTGGCAAAGCGGGGCTTGTTATCAAGCATGGTTTGCCCCTGCCTTTGAGTGAGCCTAAAGCCATTTTGGGCTAAGTCAATCGCTGGCTGTATAAGGGTGGCAAGCTTGCGGCTGCCGTATTTTTTACGCAATGCCTCCAAGCCCGCCACGGTGCCGGGCACGCCTGCGGCCAAGTAGCCATCAGTGCTTAGGTTAGGCACAACGTTGCCTTTTTTATCTAAGTACATGTTTTTTGTGGCTTTTAGGGGGGCCTTTTCTCTAAAGTCTAGGGTTACATTCTCCCCATTGGCTAGGTGGATCACCGCAAAGCCGCCTCCGCCCAAGTTGCCCGAAGAGGGGTGCACCACCGCTAAAGCGTAACCAATCGCCACCGCCGCATCAATGGCGTTGCCCCCCTCATCTAAAATCTTTTGCCCCACTTTATCGGCAAGGGCATGGCTGGTTAGGGCTAGAGCCCGCCCCTTAATGGGGGGGTAGGATGCTCCAAAAACTAAACTCGCATTGATAACAACTATTGCGCATAGACGCATCAATACACGCATATTTGCCTCCAAAAAGTTCAATAAAGCCGACATTCTAGCATGAATTACTTGAGCCAAGCCCTCATGCAAATTAGGCTATAATGTTGCATTCACTTTAAAGGACACCCCTTGAGTCTTGCGCTGAAATACCGCCCCAAACATTTTAACGAATTGGTGGGGCAAGAGAGTGTTGCCAAAACTTTAAGTCTAGCCTTAGAGAGTGGGCGTTTGGCACACGCCTATTTGTTTAGTGGGCTCAGGGGCAGCGGCAAGACGAGCAGCGCGCGCATTTTTGCTAGGGCTCTGCAATGCGCTAAGGGGATTAGTGCCACGCCTTGCGACTCTTGCCCCTCTTGCGCAGAAAGTTTGCAAGGATCGCATTTAGACACCATAGAGATGGACGGCGCGTCTAATCGGCGGATTGAAGATGTGCGCGGCATCATCGAGCAGAGCAAGTACAAACCCTCGCTAGGCCGCTTTAAAATCTTCATCATTGACGAAGTGCATATGCTCACCAAAGAAGCCTTCAACGCCCTATTAAAAACCCTAGAAGAGCCCCCAGCCCATGTCAAATTCATTCTAGCCACCACAGATCCCTTTAAATTGCCCGCCACCATTTTAAGCCGCACGCAGCAATTCCACTTTAAAAAAATCCCCCTTAAGGCGATCGTGGCGCATTTGAAGTTGATCTTTGAAAAAGAGGGTGTAGACTATGAAGAGCCAGCCTTAGAAATGTTAGCCCGCAGTGGAGGTGGGAGTTTGCGCGACACTTTGACCCTAGCCGAGCAAGCCATAAGTTTTAGCAACCAAAATGTGAGCGCCCTAGCCACGAGCCAAATGTTAGGGCTTGTGGATAGCAGAGTTTTAGAAGAGTTTTTTAGCGCCCTAGTGGCAGGCAAGAGTGTAGAAAATTTATTGCAAAGTCTAGCCGAATACGACACGGCTATGGTGTTAGAAGAGATGGCGCGTTTTTTAAAAGAGGCCATGCTTAGCCAAAAGTTGCTCTTAAGCGTGCTCGAGCCTTTCATGAGTGCGATCGCGCAGGCGCAACCCCTACTCAACTATGGGGCGGATGGGGATTTTGTGCTGGCTTTAAGCACGCTTAAAATGCAAGCCAGCTTACAACAGCCCCAAACCGCCCAAGCACAGCCCACACAAATAGCCACACCAAAAACCACCCACCAAGCCCCACAGCCACAGCAAGCCACACTCCATCCACAGCCCACGCCCACAACCCAAGCCCTCCAAACCGCCCACAAAAACCCAGCCCAAAGCACACGACCCCCGCAAGCCGACCCTAAAGAGTTGTTTAAACAACTCATTGCCAAGATAGAGAGCACAAATACAAAATTGGGTAGGGTGTTCAGGGAGCTTTTGGTGTTTAAGTCCTTTGATAATGGCATTTTATTCTTGCACTCTAACGCTGATGAGAGCGCAAGTTTGCTTTTACGCGAGCATTATAAAACCTTGATTGTGCCCTGCTTAAAAGAGGTCTTTGGGGCAAACGCCCGCATAGAAACCGACAAATCCAAGCCAAAACCCCTAGAGCAGTTTAAAGAGAACAACCCCTCCTTAATGCAAGCCATGCAGGATAACCTCGGCACAACCGATGGCAAAGTGGAGGATTGCTAATGTTAGACATGCACGCCACCCTCGCCCAAATCCCCCAAGTGGTGCAAGCTGTGCAAGCGCATTTAGGCATGCGTAGTTTGGTGTTCTTGCAAGGGGATTTAGGCAGCGGTAAGACCACTTTCGTGCAGCACTTTTGTAAAGGATTAAACGCCCCTCTAGCCACTTCGCCCACTTTTAGCCTGCTACACACCTACAAGACCCCCGAGCTTTGCATTTACCACTATGATTTTTATTTAAAAGGCTTTGAAGAGCTGCACGCTTTAGGGGTGTTGGAGAACTTGGAGCAGGGGGGGGTGCACTTTATAGAGTGGGGGGATTTACCTTTGTTGTCTTGGCTCAAATCCTGCGGTTTTAGCCCCCTCATCTTAAGCCTTGAGCGCCAAGATGAAGCTTGCCACTACAAGCTAATGCATGGATAAACTCAAAGCCGAGAACTTAAGCAAGCAAATTAAGAAAACCAAAATCGTGCATGATGTGTCTTTAGAGGTGGAGAGCGGGCAGGTGGTGGGTTTGCTTGGACCTAATGGAGCGGGCAAAACCACGACCTTTTATATGATTTGTGGGCTCTTGCAGCCCAGCGGGGGCAAGGTGTATTTAAACGACATTGACCTATCTAGCTACCCCCTGCACCAACGCTCGAATATGGGCATTGGCTACCTGCCCCAAGAGTCGAGCATTTTTAAGGATTTGAGCGTGCAGGACAATTTAATGCTCGCTGCCCAAACGACTTTTAAGAGCAATAAAGAGGCGCTTGAGCGCATTGAAGAAATGCTCGATGCCTTCAATATCCAAGCCATCAGGGAGCGGCGAGGGATGTCTTTAAGTGGGGGGGAGCGGCGTAGGGTGGAGATCGCACGGGCTCTAGTGAAAAACCCCAAATTTATTTTATTAGACGAGCCCTTTGCGGGGGTGGATCCCATTGCGGTGTTAGACATACAAAAAATTATAGAACACTTGGTGGAGATGAATATCGGGGTGCTCATCACCGACCACAATGTGCGCGAAACTTTGAATGTGTGCCATAGGGCGTATGTGATCAAAAGTGGGGCCTTGCTAGCAAGCGGGAGTGCGGCACAAATTTACGACAACCCCTTAGTGCGTAAATACTATTTAGGGGAGAATTTCAAGGCTTAATGCTGCGCGCCCGCCCCAATCTTAAAAATAAACTCTCCGCCACCCTTAAAAGCTGGCTGCCTATTCTACAAAGCGACCCTTTAGAGATTGAAGAAACTTTACTAAACTGCGCCAAGGACAACCCCTTCGTGCGGGTGCAAAGCGGCATGCGCACGGACTTTAGCAGCCATAAGTTTTACAAGCCCCCCAAAAACGCCCTAGGCGATCAAATCGAGCGCCTAAGTGTGCGCCCAAAGAGCCTACACGAAACCTTAAACGAACAGCTCTTGCCCCCCCTCTTTCCCACCCCCATGTCCTTAAAAATCGCCACCGACATTATCGAAAATTTAAACCCAGAGGGGTATTTTGAGGGCGACACACAGGCGCAGGCGCTGAACTTAGGCGTGGAAGTTGCCGACTATGAGAAGGTGCGCCAACGCTTTGCCTATTTAGACCCCCCGGGTGTGGGGGCGTGCAACTTGCTAGAAAGTTTTGCCTTTCAGCTTGCCCAGCACGAGGAGCTAGACACACCCACCTATGAGCTGTGTGCCCGCATTTTAAAGGATTTAGAGCAACACCAACAGCACCGCCACCACCCTCTATATGCCAAAGCCATGCAGGTCATCACTTCCTTTAAAAACCCCCCGGCCCTAGAGTTTGGTGAGAGTTTGCCCCCCATTATCCCCGATATTTTGGTGCTAGAGGAGGACGGAGACATTAGCGTGCAGCTTAACGAGGGCTATTACCCTAAAGTCGTGCTCGAGCAGGGCAAAATCGCCGCAGACAATGGGTATTTAAAAGAAAAGCTTAAAGAAGCACGGGACTTGGTGGATGCGCTGCAAATGCGCCACCAAACGATCCAAAAAATTGGGCTCATGCTTGTGGAGTATCAATACGACTTCTTTAAAGGCGGGGCGATCAAGCCCATGCGTTTAGTGGACCTTGCCGAAGAGTTTGGCTATGCGGCCAGCACCATTTCACGGGCAATTTCTAATAAATACTTGGCGTGCAATCGGGGGGTCTTTGCCATTAAAAGCTTTTTTGCCACTGCCCTAGAGGGCGATGTATCTAACGCCGCTATTAAAGAGTTCTTGCTGGAATTGATTAACAAGGAGGACAAACAGCACCCCATGAGCGATTTAAAGATTTTGGAGCTTGTGGAAAAGCAATTTGGGCTAAAGATGGTGCGCCGCACCATCACCAAATACCGCAAACTTTTAAATATCGCCAGCTCCACTGAGCGCAAAAAGCTCTATGGCATGGCGTTGGATTTAACATAGCATGCTAGAATCACCGCTTGCAAAAGGAGTTGCATGTCCGCTGAAATGGGTTTAAATTTGAGTGATGCCGCTTTGTTGGAGTTGTTCAACGCCTACAATGGATGTGGCAAGAGGCAGGCGGCGGCGGGGGTGGCGAGCGTGCGCTTTTGCCCACATGGCGTGCAAGATTATCTAAGGGCATTTAGCCTATATAAACAGATCGTGCTCGGGCATTGCCGCAATGGACAGGTCTTCCACCGCCTCGCCCAAATGTATGAAAAAGGGCAGGGCGTGGCACAGGACATGCAAAAAGCCCTGTCGTGCTATCAGGGCGTGGTGCAAGTGGGGGTGAAAACGCAGTGGATTTATATCCACGCTTTGACGAAGCTCATTGCGGCCTATGAAATGGGCGATGGCGTGGAGCAAGACGCGCAAAAAGCCCTGCACTACCAAAGCAAGTTGAGCGAGGCGAAGTTAGAGGTTACCAGGTCTTACTTGCGCCTTTATCTCAAAAAGCCCAACCCTAGAGCAAAACGCAGGCTCTCTTTTTGAACTTGAAACAAGGATGCCCATGCTAGAGGATTTGTCCCATTTGTCTTTGCACTTGAGCGATGACGCTCTATTAGATTTGTTTAACCAATACAATGGGGAGGTGTGTGGCGCACCCCACATGGTGCAAGAGTATCTAATGGCGTTTGAGTACTTTTGCAAAATCGCCCGCAAAGAAAACGATTTTGGCTATGAGTTTTATGCTCTTGGCAAAATGTATGAACTCGGGCAAGGCGTGGCGCAAGATTTAGAGAAAGCCAAGGGACTTTATACCGAGGCGATCAAGAACTACCAAACCTACGAAGAGGGTGTGCCTGAGAACAAGCACACCCAAGCCATGCAAGACTTAGAGCAATGGCTCTAAATATCCATCCAAAAGCCCGAGTCTAAATCTTTATCGCTGTGGTGCGAGGGGCGGTCGCTGAAATTTTGGGTGTGGTTTGTGCGCCCGCAACCGAGTTTGTGGTGGTCATGCCTATGCCTCTGAGTGTTGATTGGGTTGTGCCCATGCCCGCAATGGTTAAAGGCGGGCTTTTTGTCCTTATTTAGGGTTGCTAAATACGCCCCATCCACAAAGGGCATGTTGATTTCAACGGGTTCATCAGAGAGTCTTTGCAGCACTGAGGGTTGGGGGGAAGTCTTGATGTCGGGTAAAATGGTTAAAGTCGCCCCAAATTTGGCGACAAGTTGTTGAAATTCTTGCAGGTCTTCGTGTTTCAGTTGTCGTATCAGTAAGTCCATGAGAAACTCCTTCCAATGGAATGCCTTATTTTAGGACACTAAAACTAATCAATGGTAATTTTAGTCTAAAGTTTTAGACCAAGTGGGCGTGGTACTTCTCCACAAAGAACACGGGGTTATAGCCCATTTTCGCCTGCCTTAAACCCTCAATGCCTAGATCTTCCTCTCGATTCACATATACGCAATCAGCAAAGGCGTGGACTAAGAGCTGTTGGTTGACCATTTGATAAGCCCCCCTAACGCTCGGGTCAGCCTTTTCGATGTGGATGAGTGCCATGTCCGGGTTTAATTTCTCCCCAAAGCTCATCGCCACAATGCGCCCTTCGATCCTAATCACCCCCCCTAGTAGGGGCAAGCTCTCATAAATTTCTAGCACGCTTAAAATTCCCCTATGCTCGTGCTCTAGCCCTAAATCTTGTGGGTCGTCTAGCTTATGCCACTCTTTGAGTGCCTGCATTAAATCGGGGATATTTGTAGGGCTGATGGGCTCATAGCTGTAGCGGGGGTAGAGCTTTAAAAAGGCGTTGAGATGGTTTTTCTTTTTATGGAACTTTTTACCGCTTAGGGCGATGAGCTCGGTCACGCTATAGATATAATCAAAGCGATCTCTCTTAGCCTCATAGCTAAAGGCGTGGGGGTAAAGCTGCTCTAGCTCGTCCTTATGCTCGCTTTGCAAGGCTCTAAACTCTAGGGGCTGATTTTGTGCCTTAGTGTAAGTGATGAGTGCGTCTAGCACCGCCCTTTTATCCCCTGAGCCTATGGGGTAGAAGTAAAAGGGCGACTCGTTAGGGTAAGTGGTCTGCACCACCACACAGCCCTCCACAAAGGCTAGGCAAATCTTTCTAGCCCCTTGCCATAAATACAAATTCGTAAAACTGACATCGCCCACGAGGAAGTGGTCTGCCTTTAGGGCGGAATCTAGGCGGTCCTTTTGCGCCAAATTGAGAGGGTTAAACTCCACATGCTCTCCGTGTATTGGAATAAGCGCCTAAAACAATAGATTGCAAGTGGTTGGGTAGGTCCAGCTCAATATCCACTTCCAACAAGCAGCCAAACTTTGTCGCTACAAAGTAGGGGTTATGAAAAGATTTTAGCAGAGCCTGCATTTCTTGGGTGTGTATGGGCTCAAAGAAGAGCGCCTTGCGCGTGGGGTTTGTTTGCGCCAAAAAGCCAAAACGCCCAAGCAGCAAGCACCACGCCCCCCCGACTTTAAAGCTGTGCGCGATCTCTAATTCCTGTTGCTGGATGAGCCTAGCCAACGCTTTTAAGCCCTCAGCGTGGGCGCAGGTTTTACGCACCTCCAAGATCCCGTAATCCACGCCCTTAAATAAGATCGCCTCAAAGAGTTTTAAGGGGTTCAACAAACTCAATTTAAACTTCTGCCCTAAAAGCCTTCTTGCGGTGTTGGTGTTGCCACTCACCCCCACCCTTTCAGGGGTAAGAAGCCCCCTAGACACGCTTAAAATCTCGGTATAGACACTCTCAAGCCGCCCCCCCACTTTGGCAAAAATCTCGGCTTCTCTTAGGGGGTTATAGACGCTAAACCCGGCTTGGTGCTTGTCCTTGGCAATTTGTGCGCTTAGGGCAAAACGAGCGTTTAAGAGCTGCACTAGGCTTTGATCGATTTGATCGATTTGCGCCCGTTTGGAGGCGATGCCCTCCCCTTTTAAATGCCCCATTTCGTGCCTAATCAAGTCAAAAAAGTCTTCTCTCTCTTTGAGTGTGCGGATTTTGCCCCCCTCAAACCCTAGCTCTAAGAGATTGGGGCGGCTATTGTAGTGGCTTGCCATGCTCGCCCCATATGCCCCCACCTTTTCAAAGACCAACAAATCCCCCCGCTCTAGCTTGGGTAACTCCACCCCCTTGATGAAGCAATCTGCACTTTCGCAAATAGGCCCGACTAAATCATAAGCCACCGGCTCGGCGTTTTTGGGGGTAAGCAGGCGCACGGGGTGGGTGGCTTGGTAGAGGGCAGGGCGCATAAAGTCATTCATGCCCAAATCCACAATGGCAAAGTTTTTGCGCTCGTTTGACTTGGTGTATTGCACCTTGGCAACCAAAATTCCATGCTCTGCCACCACACGCCGCCCCGGCTCGCAAATGATCGTTAAGTCTAGCCCCTCAGTGGCTTTAAATAGGGCACTGGCGTAGTCTGCTAGGGGTATGGGCTCTTGTGTTTCGTTGTAAGCCACGCCAAGCCCCCCGCCGATGTCAAAGAATTTAAGCTCTATGCCACTGGCGATCAAAAAGCGGGTAAAACCTGCCATTTTCTCAAAGGCTTGTTCTAGGGGGGCGAGTTGCAAGAGCTGCGAACCGATGTGAAAATGCAAGGCGATGGGCTCTAAAAAGAACGATTGTTTGGCAAACATAAACATTTGCACCGCCTCCTTTTCTGCCACGCCAAATTTATTCTCCCACAGCCCCGTAGAGATATAGGGGTGGGTGGCGGGGTCAATGTTAGGATTGACGCGCACGCTGATACGGGCTTTGGTGTGCTGCTCTTTGGCGATTTGCTCTATGAGCCTAAGCTCCTCAAAGGACTCCACATTTAAAAACAAAATCCCCCGCTCGAGGGCTTCTTGTATCTCGCTCTCTAGCTTGCCCACCCCGCTAAAGATGATTTTATAGGGCGCAATGCCCGCTAAAAGCGCGCGGCGGACTTCATAGATGGACACGCAGTCCGCCCCCGCCCCCGCCTTAGCTAAAACCTCCAAAAGGGCTAGATTAGAATTAGCTTTGAGGGCGTAGCAAATGAGCGATTTACACCCCCTAAAGACTTCTTTAAAGTCTAAGAAAGCCCCCCTAATGCCATCCAAATCGTAAAGATAAAAGGGGGTCTTATCCGCCAAAGTGGCGATTTGTGCGGGGTCTAACACTAAGAGATTTTTCGTGCCGCGAGCGCTTTTAGGGCGTGGGCCTCACCAATTTCAAAGGCTTTTTTATTCAGCTCCACGACTTTAGCGGGGACTTTAGAAACCATGGTTTTGAGCACCTGTTCTTTATCCACGCACCCCATCAACACCACCGTAACCGCCAAAGCCACCACCGATTGCGTGATGATGTTGCCGACCTCTTCTTTGGCAATGGTGATGATAGGGAGTTTATACAGCTGAAACTTCGCCTCATCTTCGGGTGTGGGTTGCACTAGGTTAGGGTCCACCACCACAACCCCCCCCTCCTTGACATCGCCTTTAAAGAGTTGATAACTGCTTTGGGCCACTGAGAGCATGAAATCAATCTCGCCTTCTTGGGCGTAGGGGTAAATGATTTCATTAGGGCTTAAAATAATATCCACTTTCGTGGGCCCGCCCCTTACTTGGCTGGTGTAGGTAGAGGTTTTCGTGCCAAAGCCCCCGGCTGCAATCTGCGCCTCGGCTAAGATTTCGCCCGCCAAAAGCACGCCCTGACCGCCCACGCCTGTAAATCGTAATTGTGTTTGCATCGGAGATCCTTAGGCTTTTTTCGCTTGGGCTTTGTCGATCACGCCCTGATACGCTTGGCAATACTCCATTTTGGAAGTGTCATGCCTTAGCACCCCTGTGGGGAATTTACCCACCCGCTCCTCAGGGGTCATTTCTTCGTATTTGCGGCGGCTAACAAGGCGCGATTCGATCCATTTTAAAGTCTGTGCCGCCTCGCCCATTTTGTTTTTGCGCCCTAGGTTGATGTGGCAGTTGCTGTGCACATCTACGAAGCTAAAACCCTTGTGGTTAAAGGCATCGGTAAGGATACGCTCTAACTTTTTGGGCTCTAGCACGCTCTCACGCCCCACAAAGCTCGCCCCCGCTGCCATCGCAATTTCGCAAGGATCAAAGCTGTTGTCAATGTTGCCGCCCTGAGCGGTTACGGTCCACATACCATTGGGTGTGGTGGGGGAGGTCTGCGAGTTGGTTAAGCCGTAGATGAAGTTATCCACCAAGACTAAGTTTAAATCGATGTTGCGCCTACAAGCGTGGATGGTGTGGTTGCCCCCGATCGCAAAGCTGTCCCCATCCCCGGACACCACAATTACATGTTTAGTGGGGTTTGCCATTTTAATGCCGGTGGCGTAAGCCAATGCCCGCCCGTGTGTAGTGTGCACCGTGTTGCAATTCACATACGAACTCATGCGCCCGCTGCAGCCGATCCCGCTCACAAAGCACACATCGTCCATGTCCCAGCCTAGGGTGTCAATAGCACGGATAATGGATTTTAAAATCACCCCATCCCCACAACCCCAACACCATAAAGTGGGGGTTTTATCTACCCGTAAATAAGTGTCGTAGTCAAACGCCATTAAAACTCCTTGATTTTAGCCATGATTTGTTTGGGTGAGAAGGGGCGGCCATTGGCTTGCAACAAAGCCGGAACCTTACGCCCTAAAATGTGCTCCACTTCTTGCAGATACTGTCCCTTGTTGAGCTCCACCACGAGGATATTTTTAAACTGCTTGCCTAGCTCCTCTAGGCGTTTTTTGGGGCTAGGCCATAGAGTTAAAGGCCTAAAAAAGCCCACTTTTTTAGGGTAATTCTCAGCCTTAAGCTCTCTCAACGCCTCCTTAATTGCCAATGCGCTCGAGCCATAGGCAATCACCAATAAATCCGCCCCCTCAATGTCTATCTCTTCATTGAGGCAGACCTCATCAAGCTTGGAGTCGATTTTATTAAAGAGCCGATCCATCAGCGCGCCCCCGATTTTTGCATCCTCAGTGGGAAAGCCGATAGGCCCGTGGTGCAAACCCGTAATGTGGTAGCGGTAACCCTTGAAGAAGGGGTTTAAAATAGCGGGCTCATCATTTGGCACGCCATAGGGCTGGTAGTCTTTAGGATCGCCCTCAAACACCCGCCGATTGACAATGCTTAAATCCTGCAAGTCGGGCAAAGAAACTTTGCCGTACATGTGTCCTACGGTTTCATCCAAGAGCAAGAAGACGGGGGTCATCAACTTCTCTGCCAAGTTGAACGCACGGATGGTTTCAGTGTAGGTTTCTGCTAAACTTCCCGGAGCCAAAGCCACGGATTTAAAATCCCCATGCGTGGGGTGTTTTAAAAAGTTGACATCGCCTTGTGCCACTCGTGTGGGCATCCCCGTAGAAGGCCCTGATCGCATCACATCCACAATCACCAAAGGCGTTTCTGTCATAAAGCCATAGCCCATTTGCTCCACTTTTAAAGAAATGCCCGGTCCTGAGCTTGCCGTCATCGCCTTCACCCCGCTCATGCTCGCACCCAGTGCCACAGAAATGCCCCCGATCTCATCCTCCATTTGGATAAAATGCCCCCCGTGCTTGGGTAGTAGCCCACTCATCGCATGCATGATGTCCGAGCTTGGTGTGATAGGATAGCCCCCAAAGAAGCGGCACCCCGCCTCGATCGCCGCCCTTGCGACCAACTCATTGCCATCTGAAATCACCTCTCTCATTTGCCCCTCCCCTCTTTCACGCTTTCTTCTAAAAGCATGTAATTATTTGCCCGCACTCTAGCCCCCCTCTCCTCTGCCTCTTTAGACACCTTTGCAAATTTAAACTCCTTCTTTTCAGCCACATAAATGGCAAAATCGGGGCAACCCAGCTCACATTTGTAGCACCCGATACAACTCTCAGGGTAGGCGACCTTAGCGACCTTACCCAAAATGTGCGTGGGCTTAAAGCCCATCCCAAGCACCCCCGCCGGACACACCGACACGCACAAATCACAACCCTTACAACGGGCTTCATTGACCCAAACAGGCACGCCCTCAGGGGCTTGCATTTTCGCCATTTCATCTCCTTAAAGACCCTTAATGAAATCCGCCCGAGATACTAGCATTAAATATCTAAAGCGAAACTAAGCTAAGATCAAAATTTGGGAATTGCACGGACATGCTCTTTATAATTCACGCTGAATTTATGCGTCCCCCCTTTGGTTTTGACAAAGTATAAAAAGGGCGTTTTGGCAGGAAACAAAGCCGCCTTGATCGCATCAAGCCCCACACTGCCCACGGGCTCTTTGGGCAGACCCTTATGCTTGTAGGTGTTGTAGGGGCTGTTGTCGGTGGCAATCCTTTCGTGCGTTACCTTGCTGTGCGCATACGCCCCATAATTTAACGCCCCGTCCATTTGCAAGGGCATGTGCCTTTTTAAGCGGTTGTAAATCACCCCGGCAATGAGGGGCATTTCTGCGGCATTGGCTGCTTCTTTTTGGATAATGGAGGCAATGATTAGGGTTTGTTGCCACTTTTTGGGGTCGTAGTTGCCTAAAAGTTGCTCGCTTAATTTTTGGTAGTGTTCTTGGCTGTGCTTTAAAAGATAGCCCATGAGATTTTGCGTCGAAATGCCAAGCGTGAAGCGGTAGGTGTCCGGGACAATCGCCCCATCAGCCCAAAGGGCTTTGGCGTTGTAGACTTGCTCTAAATCCTCCACTTTTAAATGAAACACCTTAGCCAAGTGCCTTAGAAAAAAATACAAGGTTTCGCCCGGGATTAAGGTGATGTCCTTATAGACCACCTTAGACAAGCTCAAGGCGTGCAAGAAGTCCCCCTTGGTGGTGGTGTTATTGGGGCTTATAGGGATTGCCACATAGCCCCTTTCGGGTGTGTGCCATAGGTGCAAAGCGGACATCAGGCGTAAAATCCACAAATCTAGGGTATTTATCGGGGGCGTGGGGCTTTCTAGGGCGTGTAGGTGGCTTAAGGCGGTTTTAAGCGCACCTTTGGGTATGTAAACAATCGCGTAAGATTTTATGGGTATACTTAAGTAAAACAGCAATGAAAGCGCGATGATCAAAGCCATCTCCAAGAGAATATTACGCCCTTTTTTTTCTATCGGGCTTGTGGCCGTTCTTTTTGCCATTCTGTTTCTTGTGTTGAAAAACGGAATTTACATCTCCTCCATGCACTTTGGCGGACTCAAAATAGAGCGATTCTATCTAAAACTGAATAATAAATTCTTGCTAAGGGTGGGGCAGTTAGACATCATAGAGCTCATCAAGCACAAGCCAAATAAAAAACCCCCGACCATCGCCGCCATTGTGCGCTACATCCAATACAGCATGTGGGCTATGGATTACTTTGAAAACATCACCATCCAAGAAATAGACATCAAACCCAAGATTAAAGCCCATGTGTTCTTTGATGGACACCGCTACGAATTTACCTTCCCTGACCTTGTGCGTGGGCAGTTTTACCTTAAAGAACAAGAGGGTCAAGGATTGCACCTAAACATTAATTATTTAGACTCTGACCCCTATCATATACATCTTATAGGGCAGGCGACCTACCTTAAACACACAGAACAATTAAACTTTAGCTTGCAAGCCTCCCCCACCCCCACCCCAAATATTAGACCATCCAAATTAAAAATTTTCGTGCAAGGTTTGACCGACTTTAAATCCGTAGCTCTTAGGCTAAACTCTAACAACATCAAACACTTAGACTTTTTAAAGCCCTACTTCAAGCCCGACAAACACCAAGCCCTACAAAAATGGCTCTTTAGCAACATCTCCTTTGGTGGCTTTTTCATCAAGGATGCAAAACTCTCCTTAAACTTCAAAGACAAGCACATCTTAAAGAACTTGCAAAAGAACCTGAGTGTGCAGGCCCTCGTGCAAAACGCCCATGTCATCTACAACTCCAAACTCCCCCCCATTTTGGCTAAAGAAGTGGGGCTAGAGTATAAGGACGGGCAGCTCACCATCACGCCTAAGCACATCAACTACCAACACATGCGCTTAGAGGGCTCGCAGGTGGTGATAAGCCACTTTGGACCTGCATCTAGGCTAGTGGCGAGCATTAAAAACGCCTCAAGCGCCGCCTTTTCCCCTATCAAAGAGATTTTAAAAGCCTACAACATCAACCTACCCCTAAGCCAATTCAAGCCCAATGTCGGGGCGGACATTTTACTCACCATGCAGTTTGTCCCCCATGCCAAGCCCCTTTTGTTCGTGCAAGGCAGCGTAGACATCGCCGCAGGGAGCTTTGCGCTCTATGGCGTGCCCTTAAGTAACCAAAGCGCACAGGTGTTCTTAGACATCAGCCCCACAAGCAAAATTATCTACATCAGCACTGCCCACACCCGCTATCAAAACATGGCCGACACCGACAACCGCATAACCATAGACTTCACCCACAAGAGCCTCACAAGCCAAGCCATTGTCCATAAAATCCAAGTCAACACCAACCAAGCCATCAACAATAACCCCTTTGAAACAAGGCGCACCATTTTACCCAAAGCCACCTCCGCCGTGCGCCTAAGTTCTTTGCCAAGTTTAATCGCCAAGGGCGTGGATACCCTCGCTTTTAAAAACAAGTTGCACCAAATCATCCAAGCCCAAAACGCTGAGGTCTTTAGTCAAGACATCATCTACGCCACCGAGGACAACCTACCGACCCTGACCTTTGACTTGGACTTCTCCAAAGACAAGCAAACCATTTTTAAAATCAAGGAATTAGAGATCGAGGGGGCAATTTCTCGGGATTATAGCTTGCATTTAAAGAACATCGCCAAACTTGTCCCCATTTCGCCTTTGGCGCACTATTTTGCCATTAAAAGGGGCGCACTCAAAATCACCACCAAGGACTTAAAGAGTTTTAAGTTCTTTGGGACAAACCTAGACATCGAGTTGCCGCTTTACCGTAACGATGGGCGGCGGTTTAACTCTTTTTCGCTTTTGGGGACTTTTGGGGATAGGGGTTTGGAGTTTTTTACTCCAGATGGGGCGGTGATGGGGCGCATTCGGGGGGGGGAGAAAATCATCTTTGTCAATGACATCAATTTCAATGTGGATACTTTTTTAAAAGCCAAAGTGCCCGCCATTAAAGAATTGCTAGCTCCAAGCGCAAATAAGCCCACCAAAGAGCAAATCAAGGATGAAACGATTTTTATCAAGGCAAAGCAACTCTACGAAAAAGAACATAAAATCCCTCCAAACCGCCTAATCATACAGGCTAAAAACGCTGTGGTTACTTTTAAGGGCTTCCCCTTTGCTCTAGAAAATATTTTGGTCAATATGCGCGATGGACGCTTAAAAGCGGATGCGAGCTACCACAACGCTATGGTTGCCTTTGACATGATGCACGGGCAGTTTAGGATCAAGGCAAATAACTTCAGCGGAGACTATCTTAACATGGTCTTACAGACCATCACCACACAAAATCTCATACAAGGCGGGCTGTATAGCCTCATTGGCGGGTATAAGAACAATGTCTTTAGCGGGGAGCTCAGGCTACAAAACACCACAATTAAAAACTTTAAGGTCCTACAAAATATGATCAATTTAATCAACACTATCCCCTCTTTAATCGTGTTTAGAAACCCCAGACTTGGAGCAAATGGGTATGAGATTTCTAAGGGTCGAGTGGTCTTTGGCATTAACCCGGGCTATTTAGGTCTAGAGCATATTCAACTCACGGGCACAACTTTAGATGTGGATGGAAATGGGATTGTGGAGCTCTCCAAGCGCAAAATTGACATGTCTTTAAACATCGCTACCATTAAAGGTTTTGCCAACATCATCAATAAAATCCCCATTTTAAGCTATTTGATCTTAGGTGGAGATGGTAAGATTTCCACACATGTGAGTTTAAGCGGAAGTTTAGATAACCCTAAAGCCAATGTAACTTTAGCAAAAGACATTTTACAAGCTCCCTTTAGGATTTTAAGGCGGATTTTCACGCCTATTGATATTATTGTCGATGAAATTAAAAAAGGAATGCGAAATGAGCCTACTCGAGTGCCAAAAAAACAAACGCTACACCATCCTTGACATCACCACCCCTGATTTGGAGCTAAAAGACCGTCTTTTATCCTTTGGAATTGCTGTAGGAGTGGAATTTGAGCTGTTGCAACACTCCCTTAAAAAAGCCACCTTTAGCATCGCCATTGAACGCGCCCAAGTCGCCCTACGCTCAGGCGAAGCCAAGCACATTTTAGTGCGCCCTCTATGAGTGCGAACACCATTAAGGCTAGGTTGCTCACCCATTTTGCTAACCCCACCACTGAGCTAGAGTATCAAAACCCCTATGAACTCATCGTGGCAGTGTTGTTGTCGGCGCAATGCACGGATCAAAGGGTGAACGCCACCACCCCTGCCTTTTTTGCCAAATACCCGAGCATTGCAAGCCTAGCTAGAGCTGATATTGCAGAGGTGCAAGAGTGCATTAAAAGCATTTCTTACCCCAACAGCAAGGCAAAGCACCTCGTCAAAATGGCTAACCAAGTCTTAGAAAACTTTCACGGGCAAATCCCACAAACCCAAGCCGAGCTCAAAAGTCTAGCGGGCATTGGGCAAAAGAGTGCAAATGTTATCTTGTCTGTCGCCTTTGGGGCAAATCTCTTAGCCGTAGACACGCATGTTTTTAGAGTGGCGCACCGCTTAGGGCTCTCCACCGCCAAGAGCGCAGAGCAGACAGAAGCTGATTTAAGTGCGCTTTTTGTGAACGACTTAAGCTCCCTACACCACGCCTTGATACTCTTTGGACGGCGCATTTGCAAGGCGATTAACCCTAAATGCTCCGCTTGTTTTCTGCAAGAATTTTGCGTGAGTCGGGCAAATTTCAAACCCCGCTAATCAAAATCTAGTATAATGGTATATTTTCTTTTGTAGGTTAAAGTTGGGCGTTGAAAGTGTTAAGATAAGGTGGGATTTTCATGGATAACCAGAACAATAATACTAACAAGGATGGGGGTGGGGTGAGTATCCAATCCAACCCTACCCTAGCCAATTTACCCTCTGTCAATCCCAAGCTCAAAAGGCAACCAACCCTAAACCCTAGGGAATTGGAACTCACGACCTATTTAGAAGAGCTCATCAACGACTACAAGGGTTTGTTAGACATGGAGGTCACTTTTATGGCAGAACTAGGCTCAACTTCTATCCCACTTGGGGAAGTTTTGCGCTTTGAAAGGGGGTCGGTCATCGATTTACAAAAGCCCGCTGGTGAGAGTGTGGATACCTTTGTCAATGGGCGGGTGATTGGCAAGGGCGAAGTCATGGTGTATGAAAAAAACCTAGCTATCCGCTTAAACGAAGTGTTAGACTCCAATGCCATTGTCTACTACATTGCAAAGGATATGTAAACTTGAGAGCCATCATATGCGTTTTTTTCGTTTTAGACATTTTATGGGGGACCTCGCTAAACCAACTCGCACATATACAGGTGACCCCCACTCCTGACCACAAGGGCGTGCTCTTAGAGTTGCTGTTTAGCCAACCACTCCAACAAGTGCCTAAAATCTCGTCCACGCAAACCATTACTTTACAAAATATCTCTCCCTTTGCGCCTAGATTTGAACGCTTCAGCTCTACTATATTGAACCAATTAGAAGTGCATAACCAAAACAACACCCTTTATATTGTGCCTAAGAGCAACACCCTTTTCAAAGTCAATGCCAAATTGTCTCAAGATAAACGCTTTTTACGCCTAGAGTTCGTGTCTTTATTTGCCGACTTAACCCCAGCCCCCATTGCTACACAAGCTACACAGCCCCAAGCCACCCCCACCAAGCCCCTACCTGTCCTCAATAAGCTCCCCGACTTTGAGTGGGAGTATTTGTGGAAAGTGGGCGTGGTGATTGTAGGCTTGTTGTTGGTTTTGTGGTTACTCAAGCGCAAAAGCACCCAAAGGTTCTTATTCCCCAAAGTGGGCTTAGAGCCTAGCATCACTTATGTCAAGCCCTTAGACTCCACACACAAACTCATCACCATAGAAGTGCGCAACCAGCTGTATTTGATTTTACTAAATTCGCACCAAAGCCTAGTTTTAGACAAAATTACCCTAGACTTCCCTAAAAAAGATCCGTCTTTGCACCAAAAAGAAGCCCTTGTTGAAGAAACCAAGAAACACCTACGGCAATCTAAACTCAAGAGTTCATATGTCTAGGGTTCGCGCACTCGATAAAGAGTTGGAGGATAGACGCTCTGATCGCAACTTCTATATTTCCTTGGTTTTGTCGTGCTTATTGCACCTTTTCATTTGGTGGCTACTAGAGTATGGACAAAAGTTTTTCCACAGACCTAAATTAGTCAAAATCAACCCGAGCAATCTCTTAGTCCTAAAGAGGGGGCGATCGCTTGATCCTACCAAGCACACACAGGGGGCACTAAGACCCTCAAGAGCTGCACCTAAAACCACACCAATGCCTCCCGTAGCCCAAACCCCCCCACAACCCCCAAGCCCGCCTAGCCCCCCCACTCCACGGGTCAAGCCTAAGCCTAAACCCAGACCTAAACGCACCACACACCGCATCCAAGAACGCCACGCCCACAGACACAAACGCACCCAAGTGGCAAATCGTGAAAGCAAGCACAAAGCCCTTTATCAAGAAGAGAGAGAGGAGAAAAAGCCGGTCAAGAAAAAGCAAGACGACACCTTTAACCCCAATAATCTCTCTTTCTTGCCCTCAGAAGAGACTCCGGCCACCCCCCCACCTAGACAGAGCGACCGCAGTTATGAGAATGATAAAGGTATGGATAGCCAAACTCGCAAGGATATTGATGAACTCTATGGTGAAGAGTTTGGGGACTTAGGCACGGCTGAAAAAAACTTCATCAAGAGTAACCTTAGTGAAATTGGGCGGATCACGCAAAAATACCTAGAATACCCTAGTGCAGCGGGGTATTTGGGGCAGGATGGCGTGGATGCAGTGGAGTTTTATTTACACCCCAATGGCGACATCACGGGTCTAAAAATCATAGAAGCGTCCGGCTATAAACTTTTAGACGACAACACCCTAAAGACCATCACCATCGCCTACAAAGACTACCCACGCCCCACCACCACGACCTTAATCCGTATCCGTGTGCGCTATTTTATCTACCGCTAAGACTCCATATGCAGACCTTCACTTTACATAATCCCTTAGACATGCACCTTCACCTAAGAGAAGGTGATTTATTAAAAGCCGTCTTGCCCTTTAGCGCAACACCCTTTAGTGCGGCGGTGGTGATGCCAAATTTAAGCACGCCCTTAAGCACTCCAGCCCTAGCCCTAGCCTACCAAGCACAAATCACCGCCCTAGCCCCCCACTTCAAGCCTTTAGTGGCTCTGTATTTAAATGAAGAGCTAAGTAAAGAGAGCCTACAATCTGCCAAAGAACAGGGGCTCTTTTTACTCAAACTCTACCCCAAGAACGCCACCACCAACTCCGCACAGGGGGTGAGCGATATTTTAAGCCCCAAAATGCTAGAGATTTTAGACATTGCGCAGGATTTGGGCTTTATTCTATGCGTGCATGCCGAGAGCGTGGGCTTTGTGCTTGAAAGGGAATTTGAGTTTCACCCCGTCATCCACACTTTAGCCAAAACCTTTAACAAACTCACCATAATCTTGGAACATATGAGTGATCGGCGTAGTGTTACTTTGTTGGAGCAATACCCCAACTTATATGCCACCTTGACCTTGCACCATTTAACCCTAAACTTAGATGCTTTGGCAGGGGGTATGCTCTCCCCCCATTTATTCTGTAAACCCTTGCTTAAGACCCCTAAAGATCAAGTGACCTTGCTAGAGCTTGCCCTAAAAGCCCATAAAAAAGTGTGCTTTGGATCGGACAGCGCCCCGCATTTGCTCGCTACAAAACACACTTGCACTTGTGCGGCAGGGGTGTTTAGTGCGCCCTTACTTCTTAGCGGGCTTTGCACTTTATTTGAAAAACACAACGCTTTAGAGCATTTACAAGATTTTATCAGCACCAACGCCGTGCGTATCTATAGGCTAACGGATCTCCCCGCAAAAACAATCACCCTCCAAAGAACTCCGCCTAATTTGCCAAATGCACTTTTAGATGGACAGCTCATCATTCCCCATTTCATGCCCCTAGAGTGGAGTGTCCTAAAATAGAGATTTTTTAAAAGCAAGACCGTTTTCGATAACTGACTTTCCATGCTTTGAAAGACTCTGCCTTAATAGTGGCAACATTGACCGATTTGTTCTCTTTTAGCCTGAAGACCCTACTTGGCGTGTAAAAAATATTGGCAGCGGTAGAACTTCTCGCCTAGTTTGGGGTCTTCAAGCAGGGCGTGAAGTTTGTCGCCATTGAGGGGCTTGGCGTGGGTGAAGTGGCGCAACAAGTAGCGGTCCTTGGGGCTGGTGATGTCGGGCTTTAAGCGGGCGAAAAATGCGCTTTGTAAAATCTTTTGACGATCTATTTGTGTACTACAACCGATCATAATATCGTGTAAAGCGACTTTGGCTTGGTCGATCGGCTCTATTTGGCTGTAATGTTGGCTTAGCACCACAAAGTAGGCTTTTTGCATGCGTTGGCATTGCTTGGTTTCGCTCGCCTTGATGATTAAATGCGCCCCTAGCTCGTTAAACAGGGCGTTTTTGGCGCAATAATTCAGTAGGGTGTGGTAGGACTCTTGGGTCTTTTTGGGCTCTTTGGCGTAGGCTTCCTTAGTGCTTTTAAGCTCATCCATCACCTGCGTGCGTTGGATTTCAATCCCATTTGGCATGGGCGTGCCTTGGATGTCTTGCGAACTAAGCCCACTTGTTTCGCTGGTTTGGGGTTTTTTAGGCTCTTGGACTTTACCGCCCAATTGTTTTTCTAGATTAGTCTGCTCTTTTTGGGCTTGCTCCTTTGGAGTGTCTAGCATGACAGGGTCTAGGCGGGTATAGTACACGGGCGGGCCATCGTCATCGTCATCGTCAAAGAGGCTTTGGTGGGTCTGCTTGAGGTTGTCCTCATTGTCGCTAGAGAGCCCCGACATGGTGGGCATCATCATAAGGGGCATCATCCCCATACAGCCCATGAACACAAAAACCACAAGACCAAAAAATAAGGGGCGCATTAAGGCACTGCCACAACGATCGCCTCAAAGGGCATGTTTTGGGGGCGTTTGATGTTGAGCAGGGCTTTTTTGTAAAGATAGCGGTTTTCTATACTAGCAACTGTGCCAACATAGATGTTTGGGCTAAAGATATGGTCTAACCCACTAGTAAAAACGGGGTCGCCCACTTTCAGCGTGGCATAAGAAGGCAGAAAATCCACATAGGTTTTAAAGTTTTCGTTCCTCACAAAGCCATAGTAGACCTTTTGTCCGCTCTTTGCCACCACGCTGTAACTCATTTGTTTATCCCCATAGAGTAGACCCACGAAACGCCCGTCCTTTTGGATGATGGTGCCCAACACTTGGTTAAAGGCGACCATGCCTAGAATCTTGTCTTTAGGGTGGGGTTTGTGGATGTCTACAAGCACCCGATAGGGGTTGTCCATGCTGATAAAGCCATAAATGCGTGCGGGGGTGAAGGTGGGGGTGGGCAGAAGGTAGGCGGGGTTGGTGATCTTGGCACTTGGGGGGCAAACTTGGGAGTTTGGCATTTTAAGGTTTAGGTTTTCAAGACTTGGCGTGTCTAGGTTGGACTTTTCTAGCTGTTGCAAGTCGTCTAGTTCTAGGGCTAAAGCCTCGCTTCTAGCGCTTAAGTTTGCATAGGCAAGTTTTAAATTTTCATATGCTTTGAGCTGTTTTCTATTTTCCTCAAGCAAGCGGGCTTGGTTGAAGTGTTTTTGGTAGGCAAAAACTAAATTGTCTTTTGTGGTTAAAACAAAGATGCGGATTTTATCGCTAATAAAACTGCTCGAGCCTTTGATGTTGAGCCAGTAAAGCATCCCAAAAATCGCAATTAAAACTAAAAGGACGCGCCGACTAATCAAAAATTAAATATCCCCTAGAGAGCTGAGTAAGTCTAAGTCTTCAATCGCCTTACTCGTGCCTCGTGCCACAGCAAGTAAGGGCTCTTCGCCTACAAACACGGGGAGTTTTACGATATTGCTTAGGTATTTGTCCAAGCCTCGAATGAGCGCACCGCCACCTGTTAGCACCACGCCATTTTCCACTAAATCCCTTGCTAAATCTGGCTTGACTTCCTCTAGTACAGACTTCAAGGCATCGCTGATCTCTCTAATTTGCTCTTTAATGGCTTCCCTTACATCTTCGCTACTGAGTTCAATGGTGCTTAAAATCCCACTCACTTGATCCCGTCCGCTCACCTCCATAGTCAAGGGGGGGGTTAGCTCAATGGCTGAACCGATGGCGATTTTGACTTCCTCGCCCGTCCGCTCCCCGATTTGCAGGTTGTAGGTTTTGCGGACATAGTCTACAATGCTTGTATCTAATTTATTGCCCGCCACTCTAACGCTCTTGCTCACCACAAGCCCACCAAGACTAATCACGCCGATCTCGGTCGTGCCCCCCCCAATATCCACAATCAAGCTGCCCTGGGGGTCTTTCACGGGTAGCCCCGCACCGATCGCCGCCGCCATAGGCTCTTCAATCAAAAAAACCTCTCTAGCCCCCGCGCTCATCGCGCTCTCTTTGACTGCCTTGCGCTCCACGCTCGTTAAGCCATAGGGCACGCACACCATGATGCGCGGGCGGATCAAGGATTTGCGCTTATGCGCCTTTTCAATGAAGTAGCGGATCATCTTTTCTGCGATGTTAAAATCCGCGATCACGCCGTCTTTCATGGGGCGGATGGCCTGTACCCCTGTTGGGGTCTTACCGATCATTTCCTTTGCCTCTGCACCCACAGCTAAGATTTCCTCCATGCGGTCATATTTGTTGAGCTTGACCGCCACAATAGAAGGTTCGTTGATGATGATGCCTTGACCCTTCACACTCACCACGGTGTTAGCCGTGCCTAAGTCAATGGCAATATCGTGGGAGAACACACCGATTAATTTATCTAAGATCATACTCTTTCCTTTGGGTTCATGAGGGCATTAAAAGGGGTTTGTTTTTTTTGATAAACAAAGGTTTTTCTTGCTTTAGCACGCACTCTTTGGTGATGATGACTTGGTAATCCTTCAAGGCGGGCAAGTCAAACATGATGTCTAGGCTAAAGCTCTCAATGATCGCCCTTAAGCCCCTTGCGCCCACCTTGCGTTTGATCGCTAAATCGGCGATCGCCTCGATCGCTTCGTCCTCAAAAGTGAGCTCCACGCCGTCCATTTTAAATAGCTCTTGGTATTGCTTGGTTAAAGCATTTCTGGGCTTTTGGAGGATATCGATCATTGCCTCTTTGGAAATGGATTTTAAGGTGGAGATCACAGGCAAACGCCCGATGAGTTCAGGGATCAAGCCATAAGAGATCAAGTCCTCGGGCTCGACTAAATGCAAAATATTTTCTAATTGTTCTTTGGTTTTTTTCTCATTGCCAAAGCCTAACACATTGCTGTGGATGCGCCGTTTGATGATGTCAATGATGCCATCAAACGCCCCGCCACAAATGAATAAAATGTTCGTGGTGTCGATCTGCACAAAGTTTTCATTGGGGTGTTTGCGCCCCCCTTTGGGGCTGATATTCACCACCGCCCCCTCAATGATTTTGAGCAGGGCTTGTTGCACACCCTCGCCCGAAACATCTCTTGTAATGGAGCGGTTCTCAGACAAGCGGGCGATTTTATCGATCTCATCAATGAACACAATCCCCCTTTGTGCCCTAGTAACATCGCCATCGCTGGCTTGCAGCAAGCGGGTTAAAATGTTCTCCACATCCTCGCCCACATACCCTGCCTCGGTGAGGCTCGTGGCATCGCTGATGGCAATGGGAACATTTAAAAAACGCGCCAAAGTCTGCGCCATGAGGGTTTTACCGCTGCCCGTGGGACCCACTAATAAAATATTGGATTTAGAAATCTCCACTTCTTGGCTTAAGGCATCTCTAGTTTCTTGGTAGTTTAGGCGTTTGTAATGGTTATAAACCGCCACGCTTAAGACCCTCTTAGCCTCCTCTTGCCCCACGACATAATTGTCTAGAGCTTCTTTCAAGAGTTTGGGCGAAGCGATGGGGATTAGGGCTTTACTTGAGGCGCTCTCCTCTAGGATGGGCTTTCTCACCTCTAAAAGACCGCCGTGCAATTTAGCGTGGAGTTCTTGGTATATCACTTCCACGCAGTATTCGCAAATGTGTATGTCTTTGCCGGATTTTTTAGACGAAAACACCAAACGGCGGTGGTGGGGCAAAGTGTTTTCGGGTTTGCTGCAAAAACTACAATAACGGGTGTTCACATATCCTCCTGTTCTTTAAGAACCCATGCCTTGATGGCGATCCCTCTTTGGGTTTCTAAAACAAATTCACAAATTTCTCTAGCGTGGGGATTGTTGGGGTATTCCTCTAAAATCTTTTGGGCGTTCTCTCTAATGCTGGTGGTTTCTAAATCAAAGAGCTTTTTATACAGCCTGCTGATAAAATCGATCTCACTGCTTTGCAAGAGCTTACGCATGCGGTGGCGATTAAGCCCTCTAATGAACGCCCGGTTGCCCTCAGCATTGCAATAAGGGGGGACATCTCGCCCTAAAGCGCTCGCCCCAGCGACCATGCACCCCTTGGCGATCCGTGTGAATTGGTGGATCGCCGTAAGCCCTCCAATATTCACATAGTCGGCGATCTCAATGTGCCCGGCAAGGGTTACGCCATTGGCTAAAATGCAATGGTTTCCAATCTTGCAATCGTGGGCGACATGCACATACGCCATTAAAAGGTTGTCGTTGCCAATGATCGTTTGATACCCCCCGCCCTTGGTGCCCGGGTTGATCATGCAATGCTCGCGGATCAAATTGCGCTCCCCGATGATGAGATAAGACTCCTCGCCCTCGTATTTTAAATCTTGCGGAATCGTGCCTAGCACGGCGTAGGGGAAAACGGTGCTGTCTTTTTTAATGGTGGTGTGCCCCAGTAAGGTAACATTGTTGTAGAGTTTCACTCCCGCCTCTAAAACCACATTAGGTCCGATCACGCAAAAATGCCCGACCTCTACGCTTGGGTCGATCTTGGCCCCGGCTTCTATGATGGCAGTGGGGGCGATCATTTATCTTCCTTGCGATCCACGATCATGGCTTTAAGCTCGGCTTCTGCCACGACTTTATCGCCCACCTTAGCCACGCCCCCCACTTGCCAAATCATGCCCTTGTGTTTTTGTTCGCTCAAATGGTAGTGGAGCTGATCGCCGGGGATCACGGGGTTTCTAAACTTCACCCGATCGATCGTCATGAAATACACGATTTTAGTCGCCGCCACCTCGGGGTCTGCCCCAAACAAGCTCACAAAGGCGAGCAAGCCCCCGGCTTGTGCCATGCCCTCCACGATCAACACCCCGGGGTAAATGGGTTTACCCGGGAAGTGCCCCATAAAAACCTCTTCATTATAGGTGATGTTTTTATAGGCATGCACCTCTTTATAAGGCTCCAGGCGCAACACCCGATCCACCAATAAAAACGGATAACGGTGGGGTAAAATTGCGCTGATCATGTGTATGTCTAAATCTAAATGCAATCCTTCTTGCGACATTTCTAACCTCTAAACTAATGAAATCCCCCCACCGTAAAAAGTTGCTATTTTAACACGCCTAAGTTTAAAGCTGTATTAGCCCTTAGTGGCGCATTTTGGGGTATTTAAATTCCACCCGCCCCATGCCTAAAATGTGCCCACGCATGGCATCGTGCAATTCGCCCAAAAAGAAGGGTTTTTTTAGGTCTAAATGCGCCACATCTAGGGCATAGACTTGGATTAAATAGTGGTGGTCTCTATCGGGGGGCATGGGACCTATGTAGGTGCTGTTTTCTAGATTAGATTTTTCTTGTTGCTCTAGGCTCAAGCCAGAGCGCAAAAACCCCTCTGTCATTGAATTGACCCCTTGGGCGATCTCTTTGTCTTCCAGCGCAGCGTTTTCTTTAAGCTCCGTGCCTTGGATATTCCCCACGACCCAATGGATAAAGGTTTTGCCACACACCCTTGCCGCATCGTGATCGATGAGCTCTAACGCATAACTCTTAGCCCCACTCACCGCCTCCCACGAGATTTCAGGCGAGAGTTTGGGCAGCCCATTTGTCAAAAACTCTTTAGGCGCGTTGCCCCCAAATTTTAAATCTAAAAACCCTTGTGGGTCCGTATGGATGAAGACTTTAAAAAATTGCATGTTTGCTCCTTGCGTTAAGGTGAAAAATAAGGCACTAAGCCAAACGGCTTTTAAGCACTTGCGCCACATCAAATCCCCCATTTAAGCCAATGCCAATGCTCGCTCCCGACTTGTAGAGAATGTCCCCCACGACGAAAAGGTTTTCAATATTGCTCTCTTGTTCTTGGCTCACCACCGGTAAGTTATTCTCTAACTGGACTTGGCATTTTTTTAAAAACTCCAAAGGGGTCGCTCCACCTATGGCGTATAAAATCCTATCATACACTCCGCTCGTGTTGTCGGCAAAATTCACTTGAATGCGCCCCTCTAAGCCTTCTAAGCCCAAAATATCCACGCCTAATTTGCTTTTTAAATTCCTAGAAAACGCCTCTTCAAGGGCTTTTAAATTCTCCTCATTGACACGGCTAAAGGTGCTTTGGCGGTAGTTTAAGGTCGTGGTGTTTGTGGGGGCTAGGGCGATGGCGTATTCCACCGCCGAATTGCCCCCGCCCACAACCAAAACCTCCTCTTTTTCCTTGCAGTCGTTGATCGTATAGACCACTTGGCGCATGATCTCTACGGGGATTGGGTAGCTGGGGCGGTTAGGCTGTCCCATTTTGCCAATGGCGATCACCACCGCGCGGGCTTTAAAGACCTCATTAGCCGAGCTAGCGACCTCAAAGAGTTCACCCTTTTTTGCCACACTCTCAATATTGGTTTTATAGCGCACGGGGGTTTTATACTCAGCTAGGGCTTTCTCAAAGACCTCTAGGGCCCCCTCTTTATCCGTGTCGCTAAAGGGGATATGCCCCTTAATGTCCACGACCTGTTTACGGTAGTCCTTATCCACCCGTTTATGCGCCTTGTAGTATTTGCGCAACATCCCACAGCACGCCTCGTCCTTTTCACACAGCAAGACATTAGAAATCCCATTAATTTGGCACTCAATGGTAGCAGCGATCCCGCCAGGACCCGCCCCTACAACCAAAACATCATAAACTTCACCCACGCGCTTCCTTTCTCTTAGATTTTTGTGCTTCCTCCTCTTGTTTGGCGATGGCTAAATCCTGTGGGCTGTCATAGAGCAAGCACTCGAGCATTTTTTTCTCATCGTTAAATTGCTTGCCTTTCAAGCCCCATAAAAAAATCAGCAACCCCACAAGCCCTAGCATGAGCGACACAAAGAGCATTAAAAATAGAGTGTTTGTGTGCATTAGGGTTTTAAGACCTCCAACGCTTTTAAATGCAAGGCTTCTTGGATATCTTGCAAGTCTTGGGCGTTAAAATCCCCCCCACAAGACAGCACTAAGGACGCATGGTCTGCCCGTCCTCCGCCCTTGCTCGCATAGCCTAGACTTTGGCTATGTGCCTTTAGAGCCTCTAAAAGGGGGCGCACATCGTGCCCGCCCACAGATTTTAAGACCACCTCCACGCAATTTTTTTGCAAATTGTGGTATTGAAACAATGCTACCACGGGCTCTTGTCGGCTCTTGTATTTCTCTATGAAGGTCAAAAAATGGCTCAAGTGCTCTTTAAGCCCGCTTAGGGTGGCTAAATGAAAGACCTGCCCCTCAATAGGCGTCAAGGTGGGCTCTTTGGGTGGGGTGCTTTTGGGGGCTTGTTCTTTATGTTTTAGAGCTTTTAATAAGTCTTGGGTTTTTAACTGCGTGCGGGCTTGCTTTAAAATGCGCCTTTCACTGGCGATAAACGCATAATACGCTCTGCCACACACCGCCTCAATGCGCCGAACCCCTGCGCTCACCCCTGAGCTTTTAACAATGGCAAATCCCCCAATATGGGCACTGTTGGGCACATGCACGCCCCCACACGCCTCCAAACTCCCCGCAATGTCTACAAGGCGCACCTCATCTAGATATTTATCCTCAAAGAGCATGACAGCCCCGCTCTCTCTTGCCTCATTAGCCCCCACACTCTTCACGCAAGTGTGTGCGCCCTCGCTGATTTTGGCATTGACAAAGCTTTCGATTTGCTCTAACTCCTCATCGCTCAAGTTGCGGTAAAAGCTAAAGTCAAAGCGCAAGCGGTGGGGCTCAATGTGGCTGCCCTTTTGCTGGACTTGGGCGTTTTTGCCCTCTTTCTTCGCACTCTCGCCTAGGATGGTCCGCAAGGCTAAATGCAGTAAATGCGTGGCGCTGTGGTGCTTGGCAATCTCGGCGCGATCGCTCACCTTGGCCACCACCCCATCGCCCTCTTTTAAGCTTGCCCCCGGCTCTAACTCGATCAAACTCGCATTGACCCCCCCCACTTTTTGCGTGTCTAGGACTTTAGCTAAAAGCACATGGCTAGGGTCCAACAACACCCCTTTATCGCCGATGGGCCCACCGCCTTGGGGGTAAAAGGGGGTATCTTTAAGCACGATATAGGCGGTGTTGTCCTCTAGCGGATAAAGGGCGACAACTTGGGTTTGCAAGTTTTCTGTGGTGTAGCCGGCAAAGTGGTTGGGCTCTAAATGGCTCAAATCTAATGCCTTCAAGCCGTCCTTGGCGTTGCTTTGTCTAAAACTATGCGCCGAGCGTTGTTTTTGCTCTTGCATGCAGGCTTGGTATTCTTGCATATCCACTTGCAAGTTCAAGCCCCTTAGCATGTCGGCGGTTAAATCCAAAGGGAAACCATAGGTGTCATACAACTTAAACGCCACAGCCCCGCTAAAGGCACTGCCTTTGCACTCGGTGAGCGCTTTTTCGAATAAATGCATGCCCTTATCTAAAGTGGCTAAAAACAACTCTTCCTCTGCCTTGCACTCGGCTTTAATGCTCTCTTGGTGTTCTTTGAGTAGGGGGTAACCCAGCATCAAATCGCAAAAATGCCCCAAAATCTCATAGAAAAAGGGGCTTTCTAAATTCCTGCCCTTGGCTTGTTGCAACAAATAGCCATGCCTTAAAGCCCGCCTTAAAATGCGCCGCAAGACATAACCCCGCCCCGTGTTTTCAAAATACACCCCCATGCCTAGCAAAAACGCCACACTGCGGGCGTGATCGGCTAGCACCCTAAAGGATTCTTTGTGCTTGGCATACTCGAGCCCAAAGCTCTTTTCAATGCACGCCATTAGGGGTTTAAACAGCGAGCTATCAAAGTTGTTTTGCACCCCCTCTAAGAGGGCTTGCACCCTCTCTAAGCCCATGCCAGTGTCGATACAGGGCTTTTCAAGGGGGGTTAAAACACCCTCTTTAGAGCGATCGTATTGCATAAAAACTAAATTCCAAATTTCTAGAAAGCGATCCCCCTCGCCCCCGAAGTAATCCTCTTTGGAGTGAAAATACTTCTCCCCTTGGTCTATGTAAATTTCACTGCAATACCCACAAGGTCCGGTGTCTGCCATTTGCCAAAAATTATCCTTATCGCCCATCGTTTTAATACGATCATGGGGGATAAATTTTTGCCATAGTTTATAGGCTTCTTGGTCTTTTTCGTGCACACTAATGTAAATGCTCTCTTTGTCAAAGCCCAAGTGTTTATGCACGAACTCAAAGGCGTAAGCAATGGCTTCTTCTTTGAAGTAGTCAAAAAACGAGAAATTGCCCAACATCTCAAACAAGGTGTGGTGGCGGTTGGTGTAGCCGACATTTTCTAAGTCGTTGTGTTTGCCCCCCGCACGCATACACAGCTGGGCACTCGTGGCGCGGTTTGTGAAAGGCTTTGTTTTGCCCAAGAAAATGTCTTTAAACTGCACCATGCCCGCATTCGTGAAAAGCAAAGAGGAATCTTGGGGCACTAAACTTGAGCTGGGCACCCACAGATGCCCTAAACCCTCAAAATACCCTAAAAACGCCTTCTTAATCTCCATAGTTGCACTCCCTAAAAGGGGCAATTTTAGCCTAAAAAACTTAAATTAGTGGTGCAACTCCAAATGGATGGCAACTTGGATATTCTCACCCACAAGTTTAGGGGGGGTGTTTTGCCCGATTTTAAAGACTTTGCGCGAAACCACGCCCTGCAACTCCAGCCCATAGACATCCGCCCCGCTCTTGGGGTGTTTAATGGGTCCTGTGAGTTTACCCTCTAGAGTGATTTCTTTCTCTGTGTCTTTAAGTTTTAACATGGCTTTGATTTGCAAGCCCCCATCGCTTTTTTGGCTGATTTTTGTGGCTTTTAAATAGCCCTTGGGGTATTCGTGTGCATCAAAGAAGTTAGCCGAGAGTAAATCTTTGTCTCTTTTGGCGTTTTTGGTGTCGATGCTCTTGATCTCGATCTCGCCATCTAGGGCTTTTAACTGCCCCTTTTCAATGTCCGCAACCCCCTTAAATTGGGAGAAGTCCCCACTAACCTTAGACACCAATAAGTGTGTGGCAGTGAAACCCACGCTAGAGTGGGTCGTGTCAATTTTGTAGGGGGTGGCCGAGAGCAAGCCGGCTAGGATGAGGCTAAGTGAAAAAAAGCGCATAGTGTTCCTTTGTGTTAAAAATGGGGCTTACTATAACATTATTTGGCCTTAAGCGAGAGGGCTTGACAAGGGGGAGTTAAATTAGCTATAATAGCAGCTTATTTTGCGCTGGCTTAGCTCAATTGGTAGAGCAGCTGCCTTGTAAGCAGCAGGTTGGGGGTTCGATTCCCTTAGCCAGCTCCAGTAGGTGAGATACTCAAGTGGCCAACGAGGGCAGACTGTAAATCTGCTGACTTTCGTCTTCCGTGGTTCGAATCCACGTCTCACCACCAGTGCGGGAATAGCTCAGTTGGCTAGAGCATCAGCCTTCCAAGCTGAGGGTCGCGGGTTCGAGCCCCGTTTCCCGCTCCAGTGTAGGGAGAATGCCCATATAGCTCAGGGGTAGAGCACTTCCTTGGTAAGGAAGAGGTCGGCGGTTCAATCCCGCTTATGGGCTCCAGTTTCCCCCTTAACACAATGCTTTAAATTCTATAAGAGGAGTTAAAACAATGGCAAAAGCGAAGTTTGAACGAAACAAACCCCATGTCAATGTGGGTACCATCGGGCATGTGGACCATGGCAAAACCACTTTGAGCGCGGCGATCTCTGCGGTGCTCTCTTTAAAAGGTCTAGCTGAACTGAAAGATTATGACAACATTGACAACGCCCCAGAAGAAAAAGAAAGGGGCATCACCATCGCCACTTCTCACATCGAGTACTCTACAGAAAACCGCCACTATGCGCATGTAGACTGCCCCGGCCACGCCGACTATGTCAAAAACATGATCACCGGTGCCGCCCAAATGGACGGCGCGATTTTAGTCGTGTCTGCCGCTGATGGCCCCATGCCCCAAACCCGCGAACACATTCTACTAGCCCGCCAAGTGGGTGTGCCCTACATCGTGGTGTTCTTAAACAAACAAGACATGGTCGATGATCAAGAGTTGTTAGATCTTGTAGAAATGGAAGTGCGCGAACTTCTAAGCACTTATGAATTCCCCGGCGATGACACCCCCATTGTGGCGGGTTCTGCCCTAAAAGCCCTAGAGGAAGCCAAAGCGGGCAACATCGGCGAGTGGGGCCAAAAAGTGCTTAAACTCATGGAAGAAGTGGATAAATACATCCCCACTCCTAAGCGTGACATAGAAAAAGCCTTCTTAATGCCCGTAGAGGATGTGTTCTCCATTGCCGGGCGGGGCACCGTGGTGACCGGTCGTATTGAGCGTGGCACTGTGAAACTCCAAGATGAAGTGGAAATTGTGGGCATTAAACCCACCCAAAAAACCACTGTGACCGGTGTAGAAATGTTTAGAAAAGAGCTTGAAAAAGGCGAAGCCGGGGACAATGTGGGCGTGCTTTTGCGTGGCACTAAAAAAGAGGAAGTCTTTAGGGGCATGGTGCTTTGCAAACCCGGCTCCATCACTCCACACAAAAAATTTGAGGGCGAAGTGTATGTGCTCTCTAAAGAGGAAGGCGGCCGCCATACCCCCTTCTTCAACGGGTATCGTCCCCAATTTTATGTGCGCACCACCGATGTAACCGGCTCTATTACCTTGCCTGAAGGCACTGAAATGATCATGCCCGGGGACAACACTAAAATCGTGGTAGAGCTCATCAGCTCTATTGCCCTAGAACTTGGGACAAAATTTGCGATCCGTGAAGGCGGTAAAACCGTGGGCGCGGGTGTGGTTACCAAAATCATCGAGTAGGACGCATTGTGAAAGTTAAGGTAGGATTGAAGTGTGCGGATTGTGCTGAGATCAATTACAGCACAACCAAAAATGCCAAGACAAACACAGAGAAACTGGAGCTCAAAAAGTTCTGCCCTAGAGAGAATAAGCACACGATCCACAAGGAAGTGAAGCTTAAAAGCAGCTAGGCAATAGGAGGGGGGTTGTAGGTCAGTAGCTCCAATGGTAGAGCACCGGTCTCCAAAACCGATTGTTGGGGGTTCGAGTCCCTCCTGGCCTGCCAGGGGTGAAATTTAAAGTAGGTGGCATGGATAAGTTAATAGCACAATACAAGCTGACAAAAGAAGAGCTATCAAAGGTGATCTTTCCGCTCAAAGAGCAGATCAGAAACGCTTTGGTGTCCGTACTCATTGTCGTAACCATCATTACGCTGTTTTTGACTTTGATCGATTTTGTTTTGTCGTCTTTTGTTGCGAGCATCCTTTAAGGGGTTAGCGTGGGTATGGAGTGGTATGCGATCCAAACTTATTCAGGCAGCGAGCAGTCCGTGAAAAAAGCCATTGAAAACATGGTGCGTGAAAACAATATCAGCGATCGGGTGCAAGAGATCATCGTGCCCACCGAGGATGTGATCGAGCTGTCTAAAAAGAGCAAGAATAAAGTAACCGAGCGTAGCCTATACCCCGGCTATGTGTTCATTAAAGTGGATTTAGACACCGTGCTTTGGCATAAAATCCAATCTCTGCCCCGTGTGAGCCGTTTTATCGGCGAGAGCAAGAAACCTACGCCTTTAAGCGATGCGGACATCGGCAATATCCTAGAGAAAATGACGAACCGCGCCGCCCCCAAACCCAAGATTTACTACGAAAAAGGCGAAGTGGTGCGCATCATTGAAGGTCCCTTTGCAAACTTCACCGCCACGGTGGAGGAATACGATGTGGAGCACCGCAAGTTGAAACTCAATGTGTCCATCTTTGGGCGCAACACCTTGATCGAAATTTTATATTCTCAAGTGGAAAAAATCATTTAAGGAGAGTGCATGGCAAAGAAAGTTGTCGGGCAGATTAAATTACAAGTCCCCGCCGGTAAGGCAAACCCCAGCCCGCCCATTGGTCCTGCTTTAGGCCAAAGGGGCGTGAATATCATGGAGTTTTGTAAGGCGTTTAATGAGAAAACCAAGGACATGGGAAGCTTTAATATCCCCGTCATCATCACGGTTTATCAAGATAAAAGTTTCACTTTTATCACCAAAAAGCCTCCTGTTACAGACTTGATTAAAAAAGCCAGTGGGGTGGCTAAAGGTTCAGACAACCCCCTAAAAAATAAAGTGGGCAAGCTCACCATGAAGCAAGTGGAAGAAATCGCCCAAACTAAAATGGAAGATCTCAACACCACCACCCTCGAGGCGGCAAAAAAAATCGTCATGGGGAGTGCGCGCAGTATGGGGATTGAGGTAGAAGGATAACTATGGCAAAGCTGGCAAAACGGGTAGAAAAGTTAAACTCTCAGTTTGACAGAGAGAAAGTGTATAGCCTTGAAGAAGGCATTAGCGTAGCAAAGTCTTTAGCGTCTGCGAAATTTGATGAAACCGTGGAAGTGGCTTTGCGTTTGGGCGTGGATCCAAGGCACGCCGATCAAATGGTGCGTGGGGCGGTGGTTTTGCCCCATGGCACGGGTAAAAAAGTGCGTGTGGCGGTCTTTGCCAAAGATGTCAAATTAGATGAGGCGAAAGAAGCCGGGGCCGATGTGGTCGGGGGCGAGGATTTGGCTGAAGAAATTAAAAACGGCAACACGAATTTTGACATGGTGATCGCCACGCCAGACATGATGGCGATCGTGGGTAAAGTGGGGCGTATTTTAGGGCCTAAGGGGCTGATGCCTAATCCAAAAACCGGCACCGTAACAATGGATGTCAAAAAGGCGGTTGGCAACGCTAAAAGCGGACAGGTGAATTTCAGGGTGGATAAAAAGGGCAATTTGCACGCCCCCATTGGCAAGGCGAGTTTCAAACAAGAGCAACTCCAAGATAACATGCTAGAGCTTGTAAGAGCGATTAACCGCTTGAAACCCAGCACTTCTAAGGGCAAGTATATCCGCAACAGCGTGGTGTCCTTGACGATGTCGCCCGGGGTGCGTTTGAATTCTCAAGAACTTATGGATGTGAAATAGTTTATCTTTAACTGAAGAAACAAGGGCTTTAGGGCTTAATCGCTTTGCGCCTTGTGGAAGTTAGTTGGAAAGGAGGAAACATGCATAAAGAACAAAAACGAGAGCTGGTTTCTAAGCTCACCGATGCCTTTAGCCAAATGCAAGCCCTTGTGGTGTGCGATTACAAGGGTTTGCAAGTGCAGCATTTAGAAAAGTTGCGTAACGCCGCGAGAGTGCAGGGCATCAGCGTCCAAGTGATTAAAAACACCCTTGCGTCTTTGGCACTAAAAGGGGCGAATCTAGAGCCCTTAGAACTCAAAGAAACCAATGTCTTCATTTGGGGCGCGGATCAAATCGCGTTGTCTAAATTAGTCATGGGCTTTGCTAAGGAGCATAAAGAACGCTTCATTGTCAAAATGGGGCTGTTTGAAAAGCAAGCGGTGGATACAAAGCACATTGAAGCGGTGTCTAAGCTGCCCAGCAGAGAAGAGCTTATTGGCATGTTGCTGTCTGTTTGGACGGCACCGGCGCGCTACTTTGTGACGGGCTTAGACAATTTGAGAAAAGCAAAAGAACAAGAATAAAGGATTTGCATGGCAATTAGTAAAGAGGATGTATTAGAGTACATTGGTGGTTTGAGTGTTTTAGAACTCAGCGAACTTGTGAAAGCCTTTGAAGAAAAATTTGGCGTGAGTGCCGCCCCCACTGTGGTGGCCGGTGCTGCTGGTGCTGCCCCTGCAGAAGCGGTTGAAGAGAAAACCGAATTTAGTGTGGTGCTCGCTGAAACCGGGGCGGAAAAAATCAAAGTCATTAAAGTCGTGCGTGAAATCACCGGCTTAGGGCTTAAAGAGGCAAAAGAAGCCACCGAGAAAACTCCCCATGTGCTCAAAGAGGGCGTGAATAAAGAGGAAGCCGAAACCATTAAAAAGAAACTTGAAGAAGTCGGGGCGAAGGCTGAGATTAAGTAAAGATTTTTAAAAAAGGAGGGGACAAGGAGGGGTAAGCGTGTATTAAGGGGAACACCGCCAAATGGATTTAAATTGAACTTAATTTTTATGTGTGTGTCGTTTCCAGCCTCCAATCTCCATCAAAAAGGTTTATTGACATGAAAACTTTAAGAAATCGGTTGCGTGCAGATTTTACAAAAATGCCCCAAGACTTGCAGGTCCCTAATCTCTTGCTCCTACAAAAGGACAGCTATGAGGCGTTTTTATACGCCAAAGAGGGCAGAGAAAGTGGGATTGAGCGGGTGTTTAAATCCGTCTTTCCCATCCACGATAGCCAAAACCGCATCACCTTAGAATACGGGGGCTGTGAATACGGCGAGCCCAAATACACCGTGCGCGAGGCGATGGAGCGGGGCATCACTTATTCTGTCTATCTTAAAATCAAAATCCGCCTCATTCTTTGGGAGAAAGACCCTAAAACGGGCGAAAAACTAGGTGCGAAGGACATTAAAGAACAGAGCATTTTTATCCGCGAAATCCCTTTAATGACCGATCGCACTTCCTTTATTATTAATGGAGTTGAGCGGGTTGTGGTCAATCAACTGCACAGAAGCCCGGGGGTGATTTTTAAAGAGGAAAAATCCACCACCAGTGCGAATAAACTCATTTACACCGGGCAAATCATCCCCGATCGCGGCTCTTGGCTGTATTTTGAATACGATGTCAAAGACATCTTGCATGTGCGCATCAACAAACGCCGCAAGGTGTCTGCCACTATTCTTTTTAGAGCCCTAGGCTATAGCAAACAAGACATCATCCGTATTTTCTATCCCTTGCTCAAAGTGCGCTACAAACCCGAAGGAGAAGAGGGGCGTTACTTCATCTCCTTTGAAAGCATCGCCACAGATAGCCGCTTGGAGTTTGATTTAAAGGATGAAAAAGGGCAGGTGCTTTTAGCCGCCAGCCGCAAACTCACCGCTAAAAAAGCCAAGGAAATTAGAGAAAGTGGGGTTGAGTGGGTAGAATATCCCACTAAAATTTTACTGAGCCGTTACCTAGCCGAACCCATTTTAGACAAGAACAAAGAAACCCTTTTAGACGCTTTAACCCTCTTAGAACAACCCAAACTTGACAAACTCAAAGAAGCGGGCGTGAAAGAGTTTGTCATCGCCAATGACCTAGCCCTAGGCCATGACGCCTCCATCATTAGATCCTTTAGTGCTGACAACGAGTCGCTTAAAAGCGAATCGCAAAAACTTTTGAAACAAAGCGAAAAAGTGGAGGATGAAAACGCTTTGGCGGCGATTCGCATTTATAAAGTCATGCGCCCGGGCGATCCCGTTACAGCCGAAGTCGCCCAGCAGTATGTGCAACAACTCTTCTTTGATCCTGAGCGCTACGATTTGACAATGGTTGGGCGCATGAAAATGAACCACAAATTGCATTTAAAGGTGCCTAACTATGTTACGGTGCTCACCCACGAGGACATCATTGAGACCGTGAAATACCTCATTAAAATCAAAAACGGGCAAGGCCGCATTGACGATCGCGACCACTTAGGCAACCGCCGTATCCGCGCCGTGGGTGAGCTTTTAGCCAATGAGTTGCACGAGGGCTTGATGAAAATGCAAAAGACCATTAAAGACAAGCTCACCACCATGAACACCAACCTAGATGCGCTCATGCCCCACGACTTGGTGAATTCTAAAATGATCACCAGCACCATTTTAGAGTTTTTCATGAGCGGGCAACTCTCCCAATTCATGGACCAAACCAACCCCTTATCTGAAGTTACCCACAAACGCCGTTTATCCGCTTTGGGTGAGGGCGGTTTGGTGAAAGATCGCGTGGGCTTTGAGGCGCGCGATGTGCACCCCACGCACTACGGGCGCATTTGCCCCATTGAAACCCCAGAGGGGCAAAACATCGGGCTCATCAATACCCTATCCACTTTCACAAGGGTGAATGAACTAGGCTTCATTGAAGCCCCTTATAAAAAAGTGATAGAAGGGCAGGTGAGCGGGGATGTGGAGTATCTCACCGCCATTCAAGAGGAGGGGCATGTCATCGCGCCCGCCAGCACCGCACTAGACGCCAAAGGGCATATCCAAGAGGACTTGGTAGAAACGCGCGTGGGTGGGGAAATTGCGCTCAATGAAAAGAGTAAAGTAACCCTTATGGATTTAAGCTCTAGAATCTTAGTGGGTGTGGCCGCCTCTTTGATCCCCTTTTTAGAGCATGACGATGCCAACCGCGCGCTGATGGGGACGAACATGCAACGCCAAGCCGTGCCCCTGCTTAAAGCCGAAGCCCCCATTGTGGGCACGGGCATTGAAAGCGTGATTGCCAGGGATTCTTGGGGGAGCGTGAAGGCGGAGCGTAGGGGCGTTGTGGATGAAGTGGATTCAGAGAACATCTACATCGTGGAAAAAGACCCTGAGAAGGGACCGCACATCAGCTCTTATTTATTGCAAAAAAACCTACGCACCAACCAAAACACCTGCTTTAACCAAGTTCCCATCGTGAAAGTGGGCGATGTGGTGGAAGAGGGGCAAATCATCGCCGATGGACCAAGCATGGATCAAGGCGAACTAGCCCTAGGTAAAAATATCCGCGTGGCGTTCATGCCCTGGAACGGCTACAACTTTGAAGACGCGATCGTGGTGAGCGAAAAAATCACCAAAGACGATGTCTTCACCTCCGTGCACATCTATGAAAAAGAGATCGAGGCTAGGGAGCTTAAACACGGGATTGAGGAATTCACCGCCGATATCCCCGATGTCAAGGAGGAGGAAGTCGCTCACTTGGATAACGGGGGGATCGTTAAAATTGGGACTTATGTGAGCGCAGGGATGATCTTAGTCGGCAAGGTTTCGCCCAAGGGTGAAATGAAAAGCACACCTGAAGAGCGGCTACTACGCGCCATTTTTGGGGACAAAGCCGGGCATGTGGTGAATAAGTCGCTTTATTGCCCTCCTTCTTTAGAGGGCGTGGTGATCGGGGTGAAAATTTTCACCAAAAAAGGCTATGAAAAGGATGCACGCGCCACAAGTGCCTATGAAGAGGAAAAATGGGTCTTAGACGATCGCCACGATAAACATTTTAAAATGCTAGATAAAGAAGAAGCCCTACAAATCAGTGCGATTTTCTCCCAAGAGCCTTTAGAGGAAGAAGTTACCTTAAACGATGTTACCTACCCCAAAGGGAGCAAAATCCCCAAAGAAGTCGTGGAAAGCACTAACCGCTTTGGCTTGATCTCTTTGTCTAAAAAGTTCAGCAAGGAAGTGCAAGAACGCTTCGAGCAAATCAAGCTCAACATTTTAGAGCAGAAGAAACTTCTAGGGCAAAGCCACGAGAAAAAGCTCTCTATCCTAGAAAAAGACGACATTTTACCCAATGGGGTGATTAAGCAAGTCAAAATTTACATCGCCACGAAGCGCAAGCTCAAAGTGGGGGATAAAATGGCAGGGCGGCACGGGAATAAAGGCATTGTGTCTAATATCGTGCCCATTGCCGACATGCCCTACACTGCCGATGGCGAGCCCATCGACATTGTGCTAAACCCCTTAGGCGTGCCAAGCCGCATGAACATCGGGCAGATTTTAGAAGTGCATTTAGGGCTTGTAGGTAAGGAATTAGGCAAACAAATCCAAGCCCTTTTGGCAGAGCACACCGCCGACATGCTAAAAAAACTGCGCACTAAAATGCTAGAGATTGCCCATGTGGTAAATGTCCATAACCACGACTTGGCAAAAATGCTTGAAAAATGTAGCGATGAGCAACTTTTAGAATACGCCCGTGATTGGCAAAATGGTGTGAAATTTGCCATCCCCGTCTTTGAGGGCATCAGTCAAGAGCAATTCATGGAACTTTTCAAGCTTGCCAAGATCGATCTAGATGGCAAAACCGAGCTGTTTGACGGGCGCACGGGCGAGAAAATGAAAGAGCGCGTCAATGTGGGCTACATGTATATGTTAAAACTCCACCACCTCGTGGATGAAAAGGTGCACGCCAGAAGCACGGGACCCTACTCTTTGGTAACCCACCAACCTGTGGGCGGGAAGGCACTTTTTGGGGGGCAACGCTTTGGGGAAATGGAGGTGTGGGCTTTGGAGGCTTATGGGGCGGCGCACACTTTAAAGGAAATGCTGACCGTGAAATCCGATGACATCAAGGGCAGAGAGAATGCCTACCGCGCGATCGCCAGAGGCGAGCATGTGGGCGAGAGCGAAATCCCCGAAACCTTTTATGTGCTCACCAAAGAGTTGCAATCTTTGGCTTTGGATGTGAATATCTTTAATGAGGAAGTGGATGAATTTGGCATGCCAAAACCCATTGTCATTAAAGAGGACGAGCGCCCCAAAGACTTTAGCTCGTTCCAGCTCACTTTAGCCAGCCCGGATAAAATCCGCGAGTGGAGCTATGGGGAGGTGAAAAAGCCAGAGACCATCAACTACCGCACGCTCAAACCCGAGAGGGACGGGCTCTTTTGTATGAAAATCTTTGGACCCACGAAAGATTACGAGTGCCTGTGTGGCAAGTATAAGAAACCCCGCTATAAAACCATTGGCACTTGCGAAAAATGCGGCGTGGCGATCACCAGCTCTAAAGTGCGTAGTTTTAGAATGGGGCACATTGAGCTAGCCACCCCTGTGGCGCACATTTGGTATGTCAATTCTTTGCCTAGCCGCATTGGCACGCTTTTAGGCATTAAAATGAAAGATTTAGAGCGCGTGCTCTACTACGAAGCCTACATTGTGAAAGACCCCGCCAGCGCGTGTTACGACATCGAGGGTACAAAACCCGTGTTGAAATACGACATTTTAAACGAGGAGCAATTCCAAAGCATCCAACGGCACAACTCCGATCCCGACTTCAACGCACAAATGGGCGGGGAGGTCATTAAAGAGCTCTTGGAGGAATTAGACCTTGTCGCCTTGCTTGAGGCGTTAAAAGAAGAGGTGAAAAACACCAATTCGGATGCTAAGAAAAAGAAACTGGTAAAACGCCTCAAAGTCGTGGAAAGCTTCATCAATTCAGGCAACCACCCCGAGTGGATGATGCTAACAGCCTTGCCCGTGTTGCCCCCAGATTTACGCCCCCTTGTGGCGTTAGATGGCGGTAAGTTTGCCGTGAGCGATGTGAATGAGCTTTACCGCCGCGTGATCAACCGCAACCAACGCTTGAAACGGCTTATGGAGCTGGGTGCGCCCGAAATTATTGTGCGTAATGAAAAGCGCATGTTACAAGAAGCCGTGGATGCCTTGTTTGACAATGGGCGCAACGCCAATGCCGTGAAAGGCGCAAACAAACGCCCCTTAAAATCCCTAAGCGAGATCATCAAGGGCAAACAAGGGCGTTTCCGCCAAAACTTGCTGGGTAAACGGGTGGATTTCTCGGGCCGCAGCGTGATCGTGGTGGGGCCCAATCTCAACATGGATCAATGCGGGTTGCCTAAAAATATGGCATTGGAGCTCTTTAAGCCCCATTTGCTCTCTAAGTTAGAGGAAAAGGGTTTTGCGACTACATTCAAACAAGCCAAACGCATGATTGAGCAGAAAACCAACGAGGTTTGGGAGTGCTTAGAGGAAATTGTGGAGGGCTATCCGGTGCTCTTAAACCGCGCGCCCACACTGCATAAACAATCCATCCAAGCCTTCCACCCTAAACTCATCGATGGCAAGGCGATCCAACTGCACCCGCTGGTGTGCTCTGCCTTCAACGCCGACTTTGACGGCGACCAGATGGCTGTGCATGTGCCCCTAAGCCAAGAGGCGATCACCGAATGCAAGGTTTTAATGCTAAGTTCCATGAATATCTTGCTACCAGCTAGCGGTAAGGCTGTGGCTGTGCCTAGCCAGGACATGGTGCTTGGAATTTACTACTTATCCTTAGAAAAAAACGGGGTGCTGGGCGAGCATAAACTTTTCTCTAGCGTGGCGGAAGTTTTAATGGCAGTGGATGCCAAAGAATTGGATGTGCATGCCAAGGTGCGGGTATTACAAGAACGCCACATTTTGCAAACCACTGCCGGGCGGCTGGTGATTAAATCTATTCTACCTGACTTTGTGCCCACTCACTTGTGGAATAAGGTCCTTAAGAAAAAAGACATCGGGGCGTTGGTGGATTTTGTTTATAAAGAGAGCGGGATCGGGCAGACGGCTAAATTCTTAGACAATCTTAAAAACCTAGGCTTTAAATACGCCACCAAAGCGGGGATCTCTATTTCCATGGAGGACATCATCACTCCCGCTAATAAAGTGCATATGGTGGAGGTGGCTAAAGGGCGGGTCAAAGACATCCAAGCGCAATTTGAGGGCGGGCACTTGAGCGAGCAAGAACGCTACAATAAAATCATTGACATTTGGACCGAAGTCAATGACGCCATGAGCCAAGAGATGATGGCAGCCATTGCCAGCGATAAGCAGGGCTTTAACTCCATTTATATGATGGCTGATAGCGGGGCTAGGGGTTCAGCCGCGCAAATCCGCCAACTCTCTGCCATGCGTGGGCTGATGACTAAACCCGATGGCTCGATCATTGAAACCCCCATCATCTCTAACTTTAAAGAGGGGCTAAATGTGCTCGAGTATTTCAACTCCACACACGGGGCGCGTAAAGGGCTAGCCGACACCGCTTTAAAAACCGCCACCGCCGGTTACCTCACCCGCAAACTCATCGATGTTGCCCAAAATGTTAAGGTCGTGCAAGAGGATTGCGGCACACACGAGGGCATTGAGATCACCGACATCACCGTGGGCAGCGAGCTCATCGAGCCACTAGAAGAGCGCATTTTTGGGCGAGTGCTGGTCGAAGACATCATCGATCCGCTCACAAACGAAGTGTTGTTAAATGCCGACACGATGGTGGATGAAGAGAAAGCAAAACGGGTTGTCGAAGCTGGGATTAAATCCGTAACCATCCGCACGCCAGTAACTTGTAAGGCGCAAAAGGGCGTGTGCGCCAAGTGCTATGGCTTGAATCTAGGCGAGGGCAAAATGGTTAAGCCGGGCGAGGCTGTGGGCGTGGTGGCGGCGCAATCCATTGGCGAGCCGGGCACGCAATTAACTTTGCGCACCTTCCATGTGGGCGGGACGGCTTCAAGGAGCCAAGAGGAGCGCGAGATTGTGGCAAGCAATGAGGGCTTTGTGCGCTTTTTCAATGTCAAAACCTACCAAAACAAAGAGGGCAAGAACATCATCGTGAATCGCCGTAACGCCGCGATCTTGGTGGTTGAACCCAAGATCAAAGCCCCCTTTGCCGGCACGCTTAAAATCGACAGCGCGCACGAAGAGGTGGTCTTAAGTGTGAGCGATGGCGACAAAAAAGCCAAGTTTGTGTTGCGTAAAAGCGATGTGGCTAAACCTAATGAACTTGCCGGCGTGAGCGGTAAAATTGAGGGCAAAATTTACCTGCCCTATAGCAATGGGCATGTTGTACATGAGGGGGGCAGCATCGCTGACATCATCAAAGACGGCTGGAATGTGCCAAATCGCATCCCCTACGCCAGCGAGATCGCCGTGCAAGACAACGACCCCATCACCCAAAACACCCTTGCCAAAGAAAAAGGCGTGGTGAAGTTTTATAACCTCGTGGGCGATCACTTAGAGCGCGCGCGGGGCATTAAAGCCGGCGATATCGTGGAGGAAAAGGGCTTATTTGCCGTGGTTGCCGATGAAAACGACCAGGAGGCGATCCGCCACTACATCGCGCGCAACTCTTTGGTGCAAGTGGACGACAACAGCCCCGTAAAAGCCGACACGCTTTTAGTCAAACCCAGCACTGAAAGTAAAAATGTCATCGCCAGCTGGGACCCCTACAACACCCCCATCATCGCCGACATTGCCGGCGTGGTGCGCTTTGTGGACATTGTGGCGGGGGTGAGCGTGACTGAGACCGAGGATGAAAACACGGGCGTGCACTCTTTAGTGGTGAATGAATACATCCCTACGGGCTTTAAACCTAGCTTAATGATCGAAGCAGAGGGCCAAGAACCCCTTCACTACCCCCTAGAGCCTAAAACTTCGATCACCATTGCCGATGGTGCGCAAGTGGAGATTGCCGATGTGCTCGCCAAAATCCCCAAAGCCACCGCCAAATCTAAAGACATTACAGGCGGCTTGCCCCGCGTCTCCGACATCTTTGAAGCACGCAAAAGCAAACCTAAAGACTTAGCGATTTTAAGCGAAATTGACGGGCAGGTGAGCTTTGATAAACCCGTGCGTAATAAAGAACGGGTGTGTATCACCGCAATCGATGGGCGCAAAGCTGAGTATTTCATCGACAAGGGCAAGCAAATTTTGGTGCACCCGGGCGAGTTCGTGCATGCCGGCGAGGCGATCACCGATGGCGTGGTGAGTAGCCATGACATTTTGCGCATCAGTGGGGAAAAAGAGTTGCATAAATACATCGTGAGCGAAGTGCAACAAGTCTACCGCCGTCAAGGGGTGAATATCGCCGACAAGCACATCGAGATCATCGTGTCGCAAATGTTGCGCCAAGTGCGGATTTTAGACAGTGGGAGCACAAAATTCATTGAGGGCGATTTGGTGAGCAAAAAGCACTTTAAAGAGGAAAACCAACGGGTGTTGCACTCTGGGGGCGAGCCGGCCATTGCTGAGCCCGTGCTCCTTGGCATCACCCGTGCGGCGATTGGTAGTGATAGCATCATCTCTGCGGCTAGCTTCCAAGAAACCACTAAGGTGCTCACAGAGGCGAGCATTGCCATGAAAAAAGACTTCTTAGAAGATTTAAAAGAAAATGTTGTCCTAGGGCGCATGATTCCTGTAGGCACCGGGCTTTACAAAGATAAAAAAGTGGGTGTAAAAGTAGATAATTCACCGCACCATTTGGGTTAAACGATGTGCTCACTCAAGGCTTGACTTGTGGTTCCGATGTGGGCTTTGGTGGAAAGAGTCTTGATATAGCGGTGAGTTTGGAAATGAGAGAGGGCACCCGTTAGACTTGGTTGGGTGCACAATCCTCACCCGATTTAAGGTATAAGTTGGGTTTTTTGAGCGGAATTTAGGGCTGTTGGTGCTGTAATGCAGCTGGGGTTATCTGGTTTAGCGCAACAAGGATCACAAGCGGCTTAACAGCTTGGGGTCTGTTGTGGGTGCTAGCTAGCTGCTGGTTTAGGCGTTGTGGCTACTAATCCACCTTGAGGATCGCTAAAAACGCCTCTTGGGGTAGGTGGACCTTGCCGATCGCCTTCATGCGTTTTTTCCCCTCTTTTTGCTTTTCTAAGAGTTTGCGTTTTCTAGTGATGTCGCCCCCATAACATTTCGCCGTAACATTTTTTCCCACCGATTTGACCGTCTCTCTGGCGATGATTTTATTGCCGATGCTCGCTTGGATCGCCACCTCAAAAAGTTGGCGTGGGATCAAGGTTTTCATGGTTTCGACCAAAGCCTTACCCTTTTCATAGGCTTTAGAGCGATCTACAATGATAGAGAGCGCATCCACAACTTCATTAGCCACCCGTATATCTAGCTTAACCAACTGCCCCTCTTTGTAGCCGATAGGCTCGTAGTCAAAGCTGGCATAGCCCTTCGTGCAGGATTTGAGTTTGTCGTAAAAGTCCATGACAATTTCATTGCTCGGCAAATCGTAGGTGAGCAAAACGCGGTTTTGGTTTAGATATTCCATTTTATCTTGCACCCCCCGTCTGTTGTTAAGTAAGCTTAGTAAATTGCCTAGATATTCGCTAGGGGAGATGATGCTCGCGCGCACATAGGGCTCGTCAATGTTCTCTATCGTGCTCTCAGGCGGCAGCTGGCTAGGGTTTTGCACGGCGATCACCTGCCCATCTGTCAAATGCACTTCATACACCACCGTGGGCGCGGTGGCAATGAGGTTTAAATTAAACTCCCTTTCTAAGCGTTCTTTAATGACCTCCATATGCAACAAGCCCAAAAAGCCCACCCGAAAACCAAAGCCCAAAGCCACGCTGCTTTCTGGCTCAAATTGCAAAGACGAGTCATTGAGTTGGAGTTTTAGCAGGGCTTCTCTTAGCTCTTCAAATTGGTCGCTTTCAATGGGGTAAAGCCCGGCAAAGACAAAGGGTTTAGCGGGTTTAAAGCCCTCTATGGGCGTGGTCGTAGGGGCTTTTGCGTCTGTGATAGTGTCGCCCACAGCGATGTCGGTAAGGTTTTTAGAGCCCAAAGAGATGATGCCGATTTCTCCGCATTCAATGGAGTTTGTGGGGATTTTGTGTAGGGGGTTTGGGTAGTAAAGCCCTAGCACTTGGTGGGTTTTTGCACTGCCCATGACTAAAACCTCTTGATTGATACACAAGCGCCCCTCTTTTAAACGCACCAACGCCAAAGCCCCCAAATAGTTGTCAAACCACGAGTCGTAAATCAGTGCCTTTGTGGGGGCTTGTTTGTCGCCTGTTGGGGGGGGGATTTTGGTGATGATCGCCTCTAAGAGTTCGTTGATGCCTATTTGTGCCTTTGCGCTTACGCAATTTGCCTCAGCGCAATCTAGCCCGATGGTGTCTTCAATGTCTTCTTTCACCGCCTCTACCTCAGCGTTAGGCAGGTCTATTTTATTTAAGACGGGCAAAATTTCTAGTTGGTTGTCTAGGGCGATATAAACATTGGCGATCGTTTGTGCTTGCACGCCCTGCGTGGCATCCACCACCAACAACGCCCCCTCGCACGCCGCCAAAGAGCGCGACACTTCATAGCTAAAATCCACATGCCCGGGGGTGTCTATGAGATTTAAAATATACTCTTGCCCTTGGTAGCGGTAGTTTAAGCGCACGGATTGCGCCTTAATGGTGATCCCCCTTTCTTTCTCAATATCCATTGTGTCTAGGACTTGGCTTGTCATTTCGCGCGTACTTAGTGCCTTACAGGCTTGGATCAAGCAGTCGGCGAGTGTGCTTTTGCCATGGTCGATGTGGGCGATGATGGAAAAATTACGGATATGCTCTTGCATAAACTCCCTTAAAAAGCGTTCTTAAACTTAGGATATGCAATAATACCCTATTGTGCTAAAAACGGAGTTCTTAAAGTGAAGATTTTTGTCAGTTGTCGCTCTTTATTGCTCGGGCAAGTTTTGGAAAGCTACCTGCAAGAGTTCTTAGCCACTGAAGAAAATTGCGACTTTATCCTAAGCGACCATCCCATTAAAAACCCCTACAAGGCAACTTGCCTCATCGGCTCGGACTCGAGCGCATACATTTTAACCCCCTTCACTAAGGCGGAGTTGCTCCAAAAATTACAAGAGTTTCACGCCAATAAAGCCCAAAGCGAAAGTTTAGAACACAAGGTGCAATCTTTATTGCAAGAATACACCTATAAACTCTTGGACTTGTTGCAGGATTATAAACGCTGATGTCCCTTAGTTTAAAGATTTTGGGTGGGGCGTGCAAGGGGCTAGCTTTACAAATGCCCGCCAAAGCCACCACCCGCCCCACCAAGGCGATCATTAAGGAGTCCTTTTTTAATGTGCTGCAAGGTTCGATTTTGCAAAGCACTTTCATAGAAGGCTTTGGGGGCAGTGGGTCTATGGGTTTGGAGGCGTTGAGCCGTGGGGCATTTGAAGCTTTGGTGTTTGAAAAAGACAAAGAAGCCTTTGGGGTGCTGCAAACAAACGCCCAAATTTTAAAAGCGCGCGTGCCAATGGTGCGCTTAAGGACGATCCACGCGGATGTGTTTAGTGCCCTAGTGGGGTATTTAGAGGGTTTAGAGCCAAGGGGTTTAGTGGTGCTGTATTTAGATCCGCCTTTTATGGAGGGCATTTATGAGAAATGCTGGGCGTTGGTGGCGCGTTTAAAGGGTTTGGAGCGGTTTTTGCAACATGGGCTTTTGTTGGTGTTCGAGCATTTGAGTGGGGCGCACATGCCTAGAAATACACCAAGCTTTAGTATAATCAAAGCTAGGAAATTTGGCAGAACAACTTTAAGTTATTATCTTTATACAAAGGAATAGAGCATGGCAGACGAAGCCAAAGAGCAACCCAAAAAGAGTAAGGCCCTTTTGTTTGTAATTATAGGCATAGTTGTGATAATGATCGCTTTGATCGGGGTGATCGCTATTTTATTGCTGAATAAGAATGGCAATAAAGACGGGGCTAAGGGAGGCGTGGTAGGCGATAAAATGCGCCAAATTAGGGAGAGCTCCAAATTAAACGAGAATGGGGGGCAATCGGATTTAATGGTGCACTCTTCAGATTATCTCTCTTTGGGGCCACTCTACCCCCTAGATGCGCCCTTTGTGGTGAACTTAATCACCCAAAGTGGCCGCCGCTATTTGAAGACAAGCATCACCTTGGAACTTAGCGATCCCAAATTACTCCAAGAGGTTAAAGTTAAAGAAACGGCGATTAAAGACACCATCATTGAAATCCTTTCGTCTAAGTCCATTGAAGAGATCAGCACCCTAAAGGGCAAAAATAAACTCAAGGAAGAGATCCGCAACAATGTCAATAGCTTTTTAATTGATGGCTATGTGAAAAATATTTTCTTTACCGACTTTGTGATCCAATGATAGGCTTAGACATTGTTGCTATTGAGCGTATAGAGCGCAATGTCCGTCGCTATAAAGAGCACTTTTTAAACCGCTTTTTAACTTCCCAAGAACAAAGACTTTTTGCTAAGCCAGCTAGCCTTGCTGGAGCTTGGGCGTGTAAAGAGGCTTGCTCTAAGGCTTTGGGCGTTGGCATAGGCGCAAGGTTAAGTTTCTTGGACATACAACTTTCTAAAAGCTCCTTAGGTGCACCCTTGCTCAACCTTAGCTCTGCTAAACAAGCCGAATTTAATGTCAAAAGCTTGCATGTCAGCATCACCCACGATGGTGGGTTTGCCGCCGCTGTGGTGTTCGTGCAACTTAATCCCTAGTTTATAGGCAAGCTATACAGACTTAGAAATCACTTAGCACATTGAATAGGTGCAAATTAAGAGTTCGGTTAGTCCATGTGGATGTAAGGACCACCCAATAACAAGGCACCACAAGGTTATCCCACACCTTAAGCTGTTTAAAATTTTGCACTACAATAGCCCCCCATGGCGCAAGAGAGAAAAGAAAAACTCGCAAAGGGGCTTGAGGTTTTGGCGATGGTTCTTATGTGCGTGGCGTGTGTGAGCGCGCTCATTTGGGGAGTTGTGGTGCTTTTTGAGCCCATTAAGATCGACACCATTTTGCATGTGAGCTACACTCTGCCCCCCTTCATTGTGGCGCAATGCTGTTTGCACTTTGCAAGGGTGTTAAAAACCCCGAAAAACCCCTAGTTATGCTATTCTCTTAGCATGAATTACATAGGTTCTAAGCAAAGGTTATTAGGGTTTTTATTCAAGAGTGTTAAACACAGCTTAAAATCTCAGGGCATGGATTTAAAGGATTGCGTTTTTACGGATTTGTTCTCAGGCACGGCAGCGGTGGGGCGGCTCTTTAAAAACCACGCCAAACAAGTCATCAGCAACGACAAAGAGTTTTATAGCTTTGTGCTCGCCAAGCACTACATAGAAAACACTAAACCCCTAAAACGGGCGCAAATGCTCATAAATGAGCTCAACCACTTGCCCCCCCTAGAGGGCAAAATCTACCAACACTACGCTTTAGGGGGCGGGGAAGGTAGGCAGTATTTTAGCGACAAGAATGCCTTAAAAATCGATGCCATGCGCTCCAAAATCCAAGAGTGGCATGCCACAGGGGCGACTAGCCTAGCCGAGCATTATTTCTTGCTCACTTCGCTTTTAGAGGCGGCGGATAAAATCGCCAACACCGCCTGCGTCTATGGGGCGTTTTTAAAGAAGCTCAAAAAGAGCGCACAACAAGAGCTGATCCTAACTGCTGCCCCCCTGATCTTAAGCCCCAACCTACACCATGCCTACCACACAGACGCTAAAGAGCTGATCTCCCATTTGCAAACCGATATTTTATATCTAGACCCCCCCTACAACCAACGCGAATACGGGGCAAACTACCATATCTTAAACAGCATTGCCCTTTATGACGACTTCACCCCCAAGGGCAAGACGGGACTTAGGGCTTACAACAAGTCGGCTTGGTGTAAAAAGTCCTTGGCTTATCAAAGTTTAGAGCATGTGCTGCAACACAGCAGCGCGCGCTTTGTGTTCTTAAGCTACAACGATGAGGGCTTGCTTAGTTTAGAGGAAATCAAGTCCCTTTTTAGCCAATATGGCACATACCACCTCAAAAGCCAAGATCACAGCCGTTTTAAAGCCGACTCCAAACGCCCCCAAGCCAAAGCGCGCACTACCGAGTATTTGCACATGCTCATAAGAGGCTAGTATGCGCTTGGATCAATTCCTAGTGCAACAAGGAGTTGCTACCAGTAGAGAGCATGCCAAGAGCTTGATTTTAAAGGGGCAATTTGGACTGGGGCTAAAGCCGAGTTTGCAAGTTACACAAGAATTAGCCCAAGAATTGCAAACTCTACCCCCACAGCCTAAACGCTTTGTGGGGCGGGCGGGTGCGAAGTTGTGGGGCTTTTTAGAGCAACACCCCCTAGAGTGCCAAGATAAAGTCGTTTTGGATGTGGGCTCAAGCACGGGAGGGTTTGCCCAAGTCTTGTTAGAAAAGGGGGCTAGGCGTGTAGTGTGCGTGGATGTGGGGCAGGGACAATTAGCCAAAGAATTAAGGGCAAACCCAAAAATTGAGTTGCACGAGTCTTGCGACATTCGGGCATTTCAAGCAAGCTGTATTTACGACTTGTTGGTGTGTGATGTGAGTTTTATCTCTTTGCGCCTGCTCTTAGCCACCCTAGCCCCCTTAAGCCCACAACTTCTCTTACTTTTTAAACCGCAGTTTGAAGTGGGTTTGGGGGTGAGGCGCAATAAAAAGGGCGTGGTGCTAGACAAAGAAGCTATTAGCCAAAGCCTAGAGGCGTTTTTAACTTTGGCACAAAATATGGGCTTAAAGGTGCTATGTATATGTGAGTCTGCCTTAAAAGGCAAGGAGGGCAACACAGAGTTTTTTATTCTCCTAGAGCGTGGCTAGGTTGTCTATGAGTTTTTGGGGGGTTAGGGCGTAACTTGTGGGCTTTAGACTACCGGCGATGGCGTGGGCGAGGCTCGCATTAATTGTAGCATCTAATGGGCTGTAGCCTTGTGCCAAAAGGGCAGCAACCATGCCACTTAGCACATCTCCGCTCCCTGCTTTGGCTAATGCGCTAGATCCTAAAGGGTTGATATACATTTGTCCACTGTAGGCGATGATGGGGTTTGCGCCCTTTAAGAGCAGCACGACATGCGGGTAGGCTTGGCTAAATTCATGCGCCCATTTGAGCTTAAAGCGCAACAACTCGGGCAACTCCACCTCATAGCCGAGCATATTTAGCAGGCTTAAAAACTCTTTAGGGTGTGGGGTTAACACCATTTGGTAAGGCTTGTCTAACACCCCAAGCAGCCCCCTTTCGTAAAACACTCCGGCATCGAGCACACAAGGGGCAAGCTCAAGCATTTGCTCTAAGTTTTCAGGCAAACCCTCTAGCCCCATGCCCAGCGCAAAGGCGCTTATTTGTTTGGGGATTGTGGGAGCATACATGATTTCGTGGGGCTTTGTGTGTTGCAGCTCAGGCGCGCCTAGCACGCTCACAAGCCCCGCGCCAAAGGCCAGCGCGCTTTTTGCGCTCAAAAACCCCGCCCCGCAGTGTGCCCCCACCACCACGCCCACATGCCCAAAGTAGCCCTTGTGGGTATTTTGCTTAAAACGCAGGGGCAAGACCAAATCGCTTTTTTCTAACAAGAAAAGGGGGCTCTCAGCTTCATACAAGCCCCGTCCCACGCCTAAATCCCCCACCACCACTTCGCCCACAAAGTCCTTTGCATAGTCGCTAAAGAGCCCACTTTTTAAAGCCCCCATTGCCACGCACACATCTGCCCTAAAGGCTATGTTTTCTATAAAGCCTTGAGAATCTAGCCCGCTAGGCACATCACAAGCAATTTTTAAGGCATCTAGGGCGTTTAGGGCGTGTATCAAGTCTTGCAATTCTTGGCTCAAAGCCCCCTTAAACCCTGAGCCAAATAAACAATCTATGACAATTTCAGGTGATTGGCACAACTCTAAGTGAGGCAAGACCTCTATATGGCTAGCTAGAGCGCGCTGGTATTGGATTTGGCACAGCGCGCTTTTAGGCTCTTTGACGCTTAAAATTTGCACCTCATAATCGCTTAAATGCCGCGCCAAAGCGTAGCCATCCCCCCCATTATCCCCCCCTCCACACACAATTAAGATTTTTTTTAAGCCCTTTGCCCTTTGCACCACTTCGTGGTACAGGCTAGTAGCGGCATTCTCCATGAGTAGGCTAGACTCCAGCCCATAGAGCGCACACGCCCGATTGTCTAATTCTTGGGTGTTTTCATACAGATTTTGCATGTCCTTGCCTTTCTATAAAATCCACAACTCTTTCTATTTCCTCCTCACCCACAAACGCCCCGTGTAGCCTTATGGGCGCGCTACTGCCCGGCGCGATCAAGAGCATATCCCCCCTGCCTAAGAGATTTTGTGCCCCTTCAGTGTCTAACACCACCCTTGCATCCACCTTAGAGGCGACTTTAAAGCTGATTTTGCAGGGCAGGTTTGCTTTAATGAGCCCCGTTAAAATATCCACGCTGGGGCGCTGTGTGGCAATGACTAGGTGCAGCCCGCTTGCCCGCCCCATTTGGGCGAGACGGATTATGGGAGTTTCTATGTCCTTGCCTCCTGCAAGCATTAAATCCGCGAGCTCATCGATCAACACCACAATGAAAGGCAGTTTTTGGGGGGATTTTTGGTTGTAACTGTCTATGTTTTTGGCCCTTTTAGCACTCAGTAAGTCGTAGCGTTGCTCCATTTCGCGCACCAAATCATCTAGGGTGCTCTGCGCCTCGCTAGGGTCTGTAATGATAGAGGTTTTTAAATGGGGCAGGTGTGCGTATAGGCTAAATTCCACTCTTTTAGGGTCAATCATTATAAATTGCAAATCTTGGGGGCTGTGCTTGTAAAGCAGGGATAAAATCAAGGCGTGCATCGCCACGCTTTTGCCGCTACCCGTGCTGCCCGCTATGAGCAAGTGGGGCATGGCTTTTAAATCTAGGACATAGGGCGCGCCCGTAGTGCTTTTGCCAAGAGCTAGGCTTAAACCTGCACTTTGTAAAAAGGCTTGGCTCTCTAGGATTTCTCTTAGGGCAATGGGGGCTAGATTGTCATTGGCAATTTCAATCCCCATCACATCCTTACCCTTTATGGGGGCTTGTATGCGGATCGACTGCGCGCACAGCACCATCGCCAAGTCGTCAGCAAGGCTTAAAACCTTACTCACCTTGACATGCCCGGCGGGGCGAAACTCAAAAGTCGTAACCATCGGGCCTATACAGGTATTGACGACTTTGCCCTCAATTTTAAACATTTTGAGCTTGTTTAAGAGGTTGTGGATTTTCTCTTGCAAGTTGTCGGTTTGGGCGGCTTGGGGTGCGGGCGAGGTTAAAAGATCTAGGCTAGGCAACGCATTTTGTTTAGGCTTTTGCAAGGCGTGGCGTTGTTCTAATAAATCCTTATGGGCGGACAAATCTAAATGAAAATTTGGAGCAGGTGGGGGGTTTTTGGGCTCTTGGCTCTCTTGGTTTTCTTGGGGCTCTTTTGGCACAAGACGCACGCCATGATCTAACTCTTCTTGGGCTTCTTGGGGGGCTGCTTGGCTCTCTGCTTGGGGGTCTTGGGATTTTTGCACAAGGCGCACGCCGTGATCGAATGCCTCTTGGGTTTCTTGGTAGTGACTCACCTTGATTTTAAAACTTTTAGGACGGGCACTCTCAAAGTCTTTAGGCTCAAAAGGTGTATGTGGGGCTTTAGGCGTGAAGAGCGTTTGATCCCTAAAATGCGCCTTTCTAGGGGGGCTTTTAAACCCTTGTAGGAGTTTTAACAGAGCTTCGCCCCCCTCTTTGCTCTTTTCAAGACCTAGGCGCACTAGGCTAGGCAACTTGTCTTTGCACTTGGCAAAACTCTTAGGAAAAAGCACACCAAAGGCATAAAGCAGAGCCGCTAGCACCACAAACCACGCCCCGAGCGCGCCAATGGGTTTAGCGATTAAACTAAGTAGGATTGCGCCCACAAGCCCTTGTTTAAAGAGCAGAGCTTGCCCCACCAGCAAGCCCAAAAACCCAATGAGGCTTGCCAAAATCGCCTCCAGTCCCTTTAAACTCTTCAAGCTTGCCCAGCGCCACACAAAGAACAAATAAATCGGGTCAAGGTAGGCAATTGGTCCAAGGTAATTTAAATGCCAAGAGGCGATCCCCACACCCAAAGCCCCCAAGTTTCCACTCTCTCCTAAGCAGGTGGCAAGAAAAAGCCCGATTAAAAAGGCGAAAAACCCGAGTTTAATAGCCCTTCCTTTCTTGATACTCCACCCCACAAATGTCCTGGTAGGCGCAATACTGGCAATTTTTCTTGCTAGGGTTTTTCACAAAGTCAAAGGGCTGTTTCAAGGTGTTTAAAATCTCTTTTAAGCGCTCTTGTTTGGCGTGCAACACCTCTTGGCTCTCGTATTTTAGCTCTCCGTCTTTTAGGCTGTAAAAGCCCGCTTGCAAGGGTGCGCTCAGCTCTTGCTCGAGGGCTAGGGCGTATAGGCTTAATTGGAAATCTTGGCTCTCTGACACGCTCTCTAGGTTGTCGGTTTTTAAATCCTTAGAAGACTTGTATTTGTAATCAATGAGCGCATAAGAGCCATCGTCTAACGCATCTATGCGATCAATCTGCCCTCTCAAGCTAAAGCCCTCAAAAGAAAAAACAAAGGGCTTTTCACACGCCATTACCCGCCCCTTTTCCAGTCTTTCGCTCTCCTTGGCAAAAAATTTTTCCATTTTATCCACCGCCACTTCAAAGCTTAGTTTTTCTAAGGTGCTCATCTCTTGCCATTTTGGGGTAGTGGGGGCGAGCTCTAGTAAAATCCTAGCACTGATGGGGGTTTTGGGGCTGTGGGTGTAGTGCGCCCTTAAAAGGGCGTGCAAGAATGAGCCCATTTGTACGTTGTTATTCTCGGGGGCTTTGAGCCCTTGCAGGTATTTTAAATAAAAACGCCGAGGGCAGGTTAAAAAGTCGTTTAAATTCGTGGCACCGAAGGCAAAATCTTTAGGGATAGGGGCGATGCAGCTGTCTTCAATGTAGTCGTGCTTGTTTTCAGGGGGGAAGAGCGTAAAAGCATTTTCCATAATGCACCCCTCCAGCCCAAGTTCTAAGAGCATTTTAGAATAGGTGGTATCGTTGGCGCTGTGGTAGGCAATATCCACCTCTTGGCTGTTTTGCAGGATTTGATAGTAGTAGTGCTTTTGTAGGTTCTGTTTGTCTTTTAAGGTGGGCATGTTTAAATGCGTGCGGATTTTGCTATTTAGAAAAAGGTCGTAGTCGTTTAAGTTTGGCACGAATTGGTCGGTAAAATCCAAGATCACCACCTTATCAAACTCTAGCCCCCGACACTCCAAAACATCCAACACCTTGACTTTGCCCCCCGTGGTGTCGTCCACCCGCTCTTCTTTGAGCGCACGGGTATAAAGCTCCAACCAATCCATAAAGCCATAATCCAACACCTCTTGCACCTTGGCGTGTGCGCTGTAAAACTCTTGGTGGAAGTCTTGTAAAGACTTCAGGGCATTTAATTGCTCTAAGAGAGCCAAACACTGCGTGTTTAAGTCCTCTAGGGGAGGGGTGCTCGCAGTGGGTTTTAAATTTTTGAGGGCTTCAAAGTAATCTTGATACACCCATTTGGCATTTTGCCCGTGAGCGAAGTTTAAATTGCGCTTAGTGTCCAGTAGGTGCAAATGAGCGGTTAGGCTTGAATCGGGGGTGATGATGGCTAACTTCGTGCTCTCAAGCCCTGCTTCTAGCCACTCTTGCACCTTAGCTAGGGCAAGCCCCACTTGCTCTAAGCGGGTGTTGCAGTGGTGGATGGTTATGTTTTTGGTGGGGGGTTTAGGGGTGCTTTGCAATATGGGGTTCTCGCCCTTTAGTAGGGCTTGTAGGTCAATTTTATAGTAAAAGTCCTCTTTTAGCTCCAAGTGCAGAAAGTCTAAAAACCTTCTGTTGTAACGATCTACGCTTAAATGCAAGAAAATAGGCACAATTGCGCCCATTGCAAAAAGCAGTTCTTGCTCATAGAGGTTTAAAGAACCGCCCAAATAAAACTCAATATGCGAGAATTTTTGTAAAACCTCGGGGAGAATCTCTGGCTTTAAACGCAAAATGGGATCGTAAAAGCCAAGCTCTTTTAGCTGTGTGGTGTAGTGGGTGTAAATGCGCTCTAGCACCTCCAAATGGTGGGTGTAGTCGCCATAAATATCGCGCTCTTGGATAGAAAAAATGTCCAAATCAAATTTGGCAAGCTCATTAAAAAAGTGCCCCACAAAGTTACTGCTCTCTAAGTAGCCTAAAAAGCTTGTTTCAAAGACTAATAAGGATTTGTCCTTTTCGGGCAGTTCTTTTAACACCTTTTCAATGGCATTGGCCAAGAGCAGCTGGCGCACACTTTTGGGGATTTTGACGAGGTTTGGGACATAGCTTGCTTGGGCGTAAAAGTCCTTCACGCTCAGGGTGGCGGGCAAAAAGCCCTCGGGTTGTTTGGCTAAAAACGCCTTACACGCCCTTTGGTGGCTAAAGACATACAAGGACTCTTTCATAGTAATGCCCTAGCCTTACTGGCGATATTCTCAGGGCTAAAACCAAAATGCTTAAACAAATCCGCCCCCTTGCCCGACTTGCCAAAACTCTCCATGCCTAGCACGCTATCAGCAAATTTAAACCACTCTAACCCCCTGCTTGCCTCCACGGCCAAAACCTCTCCCACTAAGAGCGTGTTTAAGTAGTCTTGCTCTTGTCGCAACAAGAGATCAAAGCAAGGCACGCTGACCACTTGCACCCCGATGTTCTCAGCCTCCAAAAGGGCGGCGGCTTTTAAACAAGGCAACACCTCGCTCCCACTGCTAAGTAGGCTTATCTGTGGTTCTCTTGCGCTTTTGTGTAGCACATACCCCCCCCTTTGCACCTGCTCTAGGTTCGCACTGCTTGCCACCTCTAAATCCTGCCTAGAGAGCATAAAGGCGGCACTTTTGTTCCTTTTTAAAGCCACTTGCCAACATAGCACATTTTCATGCGCGTCCATAGGGCGGTAGACCTCAAAGTTAGGAATCGCCCTTAAATGGCTCAACTGCTCTATGGGCTGGTGGGTCGCTCCGTCTTCACCCACGCCGATGCTGTCATGCGTGAAAATGTAATAGACTTGGTTTTGCATGAGCGCACTTAGGCGCAAAGCGGGAGCTAAATAGTCGCTAAAGACAAAGAAGGTCGCACAAAAGGGCACAAACAAGCCATAATTAGAAATCCCATTACAGATTGCCCCCATCGCATGCTCTCGTATGCCAAAGTGCAAGTTGCGCCCACACTGCCCCTTTAAAAAATCCCCCTGCTCTTTTAAGCGGGTGTTGTTAGAGGGGGCTAAGTCGGCACTGCCCCCTACAAAACCCAAATACGCTTGGCTAATGGCGTTTAAAATCGCCCCATTGCTCGCCCTTGTGGCGCATTTTTGCCCCAGCTCAAACACGGGGTAAGCCACCTTGCTAAAGTCCTTGGCTTGCAAATGGGCGATTTTTTCTTTTGTTTCAGCACTTAAGTCTTGCGCCCAAAGCTTTTCTTCCCCCTCTCCCCTTTGCATGCTAAAGTGTAGTTTCACCTCTTCGGGGATATAAAAAGGGGGGTGCGCCCACCCTAAAGCCTCTTTGGCTCGTTTTAACACCTCAGCCCCCAAGGGCGCGCCGTGTGTCTTTGCGCTGCCCTCTAGCTCTAACGCCCCCTTGCCTATGGTGGTGTGGGCGATGATTAAAGTCGGCTTGTCGCTTTGTTTAGCGGTGTTTAAGGTGTTGTCAATGTCTAAGAAGTTATGCCCTTGACACTCAAGCACCGCCCACCCTTGAGCCTCAAAGCGCAGGCGCACATTTTCGCTAAAAGCTAAGTTTGTGTCCCCCTCAATGGTGATGGCATTGCTATCATAAAGCACAATGAGATTATCAAGCCCCAAATGCCCCGCTAAGGACGCACTCTCATAACTCACCCCCTCTTGCAAGTCCCCGTCCCCACATAAGCAATAGACTTTATGGCTAAACGCCGCGCCTAGCGTGCCTTGGGCTAACTTGCTTGCCATGGCTAACCCCACGGCATTGGCAAAGCCCTGCCCTAGTGGACCTGTGGTAACCTCTATGCCCTCCGTGTGTTGATACTCGGGGTGTCCTGGGGTTTTAGAGTGCAATTGCCTAAATGCCTTTAAATCCTCTAAAGTCACATTAAAGCCCCATAAGTGCAGGAGCGCATAGACAAGTGCGCTCGCATGCCCTCCGCTAAAAACCAGGCGGTCGCGCTCCAGCCATTTAGGGTTTTTGGGGTTTAAGTGCAAATGGTGGCTTAAAACAACGGCGATGTCGGCTAGACCCATCGCCACGCCGGGGTGTCCGCTATTGGCTTCTTGCACCATGTCGGCGCATAAAAAGCGCAAAGTGGTTGCCATTTTCTCTAAAGTAGGGGTGTCTTTCAAGTCCATAAAATGCCTTTAGTGGAAAGTGGGGCTATTCTAACAAACTTGCTCTTACTCGGGCTTTAAGAGGGCTTTGGCTTGCTGTAAGTCCTTACTGATTTGTACCTTCAAATCGGGCAGATTGTCAAAAAAGACATTATCCCTGATTTTTTGGATAAAGGACACCTTTAGGGCTTTGGGGGGGGTGGGTAGGTGGGCGTTGATGAGGTGGGTTTCTAGGGCTAAGTGCCTATCTGTGCTCAGCCTCTCGCCTAAAAAGCTCACACCCGCATAAATTTGAGAGCTGCCCTCCAGCTGCACCTGCACGGCATACACCCCAAAGGCGGGCAGTAGGGCATTTGGGGGAATCGCCATGTTGAGTGTGGGGTAAAGTTGGTTGCTGCCTAAGTGTTGCCCTGAGATCACCGCCCCCTCTAGGCTAAAGGGGCGGGTGAGAAACTGCGCAGCGAGCGCAACCTCACCCCTCTTAAGGCAGGTGCGGATATGGCGGGCGTGCAAGACCATGCCCTTGATTTTAAAGGCGGGCATGATCTCTAGGCAAATTTGGGGGGGCAAGAGATTTTGCAAAGTTTGCGTGTCTCCCATTTTATTAAGCCCAAAGTGAAAATCATAGCCCACAACAATTTTTTGTAAATGCGGGCATTTAGCTAACAAGAGCGCAACAAACTCCCCGGGCAAGAGCGTACAAACCTGTTCTAAAGGCAAGAAATACACCCTCTTGGCATGGGCTTTAAGCAGGGCGATGCGCTCTTTTAAGGAAGTCAGCACCCCCTTAGTCCTCTGCCAATCCACAATCAGCACCGCCCCCTTGTCGTCTAGCAAGCTCAATAATTTTTGGTGCGCCAAATGCACGCCGTCAAACTTGCCTATGGCTAGGCTCGTGTTCTCTGTATCTTTAAAATCTTTAGCAAAAAAAAGAGGCATATACTAGCCCAAATGCAGGGCTTGGGTCAAAAGCTGCAATAACTGCCCCGTGTTTTCAGTCGTGGCGGCTGAAATGGGCAGCACAAACTTAGCCTTTGGGTCGCTAAATTCGGGAACTTGTCCTGTATCCATTTTGTTTAACGCCACGCCAAAATCTTTTTGCGCTAACTCACTAGAGAAGTGTGCCAATTCGTGGCGGAGTTGCGTGTATTGCTCTTGGACATCGTAAGTGGTGTCGAGGACAAACAATAAAAACTTCGTGCGCTCCAAGTGGCGCAAAAAGTCTAGCCCCAAGCCTTTGCCCTCGCTTGCCCCGGAAATGATCCCGGGAATATCCGCCATCACAAACTCTTTAAACTGCCCAGCCTGCACCACGCCCAAATTGGGGATTAGGGTTGTGAAAGCATAGGGGGCGATTTTAGGGCGGGCGTTTGAGAGCACACTAATGAGCGTACTTTTACCGGCATTTGGAAAGCCCACTAGCCCCACATGGGCGATGAGCTTGAGCTCTAGGCGCAGGTTTAGGCTCTGCCCTGCCATGCCCTTTTGGGCGTAGGTGGGGCGTTGTTTGGACGCGCTCTTAAAGCGCACATTGCCAAGCCCCCCCTTGCCCCCTTTAAGCAGGGTGATTTGTGCCCCACTCTCCACTAAATCGCAGAGCAACTCCCCCGTATCGGCGTTGAAAATTTGCGTCCCGGGAGGGATAGAAATCACCAAATCCTGCCCCTTTTTGCCGCTGCAATTTTTAGGCCCCCCGGGCGCGCCATTTTGCGCCTTGTAGTGCTTCTTGCCCCTAAAGGCACTCAGTGTGTCGCTGTTGCTATCCACTTTAAAGACAATGTCGCCCCCATCGCCCCCATCGCCCCCATCCGGTCCGCCCTCCATGACAAACTTTTCGCGCCTAAAGCTCACACAGCCCGGCCCCCCCTTGCCCGAAGCCGCCACAATCTCTACGCAATCTACAAACATTGAAATAGAACCCTTTTTAGTCTTTGAATCGTTGTAACATTTTGTCTAGGTGGGGGACGGCGTTTAAAAGCTTCTTAGTATAGGGGTGTTTGGGGTTGCCTAGCACACTCTCTACGCTGCCCTCTTCCACAATCACACCCCCCTCCATCACCAAAATGCGATCGCTGATGTGCTCCACCACGCCCAAATCGTGGCTAATAAAAAGATAGCCTAAGTCCAGCTGGGCTTGCAAGTCTAGAAGTAAGTTTAAAATCTGCGCTTGGATAGACACATCTAGGGCAGATACCGGCTCATCGCAAATGAGCACTTTAGGCTTTAGGATTAACGCCCTTGCAATGCCGACTCTCTGCCTTTGTCCTCCGGAGAATTGGTGCGGATACCTTGTCGCCCACTCCTCTTTTAACCCCGTTTGCGCCATGATTTCTAGCACCCGCTTGTGCCTTTGGCTCTTGCTTAAATTCGTGTTTAAGAGCAAGGGTTCGGCGATGATGTCTTGGATACGCCAACGGGGGTTAAGGCTAGAGTAGGGGTCTTGAAAGACCATTTGCACGCTTTGGCGGTAAGCGTGCCACTCTTTAGCCCCAAACTTGCTTAAAGGCTTGCCCTCAAAGAACACCTCTCCCTCGCTGGCCGGCTGCATCCCCACGCAAATTTTAGCCGCCGTGCTCTTGCCACACCCGCTCTCACCAACTAAGCTCAAAATCTCTTTAGGCTCTAGCGTGAAGTTGATCCCTTTTAGCACCTCCAGCGCACCATAGGATTTTTTGAGATTTTCTGCTCTTAACATCGTATCTCTTTGGGGAAATCTAGGTAATTGACATTTTCATCCACGCTAGCTAGGCGGACTTTTCTTTGCCCGGGCTTTGGGATCGCCTCTAATAATGCCCTCGTGTAGGGGTGGCGTGGGTCGTTAAATAGGTCTTTGGCGCTGGCTTTCTCCACCACCTCGCCCTTGTAAAGCACGACCACGACATCGGCAAGTTGTGCGACCACGCCCAAATCATGCGTGATGAACAGCATGGCCATTTGCTTGCTTTGTTGCAGGCCTTGCATTAAATCTAGGATTTGGGCTTGGATTGTAACATCTAGGGCTGTGGTGGGCTCATCGGCGATGAGTAGATCCGGCGCACACGCCATTGCCATTGCGATCACCACCCTTTGGCGTTGCCCTCCGCTCAAATTGAAGGGGTAGGCGTTGAATTTATCTGCCCCAAGCCCAACCTGCCCCAAAGCCTGCATGCTCTTCTCTTTAACTTGCGCCGCGCTTAGGGTGGGCTGGTGGATTTTAAAGACCTCGGCGACTTGGTAGCCAATCGTGTAGCTGGGGTTTAAACTTGTCATAGGCTCTTGAAAGACCATGCCAATTTGGCTGCCCCTTAAGGCCTGCATTTGCTTGGGGCTAAATTCTAAAAGGTTTTGCCCCTTAAAGAGAATCTGTCCGCCCACGACCTTGCCCGGGGGTTTAACAAGCCCCATGATCGACCATGCGCTCATGCTCTTACCGCTCCCACTCTCGCCCACTAAACACACACTTTGCCCGGGTGCGACTGAAAAGCTCACCCCATCCACGGCTTTAATCAGCCCGTTCTTGGTGGAAAAGTAGGTCTGTAAGTCGGTAACTTCTAAGAGATTTGCCACGCTAAGACCTTTTGGGATCGAGCGCATCCATGATCGCATCGCCCACAAGGTTAAAGCCCATCACGGTTAGAAAAATCATGCACCCCGGGAAGACTAAAGTCCAAGGTGAAGTGGTGATGAATTGCAAAGCGTCCATGAGCATCGCACCCCACTCGGGGCTGGGTGGCTGGGCGCCTAGCCCCAAAAAGCTTAAACCCGCCGCTTCCAACACCGCCCCGGCAAAGCCCATAGTGGCTTGCACCACAAGTGGGGCGGTGCAATTAGGCAAGATCACCACAAACATTAAACGCCCATGCGAAGAGCCGTTGAGTTTGGAGGCTTGGGTGTATTCTTTTTGCTTTTCTGCCAACACGCTAGCGCGCACAATGCGGGCAAACCCGGGCACGCCCACGATCCCAATCGCCAGCATGGCATTGGTGAGCGAGGGCCCCAAGATCGCCACCACGATGATGATGAGTAGAATAGAGGGCAGGGAGAGCATGAGGTCCATAAAACGCATGGTGAGCATGTCGATCAAGCCGCCAAAGTAGCCCGCCACAAGCCCAAAGATGACCCCAAAGAATACGGCAATGCCCACTGCGACTACGCCAATGGTTAAGGAAATGCGCGCCCCATAGAGCAGGCGCGAGAGAATGTCGCGCCCCAAATCGTCCGTGCCCAGCCAATGCGCCCTACTGCCCCCCTCTACAAAGAAAGGCACCACAAGCCGTGTTTTAGCGTCTTGCAAAGTGGGGTCATAGGGGGCGAGCATGGGAGCAAAGAGGGCGCAAAAGACCAACACCACAAGCAAAAACAGCCCGACTAGACCGGCTTTGTTCTGTTTAAAGTTCTCCCAAAAGGCCTTGAAACGCTCCATTAACTCAGCCTGATCTGCGGATTGATGAAGGCGTAGAGAATGTCCACAACTAAATTCGCCCCCACGAAGATCACCGCCACAATGAGGCTAGAGGATTGGATGATGGGAAAATCCCTTTGGTTCAAGGCATTGACCATCCAGCGCCCCACGCCCGGCCACGAAAAGGTGGTTTCCGTGAGGATACTGCCCGCCAAAAGCCCGGCGAGCATGAGCCCCACCACGGTGGTTACTGGGATCAAGGCGTTTCTTAGGGTGTGGATAAGGATCACGCGCCAAGGGGGGCAGCCCTTGGCTTGTGCAGTGCGCACATAGTCCTCTTGCAAAACTTCGAGCATGCTCGCGCGGGTCATGCGCGCGATGATGGCAGTGGGGATCGTGGCTAGAGCGATGCTAGGCAACACCAAGTGGCGCAGCGCGTCAAAGAAGGCGGGCAAATTGCCGGCGATCAAACTATCGATCAAATAAAATCCCGTGGGTCCGTCTAAGTAGTAGGCATCGTTGAGCCGTCCAAAGACGGGAAACCAGCCCAGTTTCACGCTGAAAAAATAGATCAGCATTAGCCCTAGCCAAAACACGGGCATGCTCACCCCGGCCAAAGCAAAGCCCATGCTAAGATTGTCAAAGAGGCTATAGCGTTTAATGGCGGCTAAAATGCCTGTGGCTAGCCCCACAATAAGGGCGATAAAAAGCGCGCTTAAAGAGAGCTCCAAAGTTGCCGGGAAGCGTTGTAAAAACGCCTCGAACACACTCTCACCTGAGACTAAAGAAGTGCCCAAATCTCCGTGCAAAATGTGGTTTATGTAGCTCAAATACTGCTCTAAAAGGGGCTTGTTTAAGCCCATTTGCTCCCTCAAGGCTTCTAGGGCTTCCTTATTGGCATGTTCGCCTAAAATCACCAAAGCCGGATCGCCCGGGACTAAATGCACCATGGAAAAAACCAAGACACTCACCCCAAATAAAGTGGGGATCGTCCATAAAATCCGCTTGAGCAAAAAAAGCAACATTTTTATTTAGAGAAGTAGACATGCGCAAAGCGGTTGATCTGCACCCCACTCACTTGATAGCCTTGCACACTCTTAAGCCGCGCCACAATGCTATAAGGGTAGGCTAGGGGCACCCAGGGGGCGTCGTTGTGGAAGACCTCTTGGGCTTTTTGATAAAGAGTGGCGCGTTTGGCTTGGCTGGAGAGATATTTGGCTTTTGTAACCAGCCTAGAGTAGGCATCACTCTTATAAAAAGAGCCGTTGCGCGTGGGGATCTCTGCCGCCGCCTCTTTGCTCCATAGAATATATAAAAAGTTGTCCGGATCGGGCGTGTCTGCCTTCCAGCCACTGAACGCCATTTTATGCTCGCCCATCGCCACTTTTTTAAGGTAGGTCCCCCACTCAAAAAATTCAATCCTCACCTTAATGCCGATCTTTGCCAATTGCGCTTGTATAAACTCGGCGGCTTGTTTGTTGTATTTGGAGGCGGTAAAAAGCGTGGTTTCAAAGCCATTAGAGTAGCCCGCCTTGGCTAAAAGCTCTTTGGCGACTTTTAAATCGTAGCCATAGGGTTTTATATCCTTGTTATACCCCCACATGGAGGGGGGCATGGGGTTGATGGCCGGCGTGGCGTAGTTTTCATACACGATTTTGACATAATCTTGTGTGTTGATGGCGTGGTTGATGGCTAGGCGCACGAGGCGGTTGTCAAAGGGCTTTTTCTCTAAATTTAAACTCATCCAAGTTACAAACAAGCCGGGTTTTTCATCCACAGCGATCCCGGGCAAGCTTGCCAAGCGAGGGATTTCGTTGCGATTAGGCGCGCTAATGATAGACACCTCCCCTCTTTGCAAAGCTAGGGCACGCACAGAGGGGTTAGGGATCACCCTTAGCACCACGCGGTCTAAATGCGCCTTAGGACCCCAATAGTCGTTGTTTTTTAAAAGCACGATTTTATCGTCCCTAAACCAGGTCGCTAATTTAAAAGGCCCCGTGCCTATGGGCTTTCTAGTAAGCTCATCCTCTTTATTTAGGTCTTTTAAGTGGGCGGCGTAGTCGGCACAAAGCACGCTTAAAAAATCCATGCCCAAATCCGCCAAAAAAGGGGCTTCGGGGTGTTTTAAGGTGAAGCGCACCGTGTATTTATCTAAGGCTTCGATTTTTTTAATGATGGAGGACATGCCCATGCTCGCCCAGTAGCCATAGGATTTTGCCCCTTTGTAGTAGGGCACTTTCCCCGTCTGCCGCTCAAAGGAAAAGAGCACATCTTTAGCGGTGAGCTCAGACTTTTCATCCCAGTAGCGGGTGGTTTGGAAGTAAACCCCGTGGCGTAAGTGGAAGGTGTAGGTGAGGCCATCTTTAGAAATCTCCCAGCTGCTTGCTAGGGCGGGCTCAATCTCAGTCGAGCCGTATTTAAAGCGCACTAAAGTTTCATAAATATTTGAAGTGGCGGCATAACTCTCCCCATCCACGACCAGCGCCGGGTCCATCCCCGAGCCATCCGCCCCCCTGGCGTAAATCAAGGTCCCGCCCTCTTTAGCCCACAAGCACAGACAGCTGAGGCAAAAAAGGGTTAGACTTCTCATATCAAGCCAATTTAGGAAATACGGAAACTTGTTTGCGGTGTTTGTCTTTGTGGCTGAAGTGCACCACGCCATCGATCAAGGCAAAAAGGGTATGGTCTTTGCCCAACCCCACATTTTTGCCGGGGTGCACTTTTGTGCCCCTTTGGCGCACAATGATATTGCCCGCCCTCACAAACTCTGCTCCAAACTTTTTAACGCCTAGTCTGCGCCCCGCAGAGTCGCGGTTATTCTGGGTGCTACCCTGTCCCTTCTTGTGTGCCATGCTTTAATCCTTTATGCTACGATTTTTGTGATTTTGACGCGGGTGAAATCCCGGCGAAAGCCTCGTTTAGTTTTGCTGTCCTTGCGGCGGCGTTTTTTAAAGATCACGACCTTTTTGCCCCGCCCCTCGTTGATGACCTCCGCCTCAATTTGCGCTCCACTCACAAAGGGGCTGCCATAGGACATTTGTCCCTCTTTAGCAACGGCTAAAACTTCGTGGATTTGAAAATGCGTTTTAGGCTCTAAGCCCAGCCTGTCTAGCAAGACAACATCGCCCTCTTGCACCTTGTATTGCTTGCCCCCATTTTTAAAGACCGCATAAAACATATCTCCGCCTAAAATTAGAAATTAAAATTAGGGTCTATTCTAGCACAAGAAACCTAAAATTTTTCCTTAACGAAGTGGTATATATATTGCATGTTTGTATGGTAGATAATTGAAAAGGAAGTCTTATGCGCATCACCGATGGCAACCGCTACAACCAAATCAACTACTACCAAAATGCGCTCCAAAATAAGCTCAACACCGCCAACAACCAAATCGCCTCGGGGCTTAAGGCCGAGTATGGCTACCAAAATAGCCAAGTCAATAACCAAAACTTGAAATACGGCTTTGAATCCAACACCCTCGATCAAGCCCACGATGTCGCCCAAAGCGCCTACACTTCCACGCTCAACACCGACAAAGCCCTAACCGAGCTCTCCAGCACGATGGAGCAATTTAAAACGAAACTTATCCAAGCTGCCAGCGATGCACACTCCACGACCTCCCGCCAAGCCATCGCCCTAGACTTGCAAAAACTCAAAGAGCACATGATCAATGTTGCCAACACCTCGGTGGGGGGGGAGTATATTTTTGGCGGGAGCAAGGTCGACCGCCCCCCCTTTGATCAAGCGGGCAATTACTACGGCAACAACGAAAATTTAAACGCCCTGGTTGGCTCCAATAATTTAATCCCCTACAATGTCAGTGGGCAGAACCTCTTTTTAGGTAAAGATGTGGACCGCCAAAAAATCATCACGGCCAACATTAAAAAGCTCAACCAAAGCAAGTTGCACCCGGATATCATGGACGCCTACAACCGCACCCAAAACCCGCAGGAAGTCTACATCAACGCCCAAGACACGCTGCGCGATCTTATTGGCGACACCGACAACGACCCTAGAAATGACAAACCCGAGATTTTTTATTTGCAAGGGGTGCGCCCCGATGGCAGTGCTTTTAAGGCGAAGTTTGCGCTGGATAAGGGCTACAATAATAAAGACGATGCCACAAGAGTGCAAGATTTGCTCGATCAAATCGGTAAGGCGTATGGCAACACTTCCACAAACCAAGTCGTGCAAGTGTCCTTAAACGCATGGGGGGAGATTGAGATCAGAGATTTAACCCCGGGGCGCGCCACTTTAGACTTTCATATGATCTCTAGTGATAAAAATGTAGACAATTTAAATGATTTGTTCGCAAGTGGGGCAAGGGTGAGCACCTATGTAAAAAGTGCATTTGTGGCTAACCGCTCGCTAGAGAGCTTGCAAAGCACGCTTTACCCCTACGATCACCGCATGCACGACATCAAAAGTGCCTTCATCACCACAGATGACAACACCCCCGCCACCAGAAACACCCCCTTAAAGGACATTCTAGGTCCTAGTGTGGCAAGCCTTAAAATTGAGGGCACGCGCCCCAATACGCCCGATGGTCACGTGGATGAAACCCCTCTAGAGCCCTTGATTTTAGCCATCACCCCCAACACCACCATGCAGGATTTAATGGATGGGATCAAAAGCCACTTTGGGGGCAAGCTGGATGTGGAGCTCTCTAACGATGGACATTTAAGAATCGTGGACAACAATGTCCGCAACAAGGCGCACGATAGCAACAAACCCCCTTTTGATGGCCCAAGTGGCTTTAGCCTTAAAATCACCAGCCTAGACGCAAAAGGTGCGCCAACTAAAGCCCTGCCCCTAGATTACGCCGACACCTACAAGCAAACCTACTTCAGCCGCCAAGGGGCGTATTTACACAGCAATGTGTCCCAAATCGTGCCTAAGAGCATGGATTATGCCACAGGAGCAAGCACCCTAGCCTCTGTGATGGGCGCAAAAATCACCCAACAAGACTACACCATGGTGCTTAAAGACGACAACGGCGTGGATATAACCGCCCAGCTGCACCTAAGCCCCGGGGGGGCATTTTTAGATCTGCCCAAAAAAGAGGGCGGGGTGTATCACATTCCCCTTTATAATAGAGATGATAAAACCCCCAGCTTGACTAAACCCAACGACTTCACCTACCGCCAGCTGATGGATGCGATGAGCCTAGCCTTTAATTTCAGTAACAGTGACCCCAAGGAATACGAGCAAGCCCAAAGCAACGCCCCCTCTAAGGCGAGCAAGGACGCGTTTTTATCCCTCTTAAAACAGGCGGATGCAAGGGTGGATGTTAGCCTGAATGATCGAGGGCAGGTGCAAATCCACGACAAAATACACTCCCAGACCCCCATGCAATTTATGTTTTACGACAACAAGGCGAGCGACTTTAGCCCCGAGAGCTTAAGACGCGACACGCCTGCCATCCGTCTTAATGCCAACAACGCCCCCACGATCGACACCCCCCACATCCACTTTTTCAAGCAATTAGACCAAGTGATCCAAGCGGTAAGCGAGGGGATCGACCGCCCTGATAGCTTGCAAGGCTATGGGCCAGAAATGCGTAACATTGGGATACAAAATGGGATCGCCTTGATCGATCACTTGAGCGATCACATTGAAAAGATCATCGCCTCCAACGGGGCACACAGCCGCAACTTCTCCCATGTCATGCGCCGCAACGAGGTGTTGAAAAACCAAGTCGAGTCGATCCGTGCCGACACCACCGGCACCGATGTTGCCCAAACTTATAACAAGTTCGCCCAACTGCGCAACAATTACGACGCGTCCTTAGCCTCAGCGAGTAAAATCAACCAAATGAGCCTCACAAATTACATGTAAGCCTCAAGCCCCTATTTTAAAATGGGGCCTTTAAAGAGATAGTGCCAGCTAAGGCCATTGGCAATTTGTTTTTTATCCTTAAGTTCCTTAGCTAGGGTGGTGTCTGCCTCTAAAAGCGGGGCTTTCACCCATGCGTGCTCTTTGACATACAAGAGCGCGCCGCTATCTGTATAGACAAAATCCAGCCCGCTTTTTTGGCTCTGTCCTGCCACCGCCTCAAAGCCTAGGGCAAAATCCTTAGATTGCCCCCACACAAAAGGTTTTCTAATGGCGCAATCTTTGCCACCACTGCTCGCGTTGCTAAAAAGGGGTTTGCCAAAGCTCGCGTATTTGTAGCCCTTGGGGGCGACCAGCTCCATGATTGTGGGGGCGATGTCTATGTGCGACCCGATGCATGTGGCAAGTTTGGGTGTGAGGCTGGGGGCATAGATGATTAGGGGCACGCTCTTGGTCCAATAGTAATTGTCCTTGGCGTAAATAAAACTGCGGTCAAAGTGATCGCCGGTGATGATAAAGAGTGCATTGGGGAATTTGGCACTGGCTTTTTTAATGAAGTCCACTAGGATTTTGTCATACCAATACACATGCCCTAAGAAAATTGCATCTGGCATGTTTTTGTCCTTAGAGTGGGCGACAAAGTCTTTGATCTTCTCTATAGGCACGCCAAAGGCTTTTAAATTGACATTGCGAGTGGGGTGGTTACTTAGGGTCATCACCATGCTAAAGGTTTTCTTATCCGTGGGGGTGTTGTTTAAGATGTAATCAAAAAGCACATTGTCGTGCACGCCCCAGTCGCTTTCTAAGGGGCTGGGGTAAGCTTTGGGGTTGATCTTTAGTTGTTCTTTTGCAAAGTCTGTTAAATAGGTGTTGAACACAAAATGATCAAAACCTTCTTTCTTGCTGAAACGATCGAGCCTATTCCAAATCCCGCTGCCCCCATAGTAAAAGGTGGTGTCAAAGCCTAGCCCCTTCATTTGGTTACCGATGGCAGTGGGTAGGCTTGGGATATTCACGCTCATATTGACAAAGTTCGTATCGTTGAGGTCAAAGAGCCCCGTGAGCTGCACATCGAGGCTTTTAACCGTGCGTCTGGCATTTTCTATGAATAGGGGGAAGATAAAGCCGTGTTGCTGGTCATTGAGGCTCTTTAGGGCACTGACTAAGTGGATCGCATCAAAGCGTGGATCGAAGTGCCAGCTAGAGAGCGATTCGGACACGATGTAAAAAACATGTTGGATCGTGGGGGGAGTAGGGTTTTGGCTAGTGTGGCTTAAGAGTTTTCTTAAATCTAGGGGGAGCTTGGTGGTGGGGGGCAGATTGAAGTAGTCGATACTGGCTTGCAATAAGCTTTTATTAGTGAAACTAGAAAAGTGGATATTTTGGCTACTCTTATAACCCTTAAAAACCAAATAAAGGTTTCTAAAAGCCCCTATGGTTACTTGGCGCAAAAAGGGGTCTTTGGCAGGTTTAGTGATGAGATCTAGCGACACTTCAGTTAAAGCCAAACGCGAGTTAATGCAATAAAGAGTCCACACAGAGAAACTAGCCACTAAAAGACCGCACACGGGCTTAAAGGGTAGGCTTTGAAACCCACTAGCAAGTTGCTCCACTTTATGCGCAAATTTATGGTAGATAAAGCCCACCAGTAGACTACATACAATCCACACAAACACTTTAGTGGGGATATGGTATTCGCTATGCAAAGCCATGCCCATTAAGATTTTGGGGGTTTGGTTAAACGCATCTAATAAATTCATGTCGAACGCCACGCCATAAATCTCGTAGTAAGTGATGTTTGCCACTTGCAAGAACAAACAAAGGACCAGCACAAATAGGGCAAAAATGTGGGCGGCTTTGGCACGCACTAGGGCAAGGATTAAGAAAATCAAAGAAGCCGCCGCCGCAACTCTATTGTCGTATTTAAAGCCATCTTTGAGCACTTGAGCGATTTGATCGAAGGGTAGGGGGTGGCTAAGCGCGCCCTCGTAAAGCCCGCTATAAAGAATGAAACCTAGACGCAGTAGGCTTAAAAAGAAACTCAAAAAAAGGCTAAAAGCAAGGGCAGTTAAAAGGGCTTGGATTGCCCGTTTAGCCCAATCTAAACGGGGAGGCAACATCAGTATTTGCGTTGGGCTTTTAGATCAGCAATGTCTTTAGCGTAGGCTTGGATCTTCTCTTGGGTCATTTTGGCGTCAATTTTGGCGAGCACAGCGCTAAAGATCGTGTTCAGTGCCTTTTTTACGGCATCGTTGGAGTCGTCTTTACCTTTATACAGCGAGCTTAAAAGCCCTCCGGTGTGCTCGGAGCGCGTGGATTTTATAAAAGGCTCTCTCACATCAATTTCGCTCAGATCAATCATGAACGAATCCACTGCCTCCCCACTCTCGGGCTCAATGAAGACCACTTTAATGTAGCCCATTGCCAAAAGTGCACCTTTGGTTACATCCATGCCTGTGGAGAAAATAAGCCCGGGGCTAGATTTCTTCTGCTCTGTGGTTTTGGGGTCGGGTCTTAACACCACCTCCCCGCTGATCTCTAGTCCTAAATAGTTATCGCGTTTTTGCGAAAAGGTCAAGTCATTTTTATCGCTCACATCTAAGATCGTGGCTTTGTAGCCTTGATTGTCTAGCAGAGCTTGGATTTTTAGAGTGAGCTGCTTTTTAAAGCGGGCTTCATACTCTTTAGCGATGTTGTCGCTGTATTGCAACAAGGGCTTTAAGATCATGATCTGTTTGTGCGTGGCGGGGGCTTTAGCGGTGCTACTCTTATAAGCCAAGCGCAGAGGGACATTATTTGTAACCGTAATATTTGGCCCACAGCCCACAAAAGCGACAGCCAACCCCACCCCGATAAGCCATGTTTTTAGTCGCATCTGTTCTCCTTGAATTAGCGTAGATTTTTTAGATAAAGCCCTTATTATAGCGCATTTATGCTAATAGCTTAAGAGCCCTTATAATCCCCACTTTTGCCCCCACTCTTAGATTCTAGGCGCACATCGCTAATCACCATGCCCTTATCCACCGCTTTAGCCATGTCATAAATCGTTAAAAGCCCCACACTCACGCCCATAAGTGCCTCCATTTCTACGCCCGTTTGCCCCGTGTAGGTTACAGATACAAATAGCTTAAAGGCACAAAGTTCTTCTAACTCCTGCACCTGCACCTGCACGCTAGAGAGGTTTAGAGGGTGGCATAGGGGGATTAAAGAGCTGGTTTGTTTAGCCCCCATGATCGCAGCGATGATGGCGGTTTGCAGCACGGGTCCCTTTTTGATGGTCTGCCCCACAATGGCGTTGTAAGCATCAGCGCTCATAGAAATCTGCCCGCTGGCAACCGCCTTGCGCTCTGTGTGCGCCTTGTCCCCTACATGCACCATTGTGGGGTGTTGGTTGCTGTCTAGGTGGCTAAGCATTTTTGGGGCGAAAGACCTTAATGTTCTCAGGGTTTGCCTCAATGTAGGGACCCCCGATCAAATCAATGCAGTAAGGAATGGCCGGAAACACCGCCTCTAAACACTCCCTAATGCTCTTGGGCTTGCCGGGCAAATTGACAATGAGGCTAGAACCGCAAATGCCCGCACTTTGGCGCGATAAAATCGCCGTGGGGACATATTTTAAGCTCGTGGCGCGCATCAGTTCCCCAAAACCGGGCAACATTTTAGAACACACCGCTTTAGTGGCTTCGGGTGTAACATCCCTTGGGGCGGGTCCTGTGCCCCCTGTGGTGGCAATCAATGCGCAAGTTTGGCTAAGCTCTTTTAAAGTCTGCTCTAATACAGTCTGCTCATCTGGCAAGAGGCGGTAGATAAACTCTAGGGGGTTTAAAATGTATTCACTTAAAACTTCTTTAATGGCTAGCCCGCTCAAATCCTCGTAAATACCCGTGCTGGCGCGATCGCTTGCCACCACCACGCCGATATTGATTGTTGTCATTGCAGTAATCCGCTCCCTTTCAATGGATGGCTTCGATCCTTGGCGTAAATCTTTTGCCCATTTCTTAAATCGTATTTGTAAATGGGGGCGTTGTGCTTGAAATCCTCAATAAAGGGGGCGTACAGCTCCAACGCCTTTTGGCGGTGTGCGCCCATTAGCCCTGTCATGTAAGAGCCTTGCCCCACCAAGACATCGCCCTTTGAGTGCGCCAAACACAAATACACCCCTTGCGCTTTCGCCCGCTCTTGCCATGTGCCAAACCACGCCTCAAATAAGGGCATGAACACCTCAAAACTCAAGCCCTCTAGCCCCTCTTCAGGGCGCACAAAGCCGCTAAAGACGCACAACGCCCCTAGATTTTGCTCCACACAGAGTTTAGACCAAGCTCCATAAAGGGCGTTTGTGTTAAGCGCACCCTCCACAACCTCCAACACGCCTAGCCCCCGCACACGGGCGGTAAAATGACGACCTCATCGCCCGCCTTTAAGGGGGTGTTGGCATCCTCCACGAGCACGCCATTAATGGCAACCGCGCTCATCGCAAGCCATGGCTTGATCTGCGCCTTTTCGTGCAAGATTGCCCGCAAGTCCTTTAAATTCGCAATGTCTAATTCTAGGCTCTCCTCTTTGATCGGCCCTAAAAAACGCACAGACACCATATCAAACTCCTTAAAAAATGTAGTGCAGCAAGAGCGGCACAGCACTGCCCTTTTTGTAAGTCCGCCCCCCCTCTTCAAGCACCAACAAGCCGCTGTGGCCATCGTGCAAATGCGCCCTAGGGCGTAGGCTCGCAAAGTAGCGTCCCCCTTTCAAACACACCGCACACGCCAAAAACTCCATGCGTTCCTCGTGCTTTTCAAAATCCTCCTCTAAAGTGGCTTCTTGGAAGGGTGGGGCGTAGGGGGTGTTGAAGAGTTTGGCAAAGACCGCCGCCCCAAAGAGATAAAAAGTGAGCGCAGCAGCGGGGGGGTTGCCCGGTAGCGCAAGCAAGGGCTTATGCGTGCCGTCTTTGGCGCAAATGCTGTAAGCCAAGGGTTTACCCGGCTTGATCTTTGCCCCCTTAAAGGCGATCTCGCTCACATTGGCGATCGCGTGCTGGGTGAAGTCAAAATCCCCCTTGCTCATCCCCCCCGTGGTCACGACCATGTCGCAATCTCTAAAGGCGTGGCATATGGCTTGCTCGATGCTCTCTTGCTTGTCGGGCAAGAGCGGGTAGAGCACGCCCTCGCCCCCTAGACTCTCAGCCATCGCCTTTAGCATGTGGTTATTCACGCTGCGCACCCCCTCAATGGGCGCACCCACCTCCACAATCTCTGCCCCCCCGCTTAAAATCCCCACACGAGGCCTTTTATACACCTGCACGAAGACTTGGTTGTGCTCGGCGAGTGCACCTATGCCATAGGGTGTGATTTTATCCCCTTTGGCAAGCACCACCGCCCCCTTTTTATACTGCGAGCCTATGGGGCGAATCCAATCGTACTTGCCACTTTTATGTGTTAAAAATATCCGCTCGGCCTGTTCTTGCACCTCTTCCACAATGACAAGCGCGTCCGCCCCGATGGGCATTTTTGCCCCAACAAAGCTTTTAAGGGCGCATCCGGGCTTTAACATGGGAGGCTCTTGCAAGCTGGCTGGGTTGATCCCCTGCACCAAGAGCCCTTGGGTTTGTAACAAGTCCAAATCCTCTAACCTAAAGGCGTAGCCGTCCATACTGGCGGTGGTATGGGTGGGGCTGTCCTTAGGGGCTAAAATGTCCTCAGCCAACACACGCCCTAGGGCGTCTGCAAACAAGACCTTTTCACTGCCAAGAGGGGTTAAAAAACTCGCCCCGATGACCTCTAGGGCTTCATTAAAGCTTAGCATTAAAGCAAATGCCCCATTTTGAGCTTCTTAGTCTGTAGGTAAGCGTGGTTGTGGCAGTTGCTGGGCACTAAAATGCTGCAACGCTCGACCTCTACAAACGCCTCAAGGGCTTCTATTTTCTTGGGGTTGTTGGTGAGTAGGCGGATTTTACTAATGCCGTAGTGCGTGAAAATATGTTTTACGATCGTGTAGTCACGCTCATCATCTTTAAAGCCGATCGCCTCGTTCGCCTCGATGGTGTCATAACCTTGATCCTGCAAAGCGTAGGCGTTGATTTTGTTAAACAGCCCAATGCCCCGCCCCTCTTGGCGTAGGTAAATGAGCATCCCCCCCTCTTTGCTGATGCGCTCGAGTGCCATTTTCAACTCCCCCCCGCAGTCGCATTTTTGCGAGCTAAACACATCGCCGGTGAGGCATTCTGAGTGCACCCTCACTAAGGGCAGATCACCCAAATCTTTAGTGAAAACCACCAAATGGTCTAACTCCAACGCCCCCTGTTGTTCTTTAAAGGATTGTAAGCAGAAGTCGCCAAAGGGGGTGGGCAACTTGGCTTGGTTAGAAACTTGAAATTGCATTAAAACCTCACTTCATGGGAGTTGAATTTAGCATTTTGGGGTGTCTTGTTGGTAAACGGCGTTTTTATTGCATATCCCACAAGCTCTAGCAAAGCCGAGTTTTTGGATGCTAAAGCCGATGAAATCTAAGAAAAAGAGCGCACAGCCCACGAAAAACTTAGGCAGTTTTTTGGACCTTTGTAGCCTCTGGCTGATGCGGTAGAACACCTCGCCCACGAGCGGACCTAGGGTGGGGGTGCAAATCAAGTCTTGGACGCTGGGGATTTCGACAAAAGCCTCCAGTCCATACTCCCAAAAGAAGGTCGACACCAACGCCGTGAACAACACCCCCGTAAAAAACTTATACCCCGCCACACGGGCTTGCATGAAATAAATCGCCCCAAAATAGGGGTGCAAGACCCAATTAAAAATGAAGAGATCGTTGTCAAACACAGGGCCTAAATGGACATTCTCAAGCCAACTCATCAGCCCGAATTTTTGCTTTGTCCAATGCGTTACGCTCTCTGGCATTAAATACAGCCCAATGATGCCTATCACGAAGGCGATCCCCAAGCACGCCACACTCAAACTTAAATAGCGCAGGCGGTGGTTAGGCACAAAGGCTAAACCTTTTTGAAAGAAATAACGGGATAACAAAAAACACCTCTTGACCTAAGTTTTAGCCTATAAAGTTTCGATTTTTGCACAAAGAAACTTAAAACAAGCCCAAAGCTTGACTTGGATCACATTATTAGGTTTTCTTAAAAGAGATATAAGGCCATCATCACTTTGCACGCTACAAACAACGAGTATTAGAAAATAAGATCTAATCTAACCTCAAGGGCTGCACAAAGCCTACAAGTGTCATCTAAACTCTCCTTAACGGATACATCTCTTTGGGAAACCTAGAGCTAGAGCCTACACACCAAACTACCGCCCCTAACTAGATCCATATAGTGGTTAGCAGGGGGAAAGATAAGTATCAGTGATGGCAACTACTGCAAACAACAGTGAGTAAAAGCTTGTAAGCTAATACTAGCGGAAATGGAATTGTAAGCAATATCGATGAGAAATCAACAAAAATAAATTTTAGATAGCTTGTTTGACAAGTATTATTGTAGAACTGTCGCTTATTTTTTGATCCGTATCTTGGTTTAATCCCTCGAAGTTGCGATTTTTGAAAAAAAGATGCATAGGGAGCTAGAGGCTATTAAAACGCAAAGTGATAAGAAAATAGCTGAACGGCAAGCGGTCGATGAGGTTTTAGATCAGCGCATTTATAACAGGAGGGCAAGAGCCCAGAGAAGTTAGGGTAACAAAAGAAACACAAAGGCTCCAAGAGCTCAAACAAAACCTTGCTAAACCCCAACCAAAAACAAGACAATCTTACAGCTTTAAAAAAGCCTGATTAATGGGCAACATTGCCTCCATCAACTTCAAGCCCACAAAGAACCCTATCCAAGAGAAACACAGCGATCGCTGTGTTGCCCCTAGTCATGTGCTCAAGAGTGGGGTAACATCAAGCGCATCCGCACTGGTAGAATTTACCTTAATTTTAGCCGTTTGTGCCTCCAAATTTAGAGTATTTTGCGCCTTAACCTGTGCCGTGCCGCACTCTACCTCAACACTCTTTTGTGCCTTGAGTGTGGCGTTTCACATTCAATGACCAAGTCTTTGAGGCTGAGAACCTTTAACACCTCATCTCAATAAGTGGTGGTTGTGCCATCCTTGTATTTGATGATCTGGATGTCCTCTTTTTGGCTGTCCTCCACCTCTTGGGGCAAAATAGAAGTGCCCAGCACGAGCCCAAAGCGCCCCATTTTAAGATAAAGGGCGGTTTCGCCGATTGTGGGTGGGCTGTAGCTGGCTTTAAACTGATTATGCACCTGCGTATATGGGACAAAATCGCCAATCGTGTTATTGTAGCGGACCTTCACGCTGGATTTTTTGACCTCGACAATTAACAGGTGCTCTTTAAAGATTGCTTGTTTTACCATAAAACTTTCAAAAGTGTTACGCACTACAAAGTGCAAAAGCCCATTTTTAGCCACAGCTTGCTAGAATAGAGAAATGCGTATTGATAAATTTTTAAACGCCACCAACATCACCAAAAGGCGCGCCATTGCGCTGGACATGCTAAATGAGGGCGTGGTTGCCTTAAATGGGCTCAAAGTCAAGCCGAGCAAAGAGGTCAAAGTCGGGGATATCATCGCCATCACCTACTTAGAGCAAACCAAACGCTACGAGGTTTTGGCGATCCCCACGCTCAAAACCATCCCCAAAGCTCAAAGCCATCTATACATTAAAATTTTGGATTAACAATGGACTACAAAGACACCCTGATTTTACCCACCACCTCCTTTCCCATGCGCGCAAACTTGGGCGCAAACGCCCCGAAAGTCTATGTCAAATGGCAAGAAGAGAGCGTGTATGCCCACATGCAAGCCAAGCGCAAGGGGCAAGAGAGCTTTAACCTGCACGATGGCCCGCCCTATGCCAATGGGCATTTACACATCGGGCATGCCTTGAATAAAATCCTCAAAGATGTCGTGGTCAAGCACCGCTATTTTGCGGGCTTTTGCGTGGATTACACCCCCGGTTGGGACTGCCATGGCCTACCCATCGAACAGCAAGTGGAGAAAGAATTTAAAGATAAGGACAATGTCCTAGAGTTTCGCAAACGCTGCTACAGCCACGCTAAAAAATTCATAGACATCCAAAGAAATGAGTTTTTACAGCTGGGCGTGGTGGGCGATTATGAAAAACCCTATGAAACCCTAGACTACGCCTTTGAGGCGAGCATTTATGGCATGCTTTGCATTGTGGCGCAAAAGGGGCTACTTAAACAACGCTTTAAGCCCGTGTATTGGAGTTGGGCGTGCCAAAGCGCGCTGGCAGAGGCCGAGGTGGAGTATAAGGACAAGCAGTCTGATTCGATCTTTGTCGCCTTTAATTTAGCCCCCCAAAGTGCCGCCTTTTTAGCTAAAGAGGCGCATTTTAGCGTCGAGCAAACCCCTAAAGACTTCGCCCTAGTGATTTGGACCACCACGCCTTGGACTTTGCCTGCCAACGCTGCCATCGCCCTAAAGCCCAAGACCACCTACGCCATCACTTCAGCCGGGCACATTGCCGCCCTAGAGCTCGCCCCCAAACTCTTAGAAAAGGGGATTTTAAAGGGTGAGATTGTCGGCAGTTTTGAGAGCGATCTTTTAGAAAAACACGAGGCGATCAACCCCTTAAATGGGCGCGCTTCGCTTGTGGTGCTAGGTAACCACGTGAGCCTAGAAGAGGGCAGTGGAGCGGTGCACACGGCCCCCGGGCATGGCGAAGAGGACTATTTTTTAGGGCTGGATTATGGCTTAGAGGTGCTCATGCCCGTGGATGACTTCGGGCGTTATGATGAAGAAATCCTAGAAAAAAAGCTTTTGCCACAGGAGTTTTTAGGCGCGCATGTGCTTAAAATCCAGCCCAAAATCCTAGAGCTCTTGGGTGAAAATCTCTTGCACCACAGCGTGATCACCCACTCCTACCCGCATTGCTGGCGCACCCATGAGCCGGTGTTATACCGCGCCACCACGCAGTGGTTTATCCTCATGGACGAGCCCTTTTTACAGCCCGACGGAAGCAAAAAAACCCTAAGACAGGTCGCCTTAGAGGCGATCGAGGCCGTGGAGTTCTACCCCAAACAGGGCAAAAACCGCCTCAAGGCGATGATCGAGCAGCGCCCCGATTGGTGTGTGAGTCGGCAGCGCAGTTGGGGCGTGCCGATGGCGTTTTTCGTGGATAAGGAGAGCCAAGAGCCCTTGTTTGAGCCTGCGATTTTAGAGCATATCAAAGGTATTTTTAGCCAAAAGGGGTGCAATGCGTGGTGGGAGGCTAAGACTGCCGACTTGCTGCCCCAAGACCTCAAGCACCTCGCCCCCAAGTTGGAGAAAAACCCACATATTTTGGATGTGTGGTTTGACAGTGGGAGCACCTTTAAGGCGGTGTGTGAGGAACGCCTGAAACTCTACCCCAGCGGCCTTGTGCTTGAGGGCAGCGACCAGCACCGTGGGTGGTTTCAAAGCTCCTTGCTTTTAAGTTGTATCGCCCACTCTAAAGCCCCCTTTAAAGCAGTGTTGACCCACGGCTTTACGGTGGATGAGAAGGGGCATAAAATGAGTAAATCTAAGGGCAATGTCATTTCCTTAGAGCATATCTTAAACACTTATGGCAGCGATATTTTGCGTTTGTGGGTGGTGCTGAACGACTATCAAAACGACCTAAGCGTGAGCGATGCCTTCTTCAAGCAAACCGCCGACAGCTACAAAAAAATCCGCAATACCTTGCGCTTCTTGCTCGCCAACATTGCGGATTTAGAGAGTTTAAGCCCCCTAAACCCCCTAGATGAATGGATTTTGGCCCAAAGCGCGCAAGTCTTTAATCAAGTGCAGGCGCATTTTCAAGGCTACGACTTTGTTAAGGGCTTGCAAAAACTCTTGGCGTTCATCGCTAATGAGCTGAGCGGTATTTACATGGACATTTGCAAGGACAGCTTGTATTGCGACGGCAAAAACAGCCCCAAAAGACGGGGGATACAAACCGCCATGTTGCACTTAGCCCACCAACTCAGTTTTACCTTAGCCCCCATTTTGACCTACACCATTGAGGAAGTCTTTAGCCACGCCAGCTCCCTATTTAAAGAGGTGGCATTAAGCGGAACAAGCGTCTTTGATTTAAAAGAGCCCACCCTACACCCCAATGAGGCTCTGCTTGAAGAGTTTAAAGCCCCCTTGCACCTACGCACCCTCTTTAGCGAAGCCCTAGATTGCCTCAAAAAAGACAAGCAGGTTAAAACCTCTTTAGAGCTAGAAATCCATCTCAAAGAGCCGGACGACTTCAAGCATTACGCCGAATGGCTGATGGTTTCTAGCGTGTGCGCCAAGCAAGACAACGCCCTACTAGACACCTCCGCCTTCACGCTTTACAAAGCCAAAGCGCATAAATGCCCCCGCTGTTGGCAATTTACCAGCCACAGCGCGCTAGAACCCTGCGCTCGTTGCGCTAAGGTGCTAGAACATGCCTAATTACGACCTACACCACTTGGGGGCTAAAACCCCCTACATTGACAAATACGACCCCACCCTACTAGAGGCCTTTGCCAACCCCCACCCAAGCCTAGACATTTTCACCCGCTTAGTGAGCGCGGAATTTACCAGCCTCTGTCCCATCACCGCCCAGCCCGACTTCGCCACCATTTACATTAACTACATTGCCGACTTAAAAATGGTGGAGAGTAAGTCCTTAAAACTCTACCTCTTCAGCTTCCGCAATGAGGGGATGTTTGGGGAGGATTGCGTGGGTAAAATCTTAAACGACCTAGTCGCCTTACTTCAGCCCAAATATTTAGAGGTGTTAGCCAAGTTCACCAAGAGGGGCAGCATTGCCCTAGAGCCCTTTGTCAACTACGCCACCCCCGACTATGCGGATTTAAAAAGGCAGAGATTAGGAAGATATTAGGGATTATCAAATTCTTTAAACACGCAACCCCCCCAAACTTTAGCCCTTTTGTGTTAGGATAGCCCTTTACTTTTGGCTAAAGGACACCTATGCAAACCCTCATTTGCCCCCACTGCTCTAAACCCATTGACGCTAATGATGCGCTCTTAGCCCCCTTAAGGGAGCAGTTTAAAAAGGAGGTGGAAGACAAACGCCACGAATATAAGCAGGCATTTAAAAGACTTGAAGAGCAACAAGAAGCCTTTGATAAGAAGATGCAAGAGGGCATTAACCAAGCTTTGCAGGAGCAAAAAGCCCGACTAGAGGCTGAGACAAGTGCCCAAATGGCAAAAGAGAGGGCAAAAATGCAAGCAGACATTAAAGCCCAAATGCAAGCCGAACAGCAAAACGCCTTCAAGGCGATGGAGCAAGAGTTGCAAGAAAAATCTAAGCAACTGCAAGAATTGCACGCCCTGCAAGCCAAAAACGCCCGTTTAGAAAGAGAGAAAGAGGAGATGAAATCAAAAATCGAGGCAGAAAGTGCCTTGAACCTAACCGCCCAGCTAGAGGAGGAGAAGGCGAAACTACAGGCTTTCTTTGAGGTGCAATTCACGCAGTTAAAGGAGGAGAACCGCAAGCTCAAAGAGGGGATCAGCCAAGTGAATAAGCGGGCGGAACTCACCTCCCAGCAACTGCAAGGCGAGGCACAAGAATTAGCCATTGAGGCGTATTTGAAAGCCCAGTTCCCTAAAGACACCATTGCCGAAGTGCCAAAGGGGCAGAAGGGGGCGGATTGCTTGCAGAAGGTGCATAATGAGAGGGGGGTGTGCTGTGGGGTGGTGTGCTATGAGAGCAAGCGGACCAAGAATTTTGACCACAAGTGGATCGCTAAGCTTAAGGCGAATGTGCTGGAGGCGGGGGCTGAGGTGGGGGTGTTGGTGAGCGAGGCGATGCCTAAGGGTTTAGATAGGATGGGCTTATTAGAGGGGGTGTGGGTGTGTAGCTTTCAAGAGTTTAAGGGGCTTAGTGTGGTGCTAAGGGAGATGGTGGTGCGCTTGCACGGGGCGTATAAGAGCCAAGAGAATAAGGCGGATAAAATGCACTATCTTTATGACTATCTCACTAGCCAAGAGTTTAGCCAGCATGTGCAGGGCTTGGTGGAGAGCTTTGTCGCCTTGCAAAGGGATTTAGAGGATGAAAAGCGGGCGATGGAGAGGCTTTGGAGCAAAAGGGAGAAGCAGATTAAAAAAATCTTATCCCATGTCAATAAAAGCTACGGCTCTTTAGAGGGCATTGCTGGACTGGACATGCCAGCAATGCCGGCGTTGCAACTACCGGCTGAGGGGTAGGGGGGTTAAAGGTCGAGTTCTAGGTATTGCAAAGTTCGCTCACCTAGCCCAAAACTTTGCCCCGCAAAACTTTTACCTTTGATTTTCAATGTGCGTGTGATGAATAGCCAAAGTGGGATATGTTTAAGTGGTTGGTTATTTTCGTCCATAGGTTCTATTCCAAAAGAGAAGTCTATAGACGCAAAACAAACAATCTTGCCAAAATCGTGGGCTTGTGTTTGTAGTGCATGAAAATCTAAAGTGATTTCGCAGATCTCGGTGTATCTGTCCATGCTTAGCATGTCGGCTAGTTCTTCGATAGTGCCGGCAATTTGTAACTTTTCTATCCATGCCTTTTCAAGCTCACTTGCCTTAAAGACAGGGCTTGCTAACAAATAAAATAGGAGTGCTCTAAAGGCTTGTCGGTCGCCATTTTTATTTTTTGTGAGTGCTCCTAAATGGTCTGCAATTTCGTTTTTGTCTTTTCCCAAAAAATCCGCATAACCTTTAAGCAACTCTTTTAGGGTCGCCTTGCCTGTTACTAAACCTTTAGCGTTGAGAAGTTTATATTTGAGTGCCTTATAATCCCACGACCTTTCTTCAAGTGTTTTATAGTGGCTGACTAATGTTTCGCTAGGCTGCGTTGGGGTTTGCGTGTGAGGGGGGGGGGGGGGGGTAACTAGGGCATTTTGCGTGATAGTGGGGATTAGGGCTTGTTCTTTAGGGGCAAGGGGGATTAAGGATTGGGCTTTAACTTCAGCTTTTGCCCTCTCTTGCTCTTGGGCGTGCTCCTCTAAAATGGCACTGATTGTTTCTAAATCCGCCTCAATGCCAAAGACCCCACAAAGGGCATTTAAAATTTCTGCGTCCTCTGTGGCATTAATGGCTTCTATGCCTTGTAGCTCGTTTTCATACCCTCTTGAGCGTAACCAACGGCTTAAAGTACCGCTTTTGTAGTGCTCCAAAATGTCTAAGAGATTAAAATGCTCTTTCAACTGCTCTAAACTCGTAACTTTAACTCCATCGCAACTTAGGGCAAACTTGGCTAATTTCATGGGCTCTCCTTAAAAAATAAGACCTATTATAGGATTTTTTGCTTTAGCTTGTGGCTTAAAGGTTTAGGATAGGCAAGGTGTGCATTATTTTAAGACTCAAAGAACTTTTGGGGGTGTGTTTGAAGTCTTGTAGGGGGATTTTGACTAGGTTGGTGGGGTCTAGGTCTGCTAGAGTGGCTTGGTAGATTTTAGCACTTAGGCGGTATTTGGTGTAGCTGTGGCGCACTTGGGCTAGTAGGGGCAAGTTAATATGTTCTTGTTCTTTAAGTAAGGGGAATTGGTGCAAGTGTGCGTATAGCCCCTTTTTGGCGCAAGTTAAATATAAAAACCCCTCTTGCACACACACACCGTAATGCTTGGTGATGGGGGTGCTTGGGGGCTTTTTTGCCACGCTAAAACGCGTTAAATTGTGTTTGCCCTTGCAGGCTTGTTGGAGGGGACATAATAAACAAGCGGGGTTAGCGGGGGTGCAAACAAGTGCGCCTAAGTCAATCAAGGCTTGGTTATGATCAAAGGGGTTTTCTTGGTTTAAAAACTCTAGGGCTTTAACTTGCAAGAGTTTGGCTAGATTTGGGCTTTTAGGGTCTATGCCAAAAAGGCGCAACAGCACCCGGGCAACATTGGCATCCACCACCCCCACCGCCTGTTTGTAACCAAAGCATAAAATCGCATTGGCGGTGTAATCGCCCACGCCCGGCAAGGCTCTTAGGGCGTTGTAGTCATTGGGTAGTTCGCCCCCGTGCAATTCACAGCAAATTTTGGCACTCTTGTGTAGATTCTTTGCTCTTGCGTAGTAGCCTAGCCCTTGCCACAATAATAAAACTTGCTCTAGCTTGGCTTGGGCTAAGTCTTTGAGAGTGGGCATGGCTTTTAAAAAAGGGGGGTAGAATTTGTCTAGCACCACGCCAATTTGGGTTTGTTGGGACATGATTTCGCTGACATAGACTTCATAGGGGGCGTTTTCACCTTTTAAGTGGCGGATAGGCAGGTCTATGCGCCCACTGGTGGCATACCACTTTAAAAGGGCGGTGTGGTGGGGTTTAAACATGGCTTCTCCAAAAGTGGGTATTATAATGCTTTTCTCTTAAAGGGGTGCTATGGAGTTTCAAATCGATTTAATCGATGAAGTGCAAAGTGGGCTAGGGGATTTAAGGGCGCACTTAACCCCACTTATGGCGCATTTAGGCAAGGCGGGGGGGGTGGAATTGGTGTTAGTATCTGCTGAGCGCATACAAGAGTTGAATCATTTATATCGTGGGTTCAATAAGCCGACAGATGTTCTAAGCTTTCCCATTTCCATGCCCTTTAATGATTTTTTAGGCAGTGTGGTGGTGAATATCAAATTAGCTAAAGAAGAGGCGCAAAAGCGTGGGCATAGCCTCTTAGATGAGGTTACGCTATTGTTCTTGCACGGCTATTTGCACCTACTAGGCTACGACCACGAAAAGGACAGCGGAGAGCAAAGAGCCTTAGAGCAAGAGATCATCAACACCTTTAACCTACCCCCTAGTTTGATTGTGCGGACTGAAAGTCTTTAAGTGTTGCTAGAGTGTTTTCCCACTCTTGGCTAAAGAAAAGGGGACGCACCAAAGGGGGGATCTGTAATTTACGGCAAGCCTCTTTAAAAGGTTTTGGCAAGCTGGGCTTAGCCTCCAAAGCCCTAGCCACATAGACAAGCCCCCCTCCACACCCCACCACAAACCCCCCCCCCACGACCCCGTTAAAGTTATTTTGTGCTAGCTCTAGGCGTTGTTTGGCACTTAAAACATAGCCTAGTTTTTTAAGCAGGCTATCTATGTAGTAGAGATTTTGCCCCCCCGCTTTAAACACAAACACGCCCTTAAGCTCAAGATAGTTTAGGGGCGGGTAAAGGCTTTGTTTTTCTAGCTCTAGGGCTTGAAAACTGCGCACCACCCCCCTAGCCCCCATCAAGTCTAAAAAAGGCGTGGCTAGGCTATGGCGGATTAGATTGCGTTTAAAGCGCAAATCGTTGTTTGTGCTGTCTTCAAAGTAGCGGTGCTTATGGGCGTGTAGATAGTCTAGTAGGGCAGCCTTTGGGGTGTAAATTAAGGGGCGCACTAGGGTGTAGTTTGTGCGTGGCTCTAGGGCACTAAAGCCTAGCAGGGTTTGCAAACTCGCCCCCTTGGCTAGTTGCATCAAAAACCACTCTAATTTGTCGTTCAAGTGGTGGGCTAAAATTAAATGCGTGTAGCCAAACTCCTTTATCAAACCCTCAAAGAAAAGGTAGCGTGCTTGGCGCCCCTTGGCTTCTAAATTGCCCCCTTGTAGGTGCACTTTTTTTACATGGACTTTTTTACCATGCCTTGCCCCTAACTCTTTGGCATAGGCGACCTCTAAACTTGCCTGCGCCCTTAACCCATGATTTAGAATCGCTAAATCAAAGGGCAGTCCCCGTTCCAAGAGTAAATAAAACAACGCCACGCTATCGCCCCCCCCCGAAAAGCCTAACAGTCCTAGCCCCTCTAAGCCCTCTAAGCCCTCTAACACCACTATTTAAGCCCTATTTTAGTTTGCTTCAATACAATGCCCCTTATTGTTGCTCCATTTACCCTAGATTAACTTTAACCCATTCTACAAATAAGGAGCAACCCGAGTATGTTAGCGTTTTTGTCCAAGTTTTTCCACTTCAAAGAGCGCAACACTTCGCTAGGCATCGAGACCCTAGCTGGCTTGACCACTTTCGTAACCATTTCTTACATTGCCATTGTCAATCCCGCCGTGTTGCAAAAAGCGGGCATGGATTTTGACGGCGTGTTTGTGGCGACCCTGCTAGCCACCATTGTTGGCACTTTGATCATGGGGGTTGTGGCAAATTATCCCATTGCCATCGCTCCGAGTGTGGGCATGCACGCCTATTTTGCCTTTGTGATCGTGCTTGGCATGGGCATTTCATGGCACACCGCCCTAGGCAGCGTCTTTTGGGCTTCTTTGATTTTCTTAGCCCTGTCCTTGACGGGCTTTAGAGAGGCTTTGATCAAGGCGATCCCCACCTCCCTAAAAGCGGGCATCACTTCAGGCATCGGGCTTTTCATCGCCTTCATTGGCATGCAAAACGCCCATCTAGTCGAGCCCTCCAGCGCGACCATCATCACGCTAGGCAACTTCTCTAAGCCCATCGCCTATATGTCCTTAATCGGGCTGTTTGTTACCATTGTTTTATTAGTGCATCGCGTCAAGGCGGCGATCTTCTTAGGCATTTTGATCACCGCCCTTTTAGCCCTGCTCTTAGGGCATTTAAAACTGCCTGAGCATTTGTTTGAATTGCCTAAGCATTGTGATAGCACCTTTTTTAAGCTAGACCTCTTGGGGGCGTTAAAACTCGACCTTGGGGCGGTGATCTTCACCTTTTTTTTAGTCATGCTCTTTGACACCACGGCAACCATGATCGGAGTGGCGCAACAAGCCAATTTAATGCAAGGCGATCGCTTCTTAAACGCCAAAAGTGCGCTTTCTGCAGACGCGATCGCCAGCGCAGTGGGGGCAATAGCCGGCACTTCACCCACCTCTACCTACATTGAATCGGGGGCGGGAGTGAGCGTGGGCGGGCGCACGGGCTTTACTTGCGTCATTGTTGCCTTGCTCTTTGCCTCTTTAATCTTTCTAGCCCCCCTAGCAAAAGCTCTAGCCAGCGTGCCCGCCATCACCTCCCCGGCCCTCATCATTGTGGGCTTTATGATGATGAGCCATTTGGGCGAAATCGATTGGAATGATTTAGAAGAGGCCCTGCCCGCCTTTTTCGTATTCTTTTGGATCCCCATTTCTTTTAGCATCACTAATGGCGTGGGCATCGGGCTCATTGTCTATCCGCTCATTAAAATTGTTCGGGGCAAGTTCAAGCAAGTCCACCCCTTGCTCTACCTCTTCGGGGCGTTGTTTGTGGTGCAGTTTGTGATTGATATGCACGGGTGATTAGATAATGTTGCGTAGCCAGTTTTATGAGTAAACTCGCACACAAGGGGACCATTGCCTTAGAATAAATTGAGTGCAAAATATGGGGTAATCTAAGCTCCAAGTAAATGGAAACGAAACGACTAGGGGGACTTTCTAATCCCTATATTTTAGCGAGCGTTGGTGGCAAAGCCGTATCTCAAGGATGACAAGGCTAATCTACTCCACACTTCACTAAAATCAATCTTGAAAAAAGGATTAGAGAATTATGAGTAAAAACAAACAAGATCCAAAGCTCACAACTTGCAGTGTATTGATTAGAATACAAGAGAGTTAGACAATAAATCTCACACCAAAAGGCTTAAAACCATAAGATCCAAAGGTCAAGAACGCACCTAAATTATCAAAGTGAAACATGGTACAGATAATTTGTAATTTTTAATTGACAAGTTAAAAAAGATAACAGATAATTTTATTAGTCTAAAAGTCTAAAATGAATACCTAATCCATTTTAGAATATATATCCAAGGCTAAGCATAAAGTAGCCAAATTGCAAAACATTTGCAGATGCAGAGCCTTTTACTATCGAAGTGGGTATACTTCAACTATGTTTAACCTAGAAAATTCCATGCAAGACTTAAATCTCGACTTTGATCTTGCCAAAAAGTAATGGGGCGATCGAGTGGCGGTGGGTAGTGGGGCGTTTCGTGAGCATTCTTGACTTTTGTGGAGAAATTGCTGGAGTATTTCCACTTTGAAACTTAGCGAGAAATGGCAATCGCTTTTGGGATTTAGATCGGTATTTTCTTCACCATCTGCACTATCAAAAAATAGTATATAAACATGAAAAATAATATGAAAATATAAAAAAAATGCTATAATGCACCCTGATAAACCTTAGAAACTTTGGCTTTCTTAAAGTTTCTTGGTTTGTTTGATTCTTAGAAACTAGGGGTTTGACATGTGCCTAAGAAGCGTAAGTGCGTATTTTGAAATGGCTGTGATCGCTTGCACTTGTAGAGATTATAACAAGGCTAAAGATCTTTACTCTAAGGCGGGAGAGTTAGCCTACGCCCGAAAATGTTATCGATTGGGGATGTTGTATTTTAAGGGTGATAGCGTGGTGGAAGACAAGGATATGGCTTTTAGCTATTTCCTCAAAGCCATTAAACACGGAGAGGTGAGAGCCTATCACTCCTTGGGGCTTATCTACCAATACGGGTATGGAAGATCACAAGATGTGGCTAGAGCCGTGAAGTGCTTTCAAAAGGGAGTAATGATGGGAGATGCTCTTGCACAAGTTGCTTTGGAAAAAATCTTAAAAGGCCATGCACGCTATCTTATACGAGCAACGTAGTGGCTCGTATTGTCTTGTTTGTCTTCGTGCCGCAATTGGTTATTGCCATAGGGGGCTCTGCGCTTAGTGCCTAACTTGAAGGGAGATTGAGCACTAGGGGGTTTTCCGTATCTTGTCTGTAACCGCTTGTAGGTGTTGAAGAGTTCTTTGCTCCAATGGTCGCGTTGGTTGTCATCTTTATATTGTCTTAGATACCGCAGCCGATTGATTTTTTACGCTAATGCGTTGTATTTTTTTTTGCGTTTGCCACACTTAAAAGAACCACCATAAAACTAAAACCAAAAGACATTAAAGCATGGTTTTTAAGAAAATGGTGGATCTGGGAGAGTAGGTAGGGGATCTGAAACGAGAGTTTGCATGCGCACTGCAAGATAAAGCATTTTCAACTTTTATGGGTATTTTTGGACTAGGCTGGGTAAAGGTTCGTATACAAAATACATAATGTAATTACAGCGTAGTATGAACTATGACGCACTGCGCGTAAATTGTACACAAATTGGCTATAAATTAGCTGCTAAAGTAATAAGATTCTATATAGTGAATCACCCACCCGCTAAAGACGGGTGGGCTTCTTGCTTCAACGATCCATAACTAGCTATATCCAGTATGTAGCCATACTTGGTTACAACCCCATCAGCGGAATCTCCA